>NZ_DAOMFK010000348.1:0-1522 GCF_035429765.1 Nocardioides sp. | reverse complement strand
ACGTACACCGGCGACCACGTCGTGCTCGCGTCCGGCTCCTACGCCCGCACCCTGCCGGGACTGGACGTCGACGGCGAACGGGTGATCACCTCCGACCACGCCCTCACGCTCGACCGGGTGCCGTCGTCGGTGATCGTGCTCGGAGGCGGGGTGATCGGCTGCGAGTTCGCCTCCGTGTGGGCGTCCTTCGGCGCCACGGTCACCATCGTCGAGGCGCTGCCTCGGCTGGTTCCGGCGGAGGACGAGGCGTCCTCGAAAGTCCTCGAGCGGGCGTTCCGCCGGCGCGGCATCACCTCCCGCACCGGGACGCCGTTCCAGAGCCTGGCGCACACCGCCGACGGAGTGGCGCTCACGGTGGAGGGCGGCGACACGCTCACCGCCGAGCTGGTGCTGGTGGCGGTGGGCCGCGGACCGCGCACCGAGGGCCTCGGGTACGCCGAGCAGGGGGTGGCCCTGGACCGGGGCTTCGTCCGCACCGACGAGCGGCTGCGCACCACCGCGCCCCACGTCTACGCCGTGGGGGACATCGTTCCCGGCCTGCAGCTGGCGCACCGCGGGTTCCAGCAGGGCATCTTCGTCGCCGAGGAGATCGCCGGCCTGGCGCCGACCCCGATCGACGAGGCCGGCATCCCCCGGGTGACCTACTCCCACCCGGAGGTCGCCTCGGTGGGGCTGAGCGAGGCCCAGGCGGTGGAGAGGTACGGCGCCGACCAGGTGCGCGCGCTGACCTACGACCTGTCCGGGAACGGCAAGAGCCAGATCCTGAAGACGCAGGGCTTCGTGAAGCTCGTCGAACGTATCGACGGCCCGGTCGTGGGCGTCCACCTGGTCGGGGACCGGGTCGGCGAGCTGGTCGGCGAGGCCCAGCTGATCTACGGCTGGGAGGGCCACGCCGACGACGTCGCCCCGCTGGTGCATGCCCACCCCACCCAGAACGAGGCGCTCGGCGAGGCGCACCTGGCCCTCGCCGGGAAGCCGCTGCACACCCACTCCTGACGACCACGGAAGAACGAAGGAAGACCATGCCCAGCGAAGTCACTCTCCCGGCACTCGGCGAGTCCGTCACCGAAGGCACCGTCACCCGCTGGCTCAAGCAGGTCGGCGACCAGGTGGCGGTCGACGAGCCGCTGCTGGAGGTCTCCACCGACAAGGTCGACACCGAGATCCCCTCCCCTGTGGCCGGCACGCTGCTGGAGATCCGGGCGCACGAGGACGACACGGTCGAGGTGGGGGCGGTGCTGGCCGTGGTCGGCGAGGCGGGTCAACAGCCTGCGGCGCAGGAGCCCCCGGCCCAGCAGTCCGTATCGGAGCAGCCCGCAGCAGAGGCACCGCCGGAGCCCGAGCCGGCGCCGGCCGCTCAGCCCGCGCCGGCTGCCCCGCCCGCACCGGCTGCCGCCGAGGCAGCGCCCCCCGCCGCGGGCACGTCGGCGACCCTGCCCGCGCTGGGCGAGAGCGTCACCGAGGGCACGGTCACGCGCTGGCTCAAGCAGGTCGGCGACCAGGTGGCGGTCGACGAGCCGCT
>NZ_DAOMFK010000347.1:0-1524 GCF_035429765.1 Nocardioides sp. | reverse complement strand
CGGCGCCGTCTACGCCCTGCAATGGAGCTGCTCCGGCAAGGTACAGGCCGCCCTCTTCGACAGCGCGACCAGCGCCGAGCGAGGGCCCCTGCCGCTGCCGATCGGTACGCGTGCGGCCCGCGCGCTTCCGGCCGAGACCATTGCCCTGGGCGGCCAGCTCGTCACCCCCGACACGGCGATGCGCGGCTGGCTCACCATCCATGACGGGCTGGTCGCCGACATCAGCACGAGGAAGCCCGCGGCAGCCCGCACGCTGGCCACCGACGGCATCATCCTGCCCGGGCTGATCGACCTGCACGGCCACCCCGAGTTCAACGTCTTCGCCCCGTGGGAGCCGCCCCGGTGGTACGTCAACCGCTACTCCTGGCGGGCCAGCGAGGCCTACCGCCTGCTGATCAGGGACCCGCAGAACCGGCTGCTCACAGCGCTGCCGCGCGGCACCGAGCTCAGGTACGCCGAGATCCGGGCGCTCGTGGGCGGGGTCACCGCGTTCCAGGGAGCCTCCGCCGCCAGCCAGGGGCCGGTCGAGTCCCTGGTGCGCAACGTCGACGGCGTGGTCTTCGGCCGGCACCGGGCCCGGAGCATGATCGACCTGCCCTCGGGACCGGGCTCGCGCGGGGTGGAGGACCTCGCGCGGATCGTCGGCGCCATCGCTGCCGGCGACGTCGACGCGTTCTACGTGCACCTCGCCGAGGGCCGGCGGGACAACGCGCGGTCGGTGGAGGAGTTCGACCGGTTGGTGGACCTCGGCGGGCTCACCCCGGCGACGGTGATCATCCACGGGACCGCGCTGACCCATGACCAGCTCGGCACCGCCGCCCAGGCCGGCGCCGCACTGGTCTGGTCGCCCCAGAGCAACCTGCGCCTGTACGGGGAGACCACGCGGGCGGCCGACGCGCTGGACGTCGGGCTGCCGGTGGCCCTGGGCGCCGACTGGCTCCCGTCGGGCTCGACCAGCCTGCTGGCCGAGATGAAGGTCGCCCGGGAGGAGCTGGCCGGCCAGGGGCGGCCGGTCTCCGCCCACGAGCTGGTGGCCATGGTGACCTCGACCGCGGCCCGGATCTCGGGTCTGGCGGACCGGCTCGGCACGCTCGAGGTCGGCCGTCCGGCCGATCTGGTGGTGCTGCGCCGCTGCGACCCGGACCCCTTCGAGTCGGTGTGCGCGGCCATTCCGAACGACGTGGAGCTGGTGCTGGTCGGCGGGGGAGTGGCCTACGGCCGGACCGACTGGGTGCGCGCGCTCGCCCAGGTCCCCGACGACCCGCGGCTGGAGCCGGTGCTGGCCTGGGGGCGGTCGATGCTGCTGGACACCAGCGACGCCGGGCACGGGCCGCAGGGGGAGCCCGGGCGTCGGGTCGCGCAGCTGCGCGACGACCTCACCGGGCAGTACCCCCCGGTGGGCCCGATCTGGGCCTAGGAGGTTCCCACGGCGGCCGCCAGGGCGGCCGCGGCCGGCCCGATGCGGTCCCCCGGCCGCAGACAGCCGTCCGGGGCGCGGTCCTGCAGCCTCCCGCCGACCGCCAC
>NZ_DAOMFK010000346.1:0-1534 GCF_035429765.1 Nocardioides sp. | reverse complement strand
CCGTCCCGCTGCTCGCCGACCGGGCCACGCAGCTGCGGGCGGTGGCGGCCCAACGGGCCCGGCTCGGCGTCGCGGCTCCCCGGGGCAGCTCGGGGACGGCGACCTCGGCCGCGTTCCGGGCGCTGGCCGGGCTCGGCCTGTTCGAGCCGTTCGTGAACCGGCAGCGGCTCGTGCACACCTTCCTCACCAACCTGCGGGGGCCCTCGCAGCCGCTGTTCCTCGCCGGCGCCCGGGTGGCCCGGGTGGTCCCCCTCGCCGCGACCCCCGGCAACGTCACGGTCTCCTTCGACGTCCTCTCCGTCGCGGGGCGGCTGGTCGTCGCGGCGGTCTCCGACCCCGGCCACGTGCCGGAGCACCGCCTGCTGCGCGACCTGCTTCGGGCCGAGCTCGACCCCGCGACACCGCGGTGACCCGCGCAGCGTCGACGCCGCCGGTCATCCGGCTGGGATGATGCGAGGGGCACCGACGCTGCGGTTGGCTGGCCTCGACGACCCGGAGGGATGGACCAGTGGCGACGCCGGAGCACCCCACCCCGGACGGCCCGGGGTTCCTCGCGGCTCCCGCGCCCCCTGTCCGGTACCTGCCACCGGAGGAGACGGTCGCCAGCATGATGGCCCGTCTCCCGCCCTGGACGCACGGACCCGTCAAGTGGCTGATGTCGCACTGGCCGGGGCGGGTGGCGCTCCGCACGACCGTTGCGCTGCGCCGGCTCCAGATCTTCGACCGCGCCATGACGATCGCCGCGCAGATCTTCACCTCGGTGTTCCCGATCCTGATCATGGTGGCCGTCGTGCTCGGCGCCGACCGGGCCGACTGGCTGGTCCAGGCACTGGACCTGCCGTCCGCGGGCCTGCTCGACGAGCTGCAGAGCTCGTCGACGACCGCGACGTTCGGTGTGCTCGGCGGCCTCATGGTGCTGGCCTCCGCGACCAGCCTCTCCCGGGCCACCACCCGCGCCTACGAGGTGATCTGGTACCACGACTACGGCCCCACCCGCTGGTTCGAGGCGTGGCGGTGGGTGGTGGCGGTGCTGGTGATCGCCGGGAGCTTCCTGATGAGCCGGGTGGCCATCGAGGTCGCCGCGACGCTGCCGCCGACCAACCTGTGGGGCTCCCTCATCGACCCCCTCGTGGCGGTCGCGGTGGCCGTGTACCTCCCCTGGCTGCTCACCTCGAAGCGGATCCGGGTCCGCGTGCTCCTCCCGGGGGCGCTGCTGTTCGGGCTGGCGGCCGCCGTCGCCCAGCCGGTGACCGAGCGCTGGCTCCCCCAGGCCCTGGAGAGCAGCCTCCACCACTACGGGTCCTTGGGGGTGGCGTTCACCTACATCGGCTGGCTCTACGTCATCGCCTGGGTGCTGCTGGCCACGGCGGCGCTCGGTGAGGTGATCGCCACCGACGAGGGCGGCCTGGGCCGGTACATCCGCCGGCCGCCCAGGCCGAAGCCCGGGACGCCGCCCGTGGGCGAGGTGGCCGAGCCCGGGGGCGGGGCGACCGAGGGCTGAGCCCGGGGAGCCGCGGGCTCAGTACTCGGGAAC
>NZ_DAOMFK010000345.1:0-1540 GCF_035429765.1 Nocardioides sp. | reverse complement strand
GGCGCAGCCCGTCGAAGGTGGCGTGCAGGACGGCGTGCCGGATCGCCAGGCACCACAGCACGCACGCCTCGCCCGCCTCCGGGTCGTGGTGGGTGAGCGAGGAGACCCTCTTCGCCGCCTCGACGAGCCCGTCCTCGTCGTGGAGGTAGGCGAGCGCCACCGGCGCGGTCCGCATCAGCGAGCCGTTGCCGCCCGAGCGCCCGACGCGCGCGTGGTGCTTCTCGGCCGCCTCGGCCAGCGTCGCCCTGGTCAGCGGGCGGGCGGCCGCGGAGAGCACCGCGCGGGTCTGGACCCCTACGTCCGTGGCGTGGTCCGCCCACTCCGCCCACCGCTGGGCGATCCGGTCCAGTGCCTGCGGCTCGCGCAGGTCGGCACCGGTGGCTGCGACCTCGGCGATCGCGACGGCCATCGATGTGTCGTCGGTCCACTCGCCAGGCGTCCAGCCGAACGTGCCTCCCCCAGCCATCCGCACCGGCACGTCCGGGGACATCGACGGGCCGAACTCGTAGCCCGCCCCGAGCGCGTCCCCGCCCGCCGTGGCCAGCAGCACCCCCGCGGCCCTGTCCCGCTGGAGCGCGTCCAGTCCCCTCCGTGTCATCGCCATCCCCTGCCTCCTTCGAACGTCCGCATCCAGCAGCGGGAGGTCCCCCGGCTGACGCGCCTCCGCCGATCGCGCACGCGGTGCCGCCGGACTCCCCCGCAGCCCGGCCGGCTCCGCCGCGCCTCGCGATCGCGGATCCTGGTCAACCAGGGGACCGGCTCGCACCCGCCCCCCATCACCTGCACGCTAGAACCGACCTCCGACAGAGGTCGTCTGCGCCCGCTGCTGGACTCCCCCTTGCGCGAAAGCAAAGAATCGCGTGGGATGGGGGTTCGAACACACGTTTGAGGGGGTCGGGGTGCGGGGGGAGCTCACGGAGGTCGGACCGACCCCCGACGGTACGCCGCTGCGCGTCCAGGTCGAGTGCCGCACGAACCGCCGCGCCACCCGCGGGAAGAAGCACCCCGCGACCATCAATGCCGACTGGAGCGTCGAGACGCCGCACGACCTGGAGGCCGAGCGGGTGCTGGCGGCGCTGGGCGGCTACTGCTCCTGCCTGGACCTGGTCGACCGGGTCGTCCCGGCCGCCCGCGAGGCGGCGCAGCTGCTCACCCGCAGGGCCCTGCCCCTCCTCCGGCACCGGCCGCACCAGGGCTGGTCGGCCCGAGAGGACCGGCTCTGCCCCCGCTGCGTGCGCGCCTGGCGCGACGTCGTCGACGCCGTCGACCACCTGCGCTCGCCCGGCCACCTCGCCGCGGCGTACGACGCCCCGCAGGGCCCCCTCACCCGGCTGGTCGCCACCGTCGAGCAGGCCCACGGCACCGTCGTCCCCCCGCGCCGCGACCCCCGTGGCACCGAGACCGTCCGCGAGCCCGGCGGGCTGGTCCAGCTGTGGCGGGCCGGGCTCCACCCCGACCTCGTCACCCGGTGGTGGCAGGCCGCGGGCGGGCCCGAGCCGCTACCGATGTTCTTCTACCTCGGCGGGGCCTACGCCGACGG
>NZ_DAOMFK010000344.1:0-1553 GCF_035429765.1 Nocardioides sp. | reverse complement strand
CGCCAAGCAGCACCCGGGCGCCCGCGGCGGTCAGCAGCATCCGGCCCGGCGGGAGGACCAGCAGCAGCCAGCCGAGTGCCACCCACCACCAGGAGACGGTCGGGAGCCAGTCCACCCCGAGCAGCGCGCTGGCGGTGTTGTTGGCCGCCGCGACCCAGGTGAGCCAGCGCAGACCGCTCAGGGTCCGCAGACCCACCGTGGACACCACCTGACCGGCCTGGGTCTTCAGGGGGACCGGCCGCACCCGGCGGTTGGTGCGCGACGCCGGCACGGCCATCTGGTCGAGGGTGGCGGCGAGCGCTCCGGCGGTGGGGTTCTCGTACACGTCGGCGACGGTGACCTCGGGGAAGCGCTCGCGCAACCGGGACACCAGCTGGGCGGCCGTCAGGCTGCCGCCGCCGAGGTCGAAGAAGTCGTCCTCCTCGCCGGACACCACGGCACCGAGGATCTCCGCCCACAGGTCCTGGACCCACCCGGCGGTGCCTTCGAGCCGCGCTCCCCCGCCGTGCTCGACGGTCGGCAGCGGCCACGGCAGCGCGTCACGGTCGATCTTGCCGGAGGTCTTGGTCGGGAGGGAGTCGACCTGGGCGAGCCGCGGCACGAGCGAGGCCGGCATGGTCTCGCGCAGCCGGCGCATGGCGTGGCCAGGGTCGAAGGTCTCCTCGACGGTGATGTAGCCGACCAGCAGCGTGTTGCCCGCCGCGGTGCTCCGCACCGCCGCCCCCGCGCCGGTCACGCCCTCGAGCGCCAGCAGCGCGCTGTCGACCTCGCCCAGCTCGATCCGGCGGCCACCCAGCTTCACCTGGTCGTCCGCGCGGCCGACGAAGACCAGCCCCTCGCCGTCGTACCGGACCAGGTCGCCGCTGCGGTAGGCCCGCGACCACCCCAGCAGGGGCATCGGGGCGTACTTCTCGGCGTCCTTGGCCGGGTCCAGGTAGCGAGCCAGCCCGACCCCGCCGATGATCAGCTCGCCGGTGCGGCCCGGCTCGACGCCGGCCCCGGCCTCGTCGACCACCGCGAGGTCCCAGCCGTCCAGCGGCAGCCCGATGCGCACGGGCGGCTCGCCGGTGAGCCGGGCGGCGCAGGACACGACGGTCGCCTCGGTGGGTCCGTAGGTGTTCCAGACCTCCCGGTCCGGGCCGGCCAGCCGTGCCCCGATCTCGGGTGGACAGGCCTCCCCGCCCAGGATCAGCAGCCGTACGTCGGCCAGCGCGTCCATCGGCCAGAGCATCACCAGCGTGGGGACCGTGGAGACGGCGGTGATGTCGTTGGCCACCAGCCAGGGGCCCAGATCCATCCCACTGCGCACCAGCGAGCGCGGTGCGGGCACCAGGCACGCCCCGTGCGCCCAGGCGAGCCACATCTCCTCGCAGGAGGCGTCGAAGCCCACCGAGAGACCCGCCATCACCCGGTCCCCCGCCCCGAGCGGCCGGTCCTGGAGGAACAGCCGCGACTCCGCGTCCACGAACGCCGCTGCGGACCGGTGGGTGACCGCCACTCCCTTGGGGGTCCCGGTGGACCCGGAGGTGAAGATCACCCAGGCGTCGTCCCCG
>NZ_DAOMFK010000343.1:0-1562 GCF_035429765.1 Nocardioides sp. | reverse complement strand
TAGCGCGCCGGGGGCTTGGTGGCGTGGGCCTCGGCGTTGAGGGCCCGTATGGACACCTCGTCGCCCTGCGCCAGGCGCGGCAACCGGCTCTGCTGGCCGGAGTCCTCGTCGTCGCGGCTCTCCTCGTACGCGGCGAGGAAGCCAGGGAACGTCACTACCGTGCCGCTGGCGGTGAACGTCGTCGCGAGGCCGTCGCCGGTCGTCGCACCGAGCCGCAGGGTGGTGGTCGCGATCCGCGCGTCGGCCATCTGCGAGGCCACGGTCCGCTTCCAGATCAGGTCGTACAGGGCCAGCTCGTCGGGGCTCAGCTGCGAGGACACCTGTCCAGGGGTGCGGAACGAGTCGCCCGCCGGCCGGATCGCCTCGTGGGCCTCCTGGGCGTTCTTCACCTTGCGGTTGTAGACCCGCGGCTGCGGCGAGACGTGGTCCTCGCCGTACAGCGCCTTCGCCTGTGTCCTGGCCGCGTTCACAGCCGTCTGGGACAGCGTCGTGGAGTCGGTGCGCATGTAGGTGATGAAGCCGCGCTCGTACAGCCCCTGGGCGGTGCGCATCGTGCGCTGCCCGCCCCATCGCAGCTTCCGGGAGGCCTCCTGCTGCAGCGTCGAGGTCATGAACGGTGGCGACGGCCTGCGGGTCCCCGGCTTCTCCTCCACCGAGTCGACGGTCATCGTGGCGCCCAGCCCGGCGACGATCGCCTCCGCCGTGGCGAGGTCGAGGTGCCGCACGTCCTTCTTGCTCAGCTCGCCGCGGTCGTTGAACGAGTCGCCGCGCGCGATCCGCTGACCGTCCACGTGGGTGAGCGTGGCGCTGAAACTGCCCGGGTCCAGCAGTGCCTCGATGTCGGCGTAGGTGGCCGACACGAACGCCATGCGCTCGCGCTCCCGGTCCACCACCAGGCGCAGGGCGACCGACTGCACACGCCCGGCCGACAGCCGCGGCATGACCTTCTTCCACAGCACCGGGGAGACCTCGTACCCGTAGAGGCGGTCCAGGATGCGCCGGGTCTCCTGGGCGTCCACGAGGTCCTGGTCGAGCTCGCGGGTCTCGTCGAGAGCGCGCTGGATCGCCTCGCGGGTGATCTCGTGGAAGACCATGCGCCGCACCGGGATCTTGGGCTTGAGCACCTCGAGGAGATGCCAGGCGATGGCCTCGCCCTCCCGGTCCTCGTCCGTGGCCAGCAGCAGCTCGTCGGCGTCGCGCAGCTTGTCCTTGAGCTCCTTGACCCGTGCCTTCTTGTCCGAGTTGACGACGTAGATGGGTTTGAAGCCGTGCTCGATGTCGACGCCCAGGCGCGACCAGGACTCGCCCTTGTACTGCGCCGGGATGTCCGCCGCCCGGTCGGGCAGGTCGCGGATGTGGCCGACGCTGGCCGTCACCTCGTAGCCCTCGCCGAGGTAGCCCTGGATCGTCTTGGCCTTGGCAGGCGACTCGACGATGACGAGGCGGCGGAGCGTGTCGGCGGGCATGAGGTCCTTTCGGAGCGGGTTTCGTCCCCATGATGCGGGTACGAATGGGCACCCTACGACGGCGGGGGTCGCCAGCGCCACCCGGACAATCCCCCG
>NZ_DAOMFK010000342.1:0-1604 GCF_035429765.1 Nocardioides sp. | reverse complement strand
ATCCGGAGGCTGCTGTGGTCTGGCTGGGCATGGTGGGAGGCGGCGTCGGAGCTGCTGGCGTCGCTGGGGCACGACGTGGTCGACGTCCCGGTGTCGCTGCCTGAGACCGCGGTGCCGGTGTTCGAGCCCTGCTGGGCGGTGCTGACCGCGCTCTCGGTGGTGCCCCCGGGGCGGGAGCCGCTGCTGCGTCCGCTGACCCGCTGGCTCGCCGACCGCGGGCGGGCCGTGTCCGGGCCGGAGTTCGGGCTGGCGATCGGGGAGATGCGCCGGCTGGCCGCAGGCGCGCTGGCCGCACTGGCGCCGTACGACGCCGTGCTCACCCCGACCCTCGCGCAGCCGCCGCTGCCGGTCGGCGCGCTGCGCGACGACGCGGACCCCGCGGCGGACTTCGAGGCGCAGAAGTCGTTCACCCCGTGGACCTCGGCCTGGAACGTCACCGGGATGCCGGCGGTGTCGCTGCCGCTGCACTGGACGCCCGAGGGGCTCCCGGTGGGCGTGATGCTGGCCGCCCGGCCCGCGGAGGAGTCGCTGCTGCTGGCGCTCGCGGCGCAGGTGGAGGCGGCCGCCCCGTGGTCCGACCGCCGCCCCCCTGGCTGGTGACCCGTCGTAGATTTCCGCGGACTAGGCGAACCAGCCGGGCGCCCGGCGGCGGAACTCCTCGGGCGCGAGCGTGCCGGCCCCGGCCGGAACCGTCGCGACGACGGGTACGCCGGTGAGGCGTGGCAGGTCGTCGGCGTTGCACTCCTCGGCCAGCCCCGGGTCGGCCGGCCACGAGCCGATCACCAGGCCGGCCGGCTCGATGCCCCGGGCCCGCAGCGCGTTGACGGTCAGCTCGGTGTGGTTGAGCGTGCCCAGCCGGAGGCTGGTGACCACCAGCACGTCCGCCGCCAGCTCCTGCGCCAGGTCCGCGATCGTGCCGCCGTCGCGGTCCAGGCGGACCAGCAGCCCGCCG
This sequence comes from Nocardioides sp., assembly GCF_035429765.1. Taxonomy (GTDB): domain Bacteria; phylum Actinomycetota; class Actinomycetes; order Propionibacteriales; family Nocardioidaceae; genus Nocardioides. The sequence continues at coordinate 652 of NZ_DAOMFK010000342.1, read as the reverse complement.
GCTCCCTCGACCAGCACCGTGTCGTGGAACTCCGCCAGCACGCGGATCCGGTCGGCGTACTCGCTGACCGGCGGGATGTGCGTGCCTCGCAGGAGCGCGGCGGTGTCAGGGGCCAGCGGGTCGGGCAGGGCCGTGAACTCCTGGGCGGCGCACCCGGTGAGCCGGTGCACCTCGTCGGCGTCGCCGGGATCGTGCGGGCCCACCCCGGTCTGCACCGGCTTGACGACCACCACCGTGCCGGTGGCCGCGGCCGTCGTGGCCAGCGCGGCGGTCACCACCGTCTTGCCGATGTCGGTGTCGGTCCCGGTGACCACGACGATCCGGCTCATCGGTGGGTCTCCACCACCCGGGCGACCACATCGGCCGCCCGCGACCACTCCGCGTCGGTGGGGCCGGCGCTCGCGGTGACCCGGAGGCGCGAGACCCCGTCGGGGGTGGAGGGCGGCCGGAAGCAGCCCACCCGCACGCCCTCGTCGAGGGCGGCGGCCTGAGCGGCCAGAGCGGTCTGTGGCGAGGGCATCGGCACCGAGAGTACGGCGCCGCCGGGCGGCTCGACGCCGAGGGTCCGCGCCAGGGCGGAGACGCGACCCCGGACGACCTCGCACAGCTCCGGGTGAGCGCGCAGGTGCCGCAGCGCGGCCAGCGCGCCCGC
>NZ_DAOMFK010000341.1:0-1617 GCF_035429765.1 Nocardioides sp. | reverse complement strand
GCCGCGAGTGCTGCAGCAGCACCAGCGCCAGCAGCGCGTCCAGCTCGGGCCGGCCGGGCAGCAGGTCGCGCACCACGCGCACCAGTCGGACGGCCTCCCCGGCGAGCTCGGCGCGGAGCACATCGGGGCCCGAGCCGGGCGCGTAGCCGGCGGTGAACGCGAGGTAGGCGACCTCCGCCACCACGTCGACCCGGGCCTGCAGGTCCGCGCCGGTGGGGACGTCGAAGCGGACGCCGGCCAGCCGCTTGCGGGCCCGGGTCAGCCGGGCCGCCATCGTCGGCGTACCCACCAGGAACAGCCGGGCGAGGTCGGCGGTGGGCACCCCGAGCACCAGTCGCAGGGTCAGTGCGGCAGCGGCCTCCCGGGGCAGGGTGGGGTGCGCGCACAGCAGGACCAGCCGCAGGCGCTCGTCGCGTACGGCCCCCTCGGCGTGCTCCATGGTGCGCTGCACCTCCTCGGCGGCGGCCGCCTCGACGAGCGCGGCGTCGACGACCAGCAGCGGGACCGAGCGGGCGGCCACCCCCTCCCGGCGCAGCCGGTCCAGTGCCCGGTGGCGGGCGGTGGTGAGCAGCCACCCGGCCGGGTTCGCGGGTACTCCGTCGCGCGGCCACCGCGCGCTGGCCGCGGCGAACGCCTCACCCAGGGCGTCCTCGGCGAGGTCGAGCCGGCGGAACTGCGCGACCAGCAGCGCGAGCAGGCGCCCCCAGTCGGTGCGCCAGACCCGGTCGATCTGCTCGCCGGCCGCGGCCCCGCTCAGCTCGGCCCCTCAGCCGGAGTGGTCCACGCAGGCCCGCACCTCGAGCGCACCCTCGGCCCCGGCCAGGTAGCCGACCACCTGGAGCAGGTCGTCGACGTCCTCGGACTCCACGGTGTAGAAGCCGGTGAGCTGCTCGGTGGTCTCGGCGTACGGACCGTCGGTGACGGTGACGGTGGCGCCGCCCCGGACGACCCTGGCCGTCGTGGACGGCTCGAGCTCGGCCCCGCCGGTGACCTTGTGGCCGCGCTCGGCGAGCATCTCGGCGAACCGGCGGTGCCGGTCGTACATGGTCTGGCGCTCCGCCTCCGACGCGGTGGCCCAGGCCGACTCGCTGCCGGGGATGAGGACGACGTACTCGGTCATGGCGCAACCTCCAAGGACGGTGGGTCGAGTGTGTCACCCCGATGACGCGCGGGCACCCCGCGAATCGACACCGGCAGGGATGATCCGCCCCCGGCATACTGGCCGCATGGCCGGACCAGGGCGGGGGGAGGTGCTGCTGGTCACCTGCCGGGCGCTGCCGGAGGGCGAGCCCGGGGCGGCCGTCCTGGACCGGGCGCTGGCCGCCCGCGGCGTCCCCGCGCGGTGGGTGGCGTGGGACGACCCGGCGGTCGCGTGGCAGAGCGCCCCCCTGGTCGCGGTGCGGAGCACGTGGGACTACGACGTCCGGCTGCCGGAGTTCCTGGCCTGGGCGGCCGAGGTCGGGCCCGCCCTGCTCAACGGTGCGTCGGTGTTCGCGTGGAACACCGACAAGAGCTACCTGGTCGACCTCGCCCGGGCCGGGTGGCCGGTGGTGCCGACCGCCACGGTCGCCTCGGCACACGACCTGGCGGCCGCGGTCGCGGCGCACCGCGTGGCCG
>NZ_DAOMFK010000340.1:0-1673 GCF_035429765.1 Nocardioides sp. | reverse complement strand
CGGGTCACGCCGCCGACCTGGCCGTGCCCTCCCCTCGGCGCGCCCCCGGAGCGGCAGCCACCCCTGGCGTGGCGCCGTGATCGTCTGCGTGGCGCTGACCGCGGACGGCAGCGCGGGTCAGGGCTGGGGCCGGGCGCCGCGAGTCGCGGTGGCCGACGTCGCCGACGGGCAGGTCCGCAGCTGGCAGGAGTACGCCGTGGGCTGGGACTCCGCCCACGACAGCGGCACCGAGGGCGCTCACCATGCCCGGGTGGTCACCTTCCTCCGTGAGCACGGGGTGGAACGGGTGGCTGCCGGGCACATGGGGCCCGGGATGGTCCGCACGCTGGAGCGGCTCGGCGTCGAGGTGCGGCTGGGGGCTGCGGGGGACCCGACCGAGGCCGCCGTCGCCGCTGCGGGCTGACGCCGGCGGGGTCGCTCTCCGGGTCGGCCTGCTGGGCGGCGTACTTCCGAGACCTGGTGGCGGGTCCTTGTCTCCCTGCCCCGTCCCTGCGGCGTACTTCCCACCCGTCACACCTGTCACCGCGGGCCGCGCAAACTGTCACTTGTCGGGGGATGCAACCCCCTACATGTGCGGGTTTCCCCGCTCGGGGAAACCGACAGCACCCGGCCCAGCGCTCACACGCCCGTCTCGGCGACCACCCGGCCCTCGGCCATGGCGGCGAGCAGCGCGGAGTGGTCCTGCTCGTTCTGGGTGGCATAGGCGACGGCGAACTCCGCGACCGCGTGGTCGAAGGTGTCGGAGGAGCCGAGGTACGCCGCGATCGCGACCCGGTCGCCGGAGCGGGCGTGCGCCCGGGCGAGGGTCCACCCGCACAGCCGGGCGTAGAGCGCGGCGCCGCTGGGCACCATCCGCTCGGGGTCGGCCGACGCCTTCCAGTCGCGCAGCTGCCGCACGTAGAAGTCCCGGGGGACGCCGTCGATCCCCTCGCCGCGCTGCCAGCCGAGGAAGATGTCGCTGGTCGCCTGCATCAGCCGCTGACCCAGCACCACCCGCTGGCCGTGGTTGGCCAGACCGCTTCGGCCGGCCACCGGCTCCAGCACCGAGGCCTCGGCCTGCTTGGCCTGCAGGAACATCGGGTCCGAGCCGTCGATGCCCTCCATGAGCAGGATCCACGCGCGCAGGCCGACGCTCCCCACGCCGACGACCTTGTGGGCCATCCGGACCAGGTGGAACTGCTCCAGCAGGGCCCGCCGGTCCGGCTGGAGGCTGCGCCGGTAGGAGCGGATGTACGCCCGCAGCGCCTCGTAGAGCCGATCCACCTCGTCGGCCTCCACCATCTCCTCGACCGGCACCACCAGGGGCGGGTCACTGATGATGCGGATCTCGCCGTCGACCCGGGTGGTCAGCCGGGCCAGCGCCTGCATGCTGTCGCGGGTGCGGGCCTTCGCGAGCATCTTCTCGGTCCGCTTGAGCCCCTTCGGCGAGAGCAGCTCCCCGTACTTCGCGAGAGCCGCCTCGATGTCCAGGCTGGCGTACCACACCGCGAGGTTGGTCTGACCGGCGAACTCCCGCATGGCCTTCCGGTAGGCCTCGGCCGCGGCCAGTACCGCCGTACGCCGCTCGGTGGCCGAGAACCCCCGCTCCCGGCCGGCGACCTCCACGCTGGCGGCGAGCCGCTTGACGTCCCACTCGAACGGTCCGGGCAGGGTCTCGTCGAAGTCGTTGAGGT
>NZ_DAOMFK010000339.1:0-1688 GCF_035429765.1 Nocardioides sp. | reverse complement strand
CGGGTCGCCTGCTCGGCGATCGCCTCCTGGGCCTGCTTCTTGGTGCCGACGAACATCACCGAGCCGCCCTTGGCCACGGTCTCCTTGATGAAGGCGTAGGAGCGGTCGATGTAGGCGAGGGACTGCTGCAGGTCGATGATGTAGATGCCGTTGCGCTCGGTCATGATGAAGCGCTTCATCTTCGGGTTCCAGCGCCGGGTCTGGTGCCCGAAGTGCACGCCGCTCTCGAGCAGCTGGCGCATGGTGACGACTGCCATGGGACTCTCCTGGGTGACGGGACCGCGCCGCAGGTGACCCGGCAGCCTGCGCAGCCGGGGCTTGGGTCGGACCCTGGGTTTTCAGTTGCCGCAACCGGCGGGGCCGGCTGCCCTGACGCCCACGCGCGACCCCACCCGGCCGGGGCCGGGACCGAGGATCGTCGCCCACGGGTGGCCGGACTCTCCAGGAGGCTGAGGAGCCCGTCGCGGTCTGTGTGCGTGCGAAGTCGATCCCCGACATGCGGGGACCGCTGAGGGCATGCTAGTCGACCGGCCTGGATGCCGGCGAATCCGGCCCACCTCGTCCACAGCCGGACGCGTTGCCCCGCCGGTCCACAGGAGCGGGTTCGCCCGGCCCGGAGGCCGCCGCGCGTCGAGCACGATGGCGGGCATGTCCCTGCGTCCCGCTCCCCCGTCGCTGCTGCTGGTCCTCCTGCTCGTCTCTGCGGCCCTCGGGGCCGGGCCCGCCCGGGCCGCGACCGACCCGGCCGGCGTGTGGCCGCTGCGCCCCACCCCCCGCGTCGTCGGCTGGTTCGACCCCCCGGAGAGTCCGTGGGGTACCGGGCACCGCGGCGTGGATCTCGCCGGCTCGGTGGGGCAGCTGGTGGTTGCCGCCCTGGATGGGCAGGTGCGGTACGCCGGGGTGCTGGCGGGTCGCGGGGTCGTCGTGGTCGGGCACGGCACGACGCGGACGACGTACGAGCCGGTCGAGGCGCTGGTGCGGGTGGGCGAGCTGGTGTCCGCCGGGGATCCGCTCGCGGCTCTCCAGCTGGCCGGGTCACACTGCCTCCCACTCGCGTGCCTGCACTGGGGGTGGCTCCGCGCAGACACCTACCTGGACCCGCTGGAGCTGGTCGGTGCCGGGCCGGTGCGGCTATTGCCGCTGTGGCAGCCGGCGCCGGCGACCCGGTGGCCTGTCCTGCAGCGCTGGTGGCGACCGCTGGCTCAGGCCCTGGGGTGCGCCTGCTGGTAGGCCCGGCGCAGTCGGTCGGTGGTGACGTGGGTGTAGAGCTGGGTGGTCGCCAGCGAGGCGTGGCCGAGCAGCTCCTGGACGCTGCGCAGGTCCGCACCACCCTCCAGCAGGTGGGTGGCTGCGCTGTGCCGGAGCCCGTGCGGACCGATGTCGGGGGCCCCGGGAACGTCGGCGACCCGCCGGTGCACCATCGTCCGCACGGCGCGCTGGTCGAGCCGGCCCCCGCGGGCGCCCAGGAACAGTGCGTCGCGGGAGGCCTCGCCCCGCAGGGAGGGCCGCCCTTCGCGCACCCAGCGGTCCAGGGCCCGGGCGGCGGGAAGCCCGTAGGGAACCATCCGCTCCTTGCGGCCCTTGCCGTACACGCGCGCCAGCCGCCGCTCGGGATCGAGGTCGTCCAGGTCGAGACCGACCAGCTCGCCGACGCGGATGCCGGTGGCGTAGAGCAGCTCCAGCACCGC
>NZ_DAOMFK010000338.1:0-1755 GCF_035429765.1 Nocardioides sp. | reverse complement strand
CGCAGCACCGCCGCCGGCGCCGCCAGCCGGGCCCGCCGACCCACCGCGCCGGCCAGCGCGTCGGTGAACTCGCCGTTGGTCGGGGTGTGCGGGCAGCACAGGTTCACCGGACCGGCCACCGTGGGGGTCTCGGCGAGGAAGGTCACCGCGGCCACCCAGTCGCGCAGCGAGATCACCGGGAAGTACTGCCGGCCGTTGCCCAACCGGGCCCCCAGTCCCAGCCGGAACGGCAGCAGCATCTGCTTCAGCGGTGCGCTGCGGTGGTCGAGCACCGGGGCGGTCCGCAGGATGCACACCCGCGCCCCCGCCTCGACCGCGGGGTCGGCCGCGGCCTGCCACTCGCGGGTCACCGAGGTCAGCAGCGCGTCCCCCCGGCTGTCGGAGTCCTCGGTCACCACTTCGCTGCCGTGGTCGCCGTAGTAGGAGATTCCGTTGCCGGCGAGGTACGCCGGGGGGTTCGGCGCCGCCGCGACCGCCTCGGCCAGCACCCGGGTCGTGGTGACCCGGCTGGTGCGCAGCTCACTGGCCCAGGCGTGCGAGTGCGGGTTGCCGGCGGTGGGAGAGCCGGCGAGGTTGACCATCACGTCGGCGGACCGGACCACGCGGGTGTCCATCGTGCCGGCGTACGGGTTCCAGCCCGACTCGTGCGGGCCGCGCGGCGCTCGCCGGACCAGCCGGACGACCTCGTGTCCGGCGTCCTCCAGGTGCGCGGTGAGATGGTGACCGAGGAACCCCGAGGCCCCGGCGACGACGATCCTCATGGGTGCGGGTCAGACGTCGAACTGGCCGGACTCCAGCCGCGCCTTGACGTCGGAGAGGAACCGGGCGGCGTCCGCACCGTCGACGAGGCGGTGGTCGTAGGTGAGCGCGAGGTAGACCATCTGGCGCACCGCGATCGTCTCGCCGAGGTTGGCGTCGTCGATCACCACCGGACGCTTGACGACCGTGCCGGTGCCGAGGATCGCCACCTGCGGCTGGTTGATGATCGGGGTGTCGAAGAGGGCTCCGCGGCTGCCGGTGTTGGTCAGCGTGAAGGTGCCGCCGGCCAGCTCGTCGGGGAGGATCTTGTTGGCCCGGGTGCGATCGGCCACGTCGGCGATGTGCCGGGCCAGCCCGGCGATCGACAGGTCGCCGGCGTCCTTGATCACCGGCGTGAGCAGCCCCTTCTCGGTGTCCACCGCGATCGCGAGGTTCTCCCGGTCGTAGTAGGTCACCTCGCCCTTCTCGGTGTCGATCGCCGCGTTCAGCGAGGGGTGCTGCTTGAGCGCGTCGATCGCGGCCTTGGCGAAGAACGGCAGGAACGAGAGCCGCACGCCCTCCCGGGCGGCGAACTCGGCCTTGATCGAGTCGCGCAGGCGGGCGATCGCGGTCACGTCGACCTCGACCACCGTGGTCAGCTGGGCGCTGGTCTGCAGCGACTCGACCATCCGGGCGGCGATGACCTTGCGCAGCCGCGTCATCGCGACGGTGGTGCCCCGCAGCGGTGAGGGCGCGGCTGCTGCGGGCGCCGCAGGGGCCCCGGCGGGCGGTGCGGCCTGGGTCACCTTCTCCCGGGCCGCCTTCTCCTGGGCCGCCCTCTCCTCGGCCGCCTTCGCGGCGTCGAGCACGTCCTGCTTGCGGATGCGTCCGCCGACGCCCGTCCCGGTCACCGTGGCCAGGTCCACGCCGTGCTGGTCGGCCAGCTTGCGGACCAGAGGGGTGACGTAGCTGTGTGTGTCCGACGGTGCGGCCGAGGCGGCCGGGGCTGCGGGGGCG
>NZ_DAOMFK010000337.1:0-1759 GCF_035429765.1 Nocardioides sp. | reverse complement strand
CTCGACCTGGTTGCTCTCGCTCGGCGCTGCCCCGACTGAGAGCCGCGCGGGAGCCGTGTCGCCGACCGGTCTCCCGAGGTGTCAGCAGGCGAACAGAACTCCAGGCGCAACCGGCGCAGGATCGCTGTGTCACCCCGACCACCACGATCCCGAAGGAGCCCGACATGGACGCCTCCCACGCCTACCTGGCCGCCAAGCTCCCCCGCTTCTACACCGAGGACCGGATGCGTGCGGCCGCCCAGCAGCGCCTGGTGCGCGAGGCACGTCGCCAGCCGACCACCGCCCCGACCGCACCGCACCGGCACCTGTCGCTGTGGTCGCTCGTCCACTTCCGTCGCACCTACGCCTGACCCCCCTACCGACTCCCAGCCGGAGACCGCCATGACCACCTCGCCCGCCCCCGACCAGCTGCGTGAGGCCCTGCGCAGCCAGCTGCTCCGCCTCGCCGAGCACGAGGACGACGTCGCCGCCACCGAGGCCGAGCACATCCACTACTGGGAGGCGATGCCGGCCTCGATCACCAGCCACCGCCAGGCCGCCGCGGCCCTGCGTGCCGCAGCCGACGACCTGCTGGAGTGAGTGCGCCGGTCAGTCCTCGGGCCCCGGCAGCTCACCGCGGGCCCGGCCCCGCTCCAGCTTGCGCGTCTCCTCGGCGATCATGTCCTGCCGCATGAACACGACCCGGCCCAGGTTGAGACCGGTGCCGAGCATCACGAACACCGGCCAGGGGAAGCTGTCGAGCCCCGAGGTCACGGCCCAGATCACCCAGCAGATCAGCGACGCGGACACGAACCCCCACACCGCCTCCCGCCGGGCGCGGCGGTACGCCGCGACCGCACGGTCCGCCAGGGCCGTGCCGGACGATCCCGCTGTCGTGGCGAGCAGGTCCGACACGAGCGCGGGCAGCTCGCCCAGGGTGCGGGCGCGGCCGGCGGCGTCGGTCCGCTCGTCGAACTCGGCCCGGTCCAGCCGGCCCTCGGCGTAGGCGTCACCCAGCACCCGGTGGACGCGCTCGCGGTCGGCGTCGGAGGCGCGCAGCCCGGCGTTGCGTGGGTCCGTCGGGTCCTGGGGGAACGACGCCCACAGCTCCACGGAGGCGCGCCGATCGGGATCCTCGGCCATGCGCTGATCGTAGTGGGGAGATCGGCAGACGCGGCGGTGGCGCGTGCGGTGGCCCGCGTCCCCGGGTCCTCTGGTAGAACGAGACCGTGGCCAGCGAGAGCACCGGCGGAAGCACGTCCGTCGACACCGACCTGATCATCATCGGCGCCGGCCCGACGGGGCTCTACGCCACCTACTACGCCGGCTTCCGTGGGCTGCGCGTCGCGGTCGTGGACTCGCTCCCCGAGCTCGGCGGCCAGATCACCGCGATGTACCCGGAGAAGGCGATCCTGGACGTCGCCGGCTTCCCCACCGTCAAGGGACGCGACCTGGTGGCCGGTCTGGTCGCGCAGGCGGCGACCGCCGCTCCGGCGTACTTCCTGGAGCGCACCGCACTCTCCCTGGAGGAGGCCGAGGACTCCGTGACGGTCGGTCTCGACGACGGCACCCGGATCACCGGCCGCGCGCTGCTGGTCACCGCCGGGATCGGCAAGTTCAGCCCCCGGCCGCTGCCGGTGGGGGAGGACTGGCTGGGCCGCGGCATGGAGTTCTTCGTGCCCAGCTTCGAGCCGTACGTCGGCAAGGACGTCGTCATCGTCGGTGGGCATGGAGTTCTTCGTGCCCAGCTTCGAGCCGTACGTCGGCAAGGACGTCGTCA
>NZ_DAOMFK010000336.1:0-1784 GCF_035429765.1 Nocardioides sp. | reverse complement strand
GCCACCGCCTCCCGCGTTCGAGGACCCGGCGCCCCGTCCGCTTTTCGCCCCCGATCCGGTACGCCGGCCCCGGCCGGGCACCCCGGCCGCCTCGGCCCCCCAGCCCCCGCCGTCGACCGGCGGTGGAACCGGCTCGGGCACCGGCAGCACCGGGTCCCCCGGCAGCGGCCGGGTCGTCACCGGCTCCCACGAGTTCTGGCCCTGGCCGGGAACCGGAACCGATGCCCTCGCCGACCCGGTCGGCGCGCCCGTCCCCGGACGACAGTGGATGCGGCTGGCGCTGGTCATCGGCGTAGCCCTGCTGGTCATGCTGGCCGTCATCGTCGCCTCCCGCCTGGCGCGATCCGCCGACCGGTCGTCCCCCGCCGACGAGCCGGGCCGGACCGCCACCTCGGCGGACACGGGGCGGCCGGTGACCGGGCTCGTCGCCGCCGACCTCGACCCGCAGGGCGACCCACCGGAGGAGAACCCCGACGAGGTGGGCGCCGCCGTCGACGGGGACCCGACCACGGCGTGGTCGACGATGACCTACCGGCAGGACCTCGGCCCCGGCGGGCTCAAGACCGGCGTCGGGCTCGTCGTCGACCTCGGCGAGGAACGGGCGGTGCGCTCCACCACGATCACCTTCCGTGGGGGCCCGACGACCGCCGCGGTCTTCCTCACCGACAGCCGACCCACCGGCGTGGCCGGCCTGAGCCCGGCAGGGGACGGGACCGCCCGTGGCCGGCTCACCGTGCGCTTCGACCCGGGGAGCACCGGCCGCTTCCTCACGGTGTGGCTCACCTCCCTGCCCGAGGTCGGCGGCGGCTACCGCGGGCAGATCGCCGAGGTGGTGGTCTCCGGGTGAGCGGTCCGGGCGAGTCGCCCGCGGAGGACCGCACCGACGCCGAGCTGCTGCGGGCGCACGTCGCGGGTGATCCCGAGGCCTTCGGACTGCTGTTCACCCGGCACCGCGACCGGCTCTGGGCCGTCGCGCTGCGGACGACGGGCAACCCGGAGGATGCCGCCGACGGGCTGCAGGACGCCCTGGTCGCGGCGTACCGCCGGGCCGACAGCTACCGCGGGGACGCGGCGGTGACCACCTGGCTGCACCGGATCGTGGTGAACGCGTGCCTGGACCGGCTGCGCGCGGCGCGGGTGCGGGCGGCCCAGCCGCTGCCCGACGACCTGGAGGAGCAGGGCGCCCGCGGGTCGCTGGTGACCGCCGGTGCGGCCGCGGACGACCCGGCCGAGGTGGCGCTGGCCCGGGAGCGGCGCCGGCTGGTGCTGCAGGCGCTCGCCACGCTCCCCGACGACCAGCGTGCCGCGCTGGTGCTGGTCGACATGGAGGGGTACGCCGTCGCCGAGGCCGCCCAGATCCTGGGCTGCGCGGAGGGCACGGTCAAGTCCCGGTGCTCGCGGGGCCGGGCCCGGCTCGCCCAGCACCTCGGGCTGCTCCGTCCCGCAGCGAGTGACCGGCAGCACGGGAACTCCGGGGCGCCCTCGGCCGTCCCATCCGGTGACTCCCCTCGACCCAGCGACCACGAACCCGAAGGAGGTGGGACCGGTGGAGGAGCCTGAGCTCACTCCCGAGCAGGAGGACCGGGTCCGCGGCCTCCTCGCCGAGGCGCGGCACACCGCTCCGCTGCCCGCGGACGTGGCGGCGAGACTCGAGCGCGTCCTGGCCGACCTCGGCGAGGAGCGGTCCGTGGCCGACGCCGGGACAGCAGAGCGGTCCGGGGCCGGCGTCCCAGCGACCGAGGCGGGCGGGGCGACCGTGGTAGCGCTGGCCGCCCGCCGACGGC
>NZ_DAOMFK010000335.1:0-1797 GCF_035429765.1 Nocardioides sp. | reverse complement strand
CGGCCCGGCCGGTCAACGGGGGTCATCGGGTCTCCCCTCGCCGAGCCGGGCGCCGGCGCCCGCACGCACCCCCCGGGCCCAGTCGGCGGCCGCCATCGGCCGTCTGCCGCAGGGCTGCACCAGCCCCAGCCGGACCGGCTGGGTGGCGGTGCCGACGTGCACCGCCTGTTTCGTGGCGGCCAGCTCGCCGGGCGGCAGCGACTCTCGGTCCGGGTCGACCCGGACCGGGCCGAGCTTGAGTCTCTCCCCCGCCCAGGTGGACCAGGCGCCCGGCGCCGGGGTGCAGGCGCGCACCTGGTGGTCGATGGCCAGGGCGGGCCGCGACCAGTCCACCGCAGCCTGCGCCACCGTGATCTTCGGGGCCCAGCTGAGGCCCTCCTCCGGTTGGGGCCGGGCCTCGACCGTGCCGTCGGCCAGCCCGTCCAGCGTGGCGAGCAGCAGCCCCGCACCCCCCTCGGCCAGCCGGGCGAGGAGGTCTCCCGCGGTGTCCTCGGGGCGGATCCGCTCGGTCATCACCCCGAAGGTGGGCCCCGCGTCGAGCTCCTCGACCAACCGGAAGGTGGTGGCTCCGGTGACCTCGTCGCCCGCCCACAGCGCCCGCTGCACGGGCGCGGCGCCGCGCCAAGCGGGGAGGCAGGAGAAGTGCAGGTTCACCCAGCCCAGCCGGGGGATCTCCAGCGCGGACCGCGGGACGAGCGCGCCGTAGGCGACGACCGGGCAGCAGTCGGGGGCGAGGTCGCGCAGGGCCGCCTGGAAGCCGGCCTCCCGGGGGTGGGCGGGGGTGAGCACGGGGACGCCGACCTCACCGGCCCGCCGGGCGACCGGGGAGGGCTGCAGCGTCCGGCCCCGGCCCGCGGGCGCGTCCGGGCGGGTGACCACCCCGACCAGCTCGTGGTGGGAGCCGATGATCGCCTCCAGGGACGGGAGGGCCACCTCGGGCGTGCCGGCGAAGACCAGGCGCATCAGAGCCCGAGCCCTCGGGTGGGGTGCGGCGAGAGCCGGACGGTGGGCCGGTCCACGCCGAACCAGTCCGACTCGCGGATCTGCTTCATCGCCGCCTTGCGTGAGTCGGCGTCCAGCCGGTCGAGGAAGAGGACCCCGTCGAGGTGGTCGGTCTCGTGCTGGATCGCCCGGGCCAGCAGCTGGGAGCCCTCGATCCGCACCGGCTCGCCGTACATGGTGAACCCTGTGGCCACCACCGAGAGCGCCCGGCGGCAGTCGTAGACGATGTCGGGCAGCGAGAGGCAGCCCTCCGGACCGTCCTGGAGCTCCTCGGACAGGTCGAGGGAGGGGTTGACCAGGTGGCCGAGCTCGCCGTCGACGTACCAGGTGAACACGCGCAGCCCCACGCCGATCTGCGGCGCGGCCAGCCCGGCTCCGGGGGCGTCCATCATGGTGTCGGTGAGGTCGCGGACCAGGGTGCGCAGCTCCTTGTCGAAGTCGACGACCTCCGTGGCGCGTGAGCGCAGCACCGGGTCGCCGAACAGTCGGATCGGTTGGACGGGCACGATGGCTCACTCCTCGGGGTCGGGACGTGCCCGGCCAGTGTAGGGACGGGGCTAGAGGGCGGGCGGGTCGACCTGCACCCGCACCGCGCCCAGCTTGCGGGCCGAGCGGACCCGCTGGACCTCGCCGAGCGCCCGGGACAGCGCCAGCCCCTGGGAGCGGGGCACCCTGACCACCGCCCGCCACTCCCCGGGCTCGCCGTGCTCGACCGGGCCGAGCACCTCGGCCCCGGGAGGCAGCCGGGCGAGGGTCAGCACGTCGTCGAGGGCGGCGGCGGCCCCGCTGAGGGTG
>NZ_DAOMFK010000334.1:0-1800 GCF_035429765.1 Nocardioides sp. | reverse complement strand
CACCGATCCCCACCACGGCGTCCAGCACGACATCGGCCGGCCGCGGGGGCCGCACCATGGCCCCCGCCTGCTGAGCGGCCCGCAGGCCGGCCGCGTGCGGGGTCGACGAGGTGGGCAGGATGTCCACCGCCACTCCCCGCCGGGCCAGTTGGCTCGCCGCGAACAGCGCGTCCCCACCGTTGTTGCCCGAGCCCGCGACGACTGCCAGGCGCACCCCGGCCAGCCGCCCGAAGGCGGCCTTGATGAGCCCTGCCGCCGTGGTTGCCAGACCCGTCGCGGCGCGCTGCATGAGCACGCCCTCCGGGAGCTGGGCCATCAGGTCCGCCTCCGCGGTGCGGATCGTCGGGACGTCGTGGACCGGCAGCATCAGCGGACTCAATGCGCTCGCGTGTCGCGTCGACTCAGCCCTGGAAGCGGGGGAACGACGAGCGGCCGCTGTAGGTCGCGGCGTCGTCGAGCTCCTCCTCGATGCGCAGCAGCTGGTTGTACTTCGCGACCCGCTCGGACCGGGCGGGTGCGCCGGTCTTGATCTGTCCGCAGTTGGTCGCCACGGCCAGGTCGGCGATCGTGGTGTCCTCGGTCTCACCGGACCGGTGGCTCATCATGCACGTGTAGCCCGACCGGTGGGCCAGCGCGACCGCGTCGAGGGTTTCGGTGAGCGACCCGATCTGGTTCACCTTGACCAGCAGCGAGTTGGCGGCCTTCCTCTCGATGCCGTCAGCGATACGGACCGGGTTGGTGACGAACAGGTCGTCGCCGACCAGCTGCACGCGCGAGCCCAGGGCGGCGGTCAGCTCCACCCAGCCGTCCCAGTCGTCCTCGGCCAGCGGGTCCTCGATGCTGACCAGCGGGTAGGAGTCCAGCAGGCCGGCGTAGTACTCGGCCATCTGGGCGCTCGTTCGCTGCTGGCCCTCGAAGGTGTAGCTTCCGTCGGCGAAGAACTCCGTGCTCGCCACGTCCAGAGCCAGCGCCACGTCGGTACCCAGGGACAGTCCGGCCGCCTCGATCGCCGACGAGATCAGGTCCAGCGCCTCCCGGTTGTTCGGCAGGTCCGGGGCGAACCCGCCCTCGTCACCGAGTCCGGTGGCCAGGCCGCGCTGCTTCAGCACGGACTTGAGGCTGTGGTAGACCTCCGCCCCCATGCGCAGGGCGGTCGAGAAGTCGTCGGCACCGATCGGGGCGATCATGAACTCCTGGATGTCCACCCCGGTGTCTGCGTGGGCGCCGCCGTTGAGGATGTTCATCATCGGGACGGGCAGCACATGCGCCTGCGGGCCGCCGACGTAGCGGAACAGCGGCAGGTCCGCGGACTCCGCCGCCGCGATGGCCACGGCCAGCGACACCCCGAGGATGGCATTGGCCCCCAGCCGGCTCTTGTTCGGCGTGCCGTCGAGGTCGATCATGATCTGGTCGATGAGCCGCTGCTCGCTGGCCTCGCAGCCCTCGACCTCGGGCGCGATCTCGTCCTCCACCGCCGCGACGGCCTCCAGGACCCCTTTGCCCAGGTACCGGTCGCCGCCGTCCCGGCGCTCGCTGGCCTCGAAGGCCCCGGTCGAGGCGCCACTGGGCACCGCGGCCCGGCCCAGCGACCCGTCCTCCAGACCGACCTCCACCTCGACCGTCGGGTTGCCCCGCGAGTCCAGGATCTCCCGGGCGACGACTGCTTCGATAAGGGCCACGATTCCTCCTAGCATCGGCTGCTCCCGAGCCTACCGGGGGCGGCCGGCCGGCGTTTGCGGAGTCTTCTTGAGATCCTGGACTCGCGGGGCTCCCGGACGGTTGAGCGGCTCCTCAGCCCTC
>NZ_DAOMFK010000333.1:0-1818 GCF_035429765.1 Nocardioides sp. | reverse complement strand
CTGGCACTGACCTGCTGGTGGCTGCTGCGGACGGAGCCGCGCCCTGTGCCGCCGGCCGCCCAGGCGGTCCGGACCGGACCCGGGTGGCCCCAGCCCAGCCCCGCCGGGCCGGTCGGGGCCCCGTCGGCCGCCGTCTCCCCGTCGGTCGAGGTGGTGGTCGACGTCGCTGGCAAGGTGCGCCGACCCGGCATCGTGGTGCTGGAGGCGGGCGCCCGGGTCGTGGATGCCCTGCAGGCCGCGGGGGGAGCGCGGCCGGGGGTGGACCTCAGCTCGGTCAACCTCGCCCGGTTGCTGGTGGACGGGGAGCAGATCCTGGTGGGCGGCGCCGGCCCCGCACCGACCCCGGCCCCGGGCCAACCGGTGCCCGGTGCGCCGGCCGCCCTGGTCGACCTCAACACCGCCGACCAGACCCAGCTCGAGTCGCTGCCGGAGGTGGGGCCGGTCACCGCACAGGCGATCATCGGTTGGCGGGAGGAGCACGGCGGCTTCACCTCCGTCGACCAGCTGCTGGACGTCGACGGCATCGGTGAGGCGACCCTGAGCCGGATCGCTCCGCTGGTCACCCTGTGACGGCCGATGGTCCGCGACCACCCGTCCGGCGCCGACCTGCGGCTGCCGGCCGTCGCGGCCGCCGCCTGGGTCGGTGCACTCGCCGCGCTCACCCTCCCGGCTCCGGTGTGGGCGTCGACCGCCGTGCTGGCGCTGGGGGGCGTGGTCGTGCTGCGCCGGCGTGGCCGTCCGGTGCGCACGGTCCTCACCCTGCTCGCGGCGTTCTCCGCCCTCGCCGGCGGTGCCACGGTGCGGTCCTACCGGATCGCCCACGACCCGGTCGCCGAGCTGGGCCACCGAGGCGCCGCGGTGCACGTCGTGGTCTCGGTGACCTCGGACCCGCGGGTGGAGAGCGGGCGGTTCGGCCCGTACGTCACCTTCCGCGGGCGCCTCCGGCAGGTCACCGCGTCGGGGGCCGTTCTCCGGGTCGCGGCCCCGGTGCTCGTCCTTGCCGAGCCCTCGTGGTCCGAGGTGCGCCTGGGATCGGTGCTCGCCGCCTCCGGACGCCTGGCCGCGCCACAGGACGCGGACCTGTCGGCGGTCCTCCGGCCGCGCGGCCCGCCGGTGCTGGTGGACCGGGCCCGGCCGTGGTGGCGGGCCGCGGACCGGGTGCGCGCCTCGCTCCGCGACTCCGTCTCCGGGGTGCCCGAGCGCTACCGCGCCCTCGTGCCGGCGCTCGTGGTGGGAGACGACGCGGGGCTGGCGGAGGAGCTGGCCGACGACTTCGCGACCACCGGCCTCACCCACCTGCTCGCGGTCTCCGGCACCAACCTCACGCTGCTGCTGGGGTTCGTGCTGCTCCTCGCCCGCTGGGCCGGGGTGCACGGCAGGTGGCGCCTCCTGGTCGCCGGTCTGGGGGTGCTCGGCTTCGTGCTGCTCGCGCGCCCCGAGCCCAGCGTCCTGCGCGCCGCGGTCATGGGGGCGGTCGGCCTGGTCGCCCTCGGTACCGGCGGGGCTCAGCGCGGCGCGCGCACCCTGGGAGCCGCCGTGCTGGTCCTGCTGCTCGTGGACCCGTGGCTGGCACTGCGGGCCGGGTTCGCCCTCTCCGTGCTGGCCACGGCCGGGATCGTGTTCGTGGCACCGGTCTGGTGCGACGCGCTGACCACCTGGCTGCCCCGGTGGCTGGCCGCGGCGGTGGCGGTGCCCGCTGCCGCCCAGCTCGCGTGCACGCCGGTCGTCGCCGCGCTGTCGGGTCAGGTGAGCCTGGTGGCGGTCCTGGCCAACCTGCTGGCCGCGCCCGTGGTGGGCCCCGCGACGGTGCTCGGGCTC
>NZ_DAOMFK010000332.1:0-1828 GCF_035429765.1 Nocardioides sp. | reverse complement strand
CCGCGGCGCCCCCGGCGCCGGCCGCGACTCCGGCGGCCGCACCGACGGCCCCGGCCGCGCCACCCCTGGAGCCGGTGGTCATCACCGGCGCCGGACTCGGGCTGCCCGGGGTCCCGCAGCTGTTCGACGACGAGAACGTCGCGAAGATCCTGGCCGGCCAGCAGTTCATCGGCCAGCTGCCGCAGTCGGTGCGTGACCGGATGGTCGACATGCGGATCACCCGGCTGGTCAAGAGCGAGAGCCAGGGCGCCAGCTTCGCCACGATCGACGACCCGGCCGACGTGATCAAGCTGGCCGGGATGCACGCCCCGATCGACGTCGTGGCGCAGTTCGGCATCGACGCGGCGCGCGACGAGGCGCTCGACAACGCCACCCGGCTCGCCATCGGCGGCGGCCTGGAGGCGCTGCGCGACGCGGGGATCCCGCTGGTGCACCGCTACAAGACGACCACGCTCGGGACCCAGCTGCCCGACCGCTGGGGACTGCCGGAGGAGCTGCGCGACGACACCGGCATCATCTTCGCCTCCGCCTTCCCCGGCTACGAGCGGCTGGTCGAGGCGGTCGAGGACTACCTCGTCGACCGCGGCCGGCGTGAGCAGATCCTGGCGCTCGAGGCGGTCCGCGCGCGGATGACCGACGGCGACGGGGAGGCGCGCGCGGAGGTGGAGCGGCTGCTCGCGGAGCTCCGGGCGGCCCGTGACGCCGAGCCCTACGCCTTCGACCGGCGCTTCCTGTTCCGCGTGCTGTCGATGGGACACTCGCAGTTCGCCGAGCTGGTCGGCGCCCGCGGACCGAACACGCAGGTCAACGCCGCCTGCGCGAGCACCACCCAGGCGCTGTCGCTGGCCGAGGACTGGATCCGCTCCGGCCGGTGCCGTCGCGTGGTCGTGATCTCGGCCGACGACGCCGCCGGGGAGCGGATGCTGCCGTGGATCGGTGCCGGGTTCCTGGCCAGCGGCGCCGCGGCGACCGACGAGCGGGTCGAGGACGCGGCCACCCCGTTCGACCGCCGTCGGCACGGCATGATCATCGGGATGGGGGCGGCGGCGTTCGTGGTGGAGTCCGCCGAGGCCGCCCGTGAGCGGGGCATCCAGCCCATCTGCGAGGTGCTGGGCGCGGTGACCGCCAACAGCGCCTTCCACGGCACCCGGCTGGATGTCGAGCACATCGCCGGCGTGATGGAGGCGGTCGTCTCCGAGGCCGAACGGTACGGCGTCGACCGCGCCGGGATCGCCCCCCAGACCGTGTTCGTCTCCCACGAGACCTACACCCCCGCCCGAGGCGGCAGCGCCTCCGCGGAGATCCACGCCCTGCGCACCACCTTCGGGGCCGCGGCCGACCGGATCGTCATCACGAACACCAAGGGCTTCACCGGTCACGCGATGGGCACCGGCATCGAGGACGTGCTCGCCATCAAGGCGCTCGAGACCGGCCTCGTCCCCGCGGTGCCCAACTACCGCGAGCCCGACCCCGAGCTCGGCAGCCTGAACCTCTCCACGGGCGGCTCCTACCCGGTGGAGTACGCCCTCCGGCTCGCCGCCGGTTTCGGCTCCCAGATCGCGATGTCGGTGCTGCGCCGCACTCCGATGCCCGACGGCGTCCGCCGCGCTCCCCACGAGCTCGGCCACGCCTACCGCATCGTCGACCCCGACGCCTGGCAGCGCTGGCTCGACCGGGTGTCCGGGCACACCGGGGCCGGGCTCGAGGTGGACCACCGCACCCTGCGGGTGATCGACGTCGGCGCACCCGAGCGCACGGTGGCACCAGGCACGCAGGTACCGGTGCCGTACGCCGCGGCGCGGGTGGCCGAGCGGGCCGCACCGGCACC
>NZ_DAOMFK010000331.1:0-1848 GCF_035429765.1 Nocardioides sp. | reverse complement strand
CGCAGCGGGGCGAGCACCGCCCCGACCGGGCACGGCCCCGCCCGCCGCCAGACCCGTTCGCCCGTCGTCGCCACGCCCACCCGCGAGACGGTAGCCGACCGGCCGGGAGGGCCGGACGCGGAGCTGTCCAGACCAGCGGGGGTCGAAGTGCCGCGGTCGTGGCGCACGGACCGATCCGCTGTCACCATGGCCCCATGACCAGCCGCTACGTCGACGTCGACGTCTTCTCGACGGAGCTGCCGCGCCAGCGGATCCCCGCCGAGGAGACCATCGACGGTTTCCCGACCGCGGGCGCCCGCGCACTGGCGGGTGTCGGCTCGACCGAGATCGGCATCTACGAGATCAGCCCCGGGATGGCCCGCGACGTCGAGTGCGACGAGGTGTTCGTGGTCCTGTCCGGCCGCGGCTCCGTGGAGTTCGAGGACGGTGAGGTGGTCCCCCTCGCCCCCGGCACGGTGGTGCGGCTGCACAAGGGTGACAAGACCATCTGGCACATCTCCGAGACGCTGCGCAAGGTCTACATCGCCGGCTGAGGGCAGGCCCGCCCGCGGCGTACGGTGACTCCATGCACCCGCGCGACGCCGGCAGCGACCCGTCCACCCGCAGCAGGCGCGAGCTGGAGGACGGCATCCAGCGCGACTTCCGCCGCGACATGTCCTACGGCGACTACCTGTGCCTGGACCAGCTGCTGTCGGCCCAGCGCCCGCTCAGCGACCCACCGCAGCACGACGAGCTGCTGTTCATCATCCAGCACCAGACCTCCGAGCTGTGGCTGAAGCTGATGGTGCACGAGCTGCGGTCGGCCCGCGGCCTGCTGGCCCAGGACCAGCTCGGGCCCGCGCTGAAGCGGATGGCGCGGATCAAGCACGTCCAGCACACGCTCACCGACCAGTGGGCGGTGCTGGCCACGCTGACCCCCAGCGAGTACGCCGAGATCCGCCCCTTCCTCGCCACCAGCTCGGGCTTCCAGTCCGCGCAGTACCGCGAAGTGGAGTTCCTGCTGGGCAACAAGAACGCCGACATGGTCCGGGTGTTCGACCACGACCCGGTCGTGCGGGCCGAGCTGGAGACGCTGCTGCACGAGCCGAGCCTGTACGACGAGTTCCTGCGCTTCCTCGCCCGCGGGGGGTACGCCGTGCCCGCCGAGCTGCTGGACCGGGACTGGTCGCAGCCCTACCGGCTGCACCCCGGGCTCGTGGACACCATCGCCGCCGTCTACGCGGCGCCGAGCGAGCACTGGGGCGTCTACGAGTCGTGCGAGGAGCTCGTCGACATCGAGGACAACTTCCAGCAGTGGCGGTTCCGGCACCTGCAGGTGGTGCAGCGCACCATCGGGCAGAAGTCCGGCACCGGCGGCTCCAGCGGGGTGGCGTTCCTGCGGCGGGCGCTGGACCTGACCTTCTTCCCCGAGCTGTTCGAGGTGCGCTCCCGCATCGGCGGGTGAGCGCCGGGTTCGGGGAGAATGGCGGGATGCTGCTCGCCGACCTCGTGGCGACCTCCGCGGAGGTGGCCGCGACCCGGTCCCGGACCGCCAAGGTGGCCGCCCTCGCCCGCTGCCTGTCCGAGACCGACCCCGAGGACCTGCCGGTCGTCGCGGCGTACCTCGGCGGCGGGCTCCTGCAGCGGCGTACCGGCGTGGGCTGGCGCGGCGTGGCGACGACGCCTCCGCCCGCAGCCCACCCGACGCTCACCGTGCGCGAGGTCCACGAGACCTTCGACCGGCTCGCCTCGGTGGCGGGCACCGGCTCCCGGGAGGCCCGCAGCGCGCTGGTGACCGGCCTGCTGTCCCGGGCCACCCCGGCCGCGCAGGCCTGGCTCCGCGGCGCGGTCACCGGCTCGGTGCGCCAG
>NZ_DAOMFK010000330.1:0-1852 GCF_035429765.1 Nocardioides sp. | reverse complement strand
TGCCGCTATCCGGGCGGTCGACGGAGGGCGGCGTGACGTGACGCTTGGAGGCCCCCGGGGCAGCCTCAGGC
Source organism: Nocardioides sp. (assembly GCF_035429765.1). Taxonomy (GTDB): domain Bacteria; phylum Actinomycetota; class Actinomycetes; order Propionibacteriales; family Nocardioidaceae; genus Nocardioides. The sequence continues at coordinate 1,781 of NZ_DAOMFK010000330.1, read as the reverse complement.
CGTCGCTACGGCAGGTCGGGGCGCTGCTGCGCTCGCTCGAACCGCTCGATGACCCGACCCCCAGAGGCCCTGCCGACCTTCACAGATGACAGCGCCCTGCGAGCGGCCGCTCGGGGCTGCGAGCGCGCGCACTCGCGGCGCAATGCCGTGCGTGCGCGAGTATCGCGATGGCTCGGGACGCGTCGTCGGTCCAACAGCACGACGTCGACGCCCTGCGCGAGCTCGGACTCACCGACGTCGACGTCGCCGACATCGTCTTCGCGGCGGCCGCCCGTTCCTTCTTCACCCGCGTCCTGGACGGGCTAGGGGCACAACTCGATGTCGAGACCGCCGAGACGTTCGCTCCGGAGATTCTCGCCTCACTGGTGGTCGGACGACCTGTCGCCGAGGTCTGATCTGGAGCGCGAACCACCTGGGCGGGGATGCCGGGCGGCACGTGGTCCAGTCCGACTGGATCCTAGGGACCGGGCAGCCCCCGGTTCCTGCGGTTGTCTCACCGGCGGTGTCGGCCTAGCCTCCGACCAACGCCCCGCGCGTGAGCGGGCGGTCCCCGGACGGAGGCGGTCAGGCATGTGGGCCCAGATTCAGCGGGTGAGCACGAATCCGGAGAGGGAAGCAGAGGTGCTCCAACTGTTCGAGCAGCTGGGTGCCATCGAACAGGAGGACTCCGGTCTGCTGCAGACCGTGGTCATGCGCAGCCAGGCCGATCCGGCTGAGGTGTTCGTGGTCGTCGTGTTCGAGAGCGAGGAGAAGGCCCGCGCGCGCGAGGAGGATCCCAGGCGCCAGGAACCGCTCCAGCGCATCCGCGGCGCCTTGGGGCACGTCTTGAACGGGCCGCCGGAGTTCTTCGACTGCGACGTTCTGCTGAACAGGTAGGTGATCGGAGTCGCGTGGAGTCCGTGCACCCATCCACGCGGACGCGTCCGCGCGAACCATCAGGTCTGGTGGCCACGACTACTGGTGCGTACGACGCCCCACACGCGTCGTACGCACCAGTAGCCGGGCGACGGTGAGCAACAGGCACGCGGGGGCGGCTACGCCCACACCGGCGGCATTGAGCCTGTACAGCGGCTCATGAACGGCGAAGAGCGGCCGAAGCGTGCCGAGCACGTGCGACGCCCCAGCGAGGGGAGCGACGAGATGACCGGCAGTCTTGGTGGAGCTGAGGGGATTCGAACCCCTGACCTTCTCATTGCGAACGAGACGCGCTACCAACTGCGCCACAGCCCCGGGTGCGCCCTGCGGCGCGGCAGAAACGGTAGCACCCGCGGCGACGGGCCACCGAATCGGACGCCTCAGCCGGCGCTGCCGACCGCCTCCGCCTCGTCCGCGGCACGGGCCGCGCGAGCCGCCTCGTCGGCCTCGCGGGCCAGGGCGCTGTCGGCCTCGGTCCGGCCGGAGGTCCAGACGCCGGTGGAGTCGAGGTCGATGGTCCGCACGGTGCGCTGGGCGGTCGGCTTGGAGACGTACGTCGGCAGCGTCACCGGCACCGGGTCCCACATCCCCGGCTCCCGCGCGGCCTGGGCGACCGCGCTCGTGTCGATGGTCACCGTGGTCGCGTTGGCGTCGAGGAGGTCCTCGGCGGCCGAGGGGACCTCCGGCGCGGGAGCGACGAGCCGGTCCCAGGCGTGCTGCTCGCCGCGGACCATCACCCGGCAGGCGGCCAGCCAGGCCACCAGCAGACCGGCCGGGATCGCGACGTACCACCAGGGCAGCAGGCCGAAGGCGGCCACCCCGGTGACGGCGGCCAGCCCGAGCAGGATCACCGCCAGCACGCGGCG
>NZ_DAOMFK010000329.1:0-1864 GCF_035429765.1 Nocardioides sp. | reverse complement strand
AGGGAACGGGGGGTGTTCATACCTGTGAGCGTAGGGCGTCGTGGTTGACGCGGCCATCGGGCCCAGCCCACCGACGACGGGATGGTTCACGCTGCCCGGACGAGGGTGTTCCAGGTGGTGCGGACCCGGACGAGGTGTCCGAGCCAGTCGAGGTCGGTCAGGGCGCGCGACCCCAGGATCGGGGGCGCGGTGGAGTCGTACCGGTGGCCGGAAGGGGTCTGGGTCTGCACGGTGTGGCGCGGTCCGGGACGCGGCCTGGCCCGCCAGCCGTGCGCCTGCTTGGCCAGGTTGCAGCCCTGGCACAGGCCCTGCCCGTTGCCCTGGCTGGTGGCGCCGCCCTCGCCGTGGCTCTCGGCGTGGTCGCCCTGGCGGACCGGGGCGTCGCACCACGGCGTACGACAGGTCTGGTCCCGCAGCCGCAGCAGACCGCGCAGGCCGACACGGAACAGCCGGGACCGGCTGTCGACCGCGACCAGCTCGCCGGTCCGGGGACGGGCGTAGAGCCGACGCAGCCACACCCGGCTCCCCGCATCGAGGTTGGCGGCCACCAGCTCACGGGCCAGCTCGGCCGGAACCGGCCCGTAGCCCTCCACGTACGCCGCGTCGTCGGCTCCGGCGAGCAGGCCGGCGTCGGAGATCACCAGGTTGACCGCCACCGGCACCACCGGCCCGTCGGAGGGGCCGTCGACAGGGTCGTCGGCGGTGTGGGCGTCGGGGCCGGCGTGGGGGCCGATGGCGCCGGTGACCCGGGCGACCAGGGTGTCGGCCATGATCTGCCCACGGCTGCGGGGATCCCCCGTGGCGCGGAGCCGGTCTTTTTTTTTTAATGATACGGCGACCACCGAGACCCCCTCGGCGACCGGCAGCAGCGCGGAGAGCCGCATCATCACATCAGGCGCCGGGCGACCGGTCACACACCGGTCCGCCCGGGCCCGGCGGCGCCTCGCCACCAGCGACTCGGGGTCCAGCAGGCAGACCAGCTTCACAGCCTCGGCGGCCAGCTCCCGCTCCCCCAGCCGCTCCAGCAGCCGCGGGTCCCCCGCCAGCGCCTGGTCGATCAGCGTCCGGTGCTCCCGGGAGACACACGCGGTCTCCCTCGCCAGGATCGTCGCCCGCCACTCGGTGATCCGCCCCGCCGCCAGCGCCGCCAGCGTGCACGGCATCTCCGCCACCAGCACCCGGGCCAGCCCCAGATGCTGCCCGCCGCGGTGCGGTGACTCCCGCCGCGCGAGTCCGACCTGCGCGGCCACCCCACGACCCCGCCGACCAGCGGGCACCCCCGCCGCCGCCTGCACCCCCCGCTGGGAGTCGTCCAGCTCCACCGTCACCACCGCCTGGACCCCGGCGGCTGCGCACTTCAGCTCCTCCAACGCCCGCAGCAGATCGACCCGCCCAGCATCGTCCACACCGCTGCCCGACGTCGCCGCCCGCGCCAGCTCCGCCACCCACTCCCCCACCCGCGCCGTAGCCAGCCCGGGTGTGGGTCCCGGGAGAACGGCGGGATCGGGCTGGTCCATACCCTCATCCTTCCCACAACGCGCGATCCTAAACGCCTCTTTTCAGATTTCTATTCGATCGGACCAAGATCCGTCATGCGGCTCCCGGAAGGACCACGCGGTGTCGCCCACGGGTGTCGCGGGGTATCGCCCGGGTATCGCGTCCATTGACACGTGGCGGCCGCAGGACGAACGTCGCGACGCACCTGCTCTCGACTCACGGGAGCCGCAGCCGGCGAAGGAACCACCATGAGACTCGCACCAGCACATCGCAGGCAGGCACTCGCCATAGCCGGTCTTGTCGGGGCGGTGGCCCTGGCGTTCACGTCGGGCCCCGCCACGGCCAGCAGGCCCACCGGCCCCGACCA
>NZ_DAOMFK010000328.1:0-1868 GCF_035429765.1 Nocardioides sp. | reverse complement strand
CGCGGGCGCGCGACTCGTAGGCGTAGGCGAGGTCGAAGTCGGCCAGCCCGTGCCGCTCGCACTGCGCCAGGCAGCTGTCGGCCGACACCAGGCCACGCGCGGGCTGGCCGGTGGCGACCAGGGCCCGCGCGACCAGGTAGGCCGCTCTCGCCTCGTTCGCGGGCGTGGCCGAGGAGGCCCGCTGCCAGTGGTACGCCGCCGCGTAGGCGTGCCGCAGCAGCTCCTCGTCCTCCTCGGGCGATCGGTCCCGGCCCAGTAGCTCCCACGCCGCATTGTTCGCCTCGACGCCCTGGCGCCGGTGCCAGTCGCCGTCGACGGCAGCCGGGGGGCTCGCGTCCGGCCGGGCGGGGGGCAGCGCCCGGCCGGTCTCCAGCACGGTCTTCAGCGCGTCCAGGATCCACACCCAGCCGTCCTTGACGTTCGCCCAGGTGAGGGGCGACCCGGCCAGGTCCCCGTGCACCAGCCGCACCCGCGTCACCCCGTCGCCGACCTGCTGCACGGTCCACTCCACCCGGCTGGGCGGCTCCTGCGCCATCGCGGTGTCGTAGAGCACGCGCCAGGTCTGCACGAACCGTCCGGGCCGGTCGCCGTCCGGGGCGCTCATCTCCTCGACGACGCCTTCGACGGCGTCCCTCCCGTCTGCGGTGACCGTGCGGTACGCCGCCCCCGGCACCGGCGGCTCCACGAAGCTGGTGCCGTGGAAGTACTGCCGGGTCCACTCCGACTCGGTAAGCGCGCGCCAGACCTGGTCGGCGGTGGCGGCGATGTGGATCTGGTAGACGTGCGCGGTGATCGCCATCAGCGCAGGCCCTTCTGCTCGGGGGCCGCGGGCGGCCCGGACTCGAGATGCTGCTGGAGGCCCACGAGGGCGGAGGTGAAGCGGGCGGCGTACTTCCCGATCCACCGGTTGGCGACCTGCTCGATGGGCACGGGGTTGAGGAAGAGCCGCTTGCTGCGGCCCTCCCGCACCGTCACCACCAGGTCGGCGTCGGCGAGGACGGCCAGGTGCTTCATCACCCCGAAGCGGCTCATGCGGTCCGCGAACCGGCCGGCCAGCTCGCCCACGGTCTGCCCGTCGGCGGCGAAGAGCGCGTCCAGGATCTGGCGCCGGGTGGGGTCGGCCAGCGCCCGGAACACCGGGTCCATGGGGTCGGTCGAGCCGTCCTGCGTCATGCCACGAGATTATGTGACTGTTAGGTCACATGTCAACGAGAGGGTAGCGTCGAGGTCCGTGATCACCGCACTCCACAGCCTCGTGTACGCCGAGGATCCCGAGGCCGCGCGCGCGTTCTTCCGCGACGTGCTGCTCCTGCCCCACGTCGACACGGGCGGCGGATGGCTGATCTTCAAGACCGGTCCGAGCGAGCTCGGCGTGCACCCGTCCCGCTGGGAGCACGAGGGGCAGCGCGGCGGCACCGACCAGCGCTACGACGTCTCCCTGGTCTGCGACGACCTCGCCGCCACGATGGCCGAGCTGGCCGGTCGCGGCGCGACCTTCGCCGGCGCCCCCGTGCAGCAGGAGTGGGGCACCACCGTCGACCTGGTCGTCCCCGGGGCCAGGCCGATCATGCTCTACCAGCCGAGGTACGACCCGCCCGCGCTGCTCCCCTGAGAGCTGGGGGCCCGGGGTCAGCCCTGCTCCCAGGCGGGGTTCCAGCCGGCGACGTCGGAGGCCGGCCGGGTGGCCGGACCGGCGTACACCGCCGAGGGCCGGATCAGCCGCCCGGTGCGCTTCTGCTCCAGGATGTGGGCCGACCAGCCGGCGGTCCGGGCGCAGGTGAACATCGAGGTGAACATCGGCGCCGGCACCTGCGCGAAGTCCAGCACGATGGCTGCCCAGAACTCCACGTTCGTCTCCAGCACACGAT
>NZ_DAOMFK010000327.1:0-1869 GCF_035429765.1 Nocardioides sp. | reverse complement strand
GGCGGCGCTCCGGGCGGCCGGGTTCCGGGTCGGCAACGTCGCGATCCAGGTCGTCGGCAACCGGCCCCGGCTCGGCCCCCGTCGGGCGGAGGCCGAGCAGGTGCTCTCCGCGGCGGTCGGTGCACCGGTCACCGTGTCGGCGACCACCACCGACGGGCTGGGGCTCACCGGCCGCGGCGAGGGCGTCGCGGCGGTCGCGACGGCGCTGCTGGTGGGCTGAGCCCGTCCGGCTGGGAGGATGGGGGCGACCGAGACGCTCAGGAGGCCCGCATGTCGTGGATCGACCACGTCCTCTGGTGGCACGTCTATCCGCTCGGCGCGCTCGGGGCCCCGCGGGAGAACCACGGCGAACCGGTCGTGCACCGGCTCGCCGGGCTGGAGCCGTGGCTGGACTACGCCGTCGACCTGGGGGCCAACGGGCTGCAGCTGGGCCCGGTGTTCGCCTCCAGCACCCACGGCTACGACACCCTCGACCACTTCCGGATCGACCCGCGGCTCGGCGATGACGCCGACTTCGACCGGCTCGTCGAGGACTGCCGGGCGCGCGGCCTGAGGCTGCTGCTGGACGGGGTCTTCAACCACGTGGGCGCGGACCACCCGTCCTACCGCCGTGCCCTGGCCGAGGGACCCGCCGGGGAGCTGGCGGACCTGTTCGCCCTGGACTGGTCCGACCCCGCGGCGCCTCGGTGCGCGACCTTCGAGGGGCACGCGGACCTGGTCGAGCTGAACCACGCCGCTCCCCGCACCGCGGACCTGGTGGCCGGGGTGATGGACCACTGGCTGGACCGGGGGGTGGACGGCTGGCGGCTGGACGCGGCGTACGCCGTCGACCCGGCGTTCTGGGCCCGGGTGCTGCCGCGGGTGCGCGCCGGCCACCCCGACGCGCTCTTCGTGGGCGAGGTGATCCACGGCGACTACCCCGACGTGGTGGCCAGGAGCGGGCTGGACTCGGTCACCCAGTACGAGCTGTGGAAGGCGGTCTGGAGCTCGCTGCACGACCGCAACCTCTTCGAGCTGTCGTGGGCGCTGGAGCGGCACAACGGCTTCGTGGAGCGGTTCGTGCCGATGACGTTCGTGGGCAACCACGACGTGACCCGGATCGCCACCCTCGTGGGCGACGCCGGGGCCGCGCTGGCGCTGGTGGTGCTCGGCACGGTCGGCGGCATGCCCTCGCTGTACTACGGCGACGAGCAGGCCTTCCGGGGCGTCAAGACCGAGCGCGTCGGGGGCGACGACGAGATCCGCCCGCCGCTGCCGGCCCGGCCCGAGGAGCTGGCCGAGGAGGGCCGGTGGATGTACCGCGTGCACCAGCAGGTGCTGGGGCTGCGCCGCCGCCACCCCTGGCTGGTGCGCGCCCGGACCAGCGTGGTGTCGCTGGCCAACGAGCGCCTGGTGTACCGGTCCCGGGCCGCCTCCGGGGACGGCCTGCTGACGGTCGAGCTCGACCTGACCGGGGCGGCCCGGGCGGTGGTCCGCACGGACGAGCGGGTGGAGCTGACCCTCGACCTCGGGACCCTCGCCCGGTGAGCGCCGCCGTCGTCGTCCTCGCGGCCGGGTCCGGGACCAGGGTCGGCGCCGGCCGCAACAAGGTGCTGCTGCCCCTCGGCGACCTCCCGGTGGTGGCCTGGTCGGTGCGCGACGCGCTCAGCCTCGCCGACGTGGACCCGGTGGTGGTCGTGGTCGGGGCCGGGGAGGAGCAGGCCGTGGCCGACGCGGTCGCGCCCGTGCTCGGCGACCGCGAGGTGCTCGTGGTGCACGGCGGCGCGACCCGGCACCAGTCGGAGTGGCACGCCCTGTGCGCGCTGGCCCCCGCGATCGAGTCCGGCGAGGTCGAGGTCGTCGCGGTCCACGACGCCGCTCGGCCGCTGG
>NZ_DAOMFK010000326.1:0-1891 GCF_035429765.1 Nocardioides sp. | reverse complement strand
CCGCCCTCACCCGGGTGCAGCGGCTCTTCCGCGGCGGGGCGACCACGGATGCGGGCCGTGACGCGACGATGGCGCTGCGCGACCTGTGGCTGCTGCGACCCGCACTCTCCGCCGCCGACCGGGCCCGGGCCGACCGGTACCTGGCCCGGCCCACCGACGGGGGCGGCGACCCGCTGGGCGACGGGTACACCGTGGCCGAGGCCACGCCGGTGTGCGGCACCGACGTGTGCATCCACTACGTGACCTCGACCGACGACGCGGTGCCGCCCGCGGACGGGCCGGACGTCGGGACGGTGCCCGACTACGTGGACTTCGCGCTGGCCACCATGGAGCACGTCCACCAGACCTACGTGGGCGCGGGCTACCGCGCGCCGAAACCCGACGGCACGAAGGGCGACAACTCCAAGACCGACATCTACCTCGCCGACGTCGGTGCCGACAGTCTCTACGGCTACTGCACCTCCGACGACGAGACGCCCCTGCCGTCCGGGGACTACGACGTGTGGGCCTACTGCGTCCTCGACAACGACTACTCACCGGCCGAGTTCCCGACCAACACCCCGGAGGAGAACTTCGAGGTGACCGCGGCGCACGAGTACTACCACGCCGTGCAGGCCGGCTACGACTGGGCCGAGGACGCCTGGTTCATGGAGGCCACCGCGACCTGGGCCGAGGACGAGGTCTACGACGCGGTCGACGACAACGTGCAGTACCTTCCCGCCGGCCAGCTCGGTGACCCGCACAGCCCGCTGGACGTGTTCTACGGCTCGATCCACTACGGCAACTGGGTCTTCTTCCGCTACCTCACCGAGCGCTTCCCGCAGCAGGCCGGTGGCCTGCCGGTTCTGGTGCGGACGATGTGGCGCAAGGCCGACTCCGACGGGAGCGCCCCGGACATGTACTCCACGCAGGCGATCGCCGCGGCCCTGCGGCCCAAGAAGGTCAGCTTCACCCAGGCCTTCGCCCAGTTCTCCGCCGTCAACCGGTTCTCCCGGAAGTTCTACGAGGAGGGCAGGGCCAACGCCTACCCGCAGGCCCCGATCGAGGGCACCACGGTCATCAGCAAGGCCCACCGCAGCGACTCCGTGAGCGGTCGGCTGACCTACCAGCTGACCTCGGTGGCCCTGCAGGCCAAGCCCCGCAAGCTCACGGGCACCTGGAAGCTCCAGGTCAGCGCCGACATGGCCCCGGCCCGCCGCGGCCCCGCCGTCGTGGTGGACCAGGTCAGGCGGAACGGCACGCACGCCTTCCACCTGGTCAGGCTCAACCGCAAGGGCGTCGGCAGCGTGAAGGTCCCCTTCACCAACGCCAAGACCGCTCGAGTGGTGATCACCCTGGTCAGCGGTGGCATCCACTACAGCTGCTGGGTGAGCAGCCCGTTCGCCTGCAGCGGTGACCCCAAGGACGACAACCTCCCGGTGAAGATGTCGGTCCGCCTCACCCGCTGACCCGTCGCTGTTTTCCCGCTGACCCGTCGCTGTTTGCCGCCGTTCCTGTGGAGAACGGGGCAAACAGCGACGGGTCAGTCGGTCTCGACCGAGAACCGTGGTACGCCGCCGCTGCAGCGCGCCTCCACCTTGACCTCGCGCTCGTCCTCTTCCTGCCGCCTGAACTTCGCCTCCAGGTGGGAGCCGTCCTTCTCCACCTCGACGGAGTAGCCGTCCTCCGGCGTGGCCCCCACCAAGGAGAGCGTCGCGCCGGTGCACGCCACGGTCACCGTGCCCCCCGTGCCGGACCAGGTGCCCCGCCGGGTCGGCACCGGGGCGGGTGCGGTGGAGGAGCCGCCCGACCCGTGCCCCGACGTACCTCGCGAGGAGGAGGTCGGGCCCGGCCCTGACGACGGCGCCGCCGAGGACGCGGCGGGCGACGCGGGCTGCGAGCGGCCCGGACG
>NZ_DAOMFK010000325.1:0-1897 GCF_035429765.1 Nocardioides sp. | reverse complement strand
CTGGACGCGGTGCTCACCCCCCGGGGCTACCGGGTGCTGTGCGCGGAGTCGGGGGTCACAGCGCTGGACCGCCTCGCCACCGACGAGGTCGACCTGGTGCTGCTCGACCTGCTGATGCCGGACCTGGACGGCCACGAGGTGTGCCGGCGGATCCGGCAGGAGCCGCGGTGGGAGTTCCTGCCCGTGGTGATGATCACCGCGAGCGGCCGCCAGGAGCGGGTGCAGGCCCTGGAGTCCGGCGCCGACGACTTCCTGGTCAAGCCGTTCGACCAGGCTGAGCTGCTCGCCCGGGTCGCGTCGCTGGCGCGCATCAAGCGGTACCACGACACGATCCTGAGGCAGGCCGGGGAGCTGGCGACCTGGAACGCCGAGCTCGAGTCCCGGGTCTCCCGGCACGTGGCCGAGCTGGATCGCACCAACCGGCTCCGGCGCTTCCTGGCCCCTCAGCTGGTGGACCTCGTGCTCAGCGACGAGAGCCTGCTGCACAGCCACCGCCGGGAGATCGTCGTGCTCTTCTGCGACCTCCGCAACTTCACGCCCTTCGCCGAGACCAGCGAGCCGGAGGAGGTGATGGGCGTGCTGGGCGAGTACCACCAGGTGGTGGGCGACCTCGTGCACGCCCATGAGGGGACGCTCGAGCGCTTCACCGGCGACGGGGTGATGGTCTTCTTCAACGACCCGGTGGTGCACGACGACTCCGCCGAGCGCGCGGTGCGGCTCGGTCTCGGCCTGCGCGACGCCGTCCGGCCGCTGGCCGACAGGTGGCGGCGACGCGGCCACGACCTGGCTGTCGGGGTCGGCCTCGCCCAGGGGTTCGCGACGCTCGGCCGGATCGGCTTCGAAGGCCGGTTCGACTACGCCGCCATCGGCAGCGTCACGAACCTGGCCGCCCGGCTGTGCGACCGGGCCGAGCCGTGGCAGGTGCTGGTGACCGACCGGGTCCTGGCCGCGACCGAGCATCTCGTCGACGCCGAGCTGGTCGGCGACCTGCAGCCCAAGGGGTTCTCCCGCACCGTGCGCGTGCACCACGTGCGCGGTCTCCGGCAGGAGGTGATGAGCCGATGACCCACGTCCAGACCCGCTCCGCCCAGGGACCCACCCTCGACGACCTGGACGAGCAGGCCCGCTACGCGGCCTACGACGCCCTGCAGCGCCGGATGCCCGAGGTCTGGGGGGCGATGCGGCGTGACGCCGAGGGCGAGTCCGTCGTGGTGGTGCCCTCCGTCAGCCTCGAGCGCAGCACCGCGAGAACGGGGACCGCGATGCAGGCCCTGGAGGAGCGCGCGCTCTTCCTGCTCCTGCTGCTGCGCCAGCCCCGGCTGCGGATGGTGTTCGTCACCTCCATGCCGGTCGCCGACCAGATCGTGGAGTACTACCTCGGCCTGCTGCCGGGGGTCATCCCCTCCCAGGCGCGCTCCCGGCTGTCGCTGGTCTCGGTCGGCGACGCGACGCCCCGCGCGCTGAGCGCGAAGCTGCTGGAGCGGCCGCGACTGCTGGGCGAGATCCGGGCGCTGATCCCGAACGCCACGCACAGCCACCTGGTGCCCTACACCGTGACCGCGCTCGAGCGCGACCTCGCCCTCACGCTCGGCATCCCTGTCTACGGTTCGGACCCCCGGCTGGCCGTGCTGGGCACCAAGTCGGGGTGCCGCAGGATCTTCGAGGAGCTGGGGGTCGACTGTCCGCTCGGGGCTCAGGACCTCCACACCGTGGACGACCTGGTGACGGCAGTGTGCGCGATGCGGAGCCGCCGGCCCGCGATGACGCAGGCGATCGTCAAGCTGGACGACGGGGTGGCCGGCGCGGGGAACGCGCTGCTCGACCTGGCCGGGATGCCGACGAGCGGACAGCCCGACGAGGCCGACCGGGTCCGGGACCGCGTGCTGGCGATGAGCCC
>NZ_DAOMFK010000324.1:0-1899 GCF_035429765.1 Nocardioides sp. | reverse complement strand
GGCGTCGGCGCTGCTGGCGCGGCAGGTCGTCCGCCGCCTGCCGTCGGCCGGCGTGCCGTTGCCGGATGCGACCCGGGCGGCGTACGCCGACGCGGGGCACGACCTGAGCCACGTGCGCGTGCACCGGGACGCCTACGCGGCGGACACCGCCCGAGCCTTCGGCGCACGGGCGCTGACCAGCGGGTCGCACGTGCTGCTGGGCGCCGGTCAGACGGGTGCTGCCGCCGACCGGGTGCTGGTCCACGAGGTCGGGCACGCGGTCGCCCAGCGGCGGACCGGCGAGCCCGTGGTCCAGCTGGACGCGATCGACACGGTGCGGGACCTGCTGTCCTACGGCGTCCTGGACTGGGCGGTCACCGACTCCGAGTCGATGGAGGCGCTGGCGCTGCTCGCTGCCCTGCCGGACGCCCAGCTCACCGCGGGGCTGGCGCGGCTGGAGAGCAAGTACGTCGACCGGTTGCTCGACAACCTGCCCGGCGCGGCCCGCTCGGGGCCGGGCTACCAGCGGGTCGTGCAGGCCCTCGGTGTGTCACGGACGGTGGGCAGCGCGGTCTCGAACCTCAGCTACGGGCTGTTCGACTGGGCGGTCACCGACACCGACGTCCTCGGGGTCTACAACACCTTCGTCAACCTGGCGCCGGCCCAGCAGGAGCCGTTCCTGATGGCGCTGCAGAAGGCCGGCCGGTTCGGCCGGCTGGTCTCGAACTCCAGCGCCGGCCACCTCAGCCTGTACCTGCACCCGTGGATCCGCGGGCTCACGCCCGGCGGGCTGACTCCGGACCAGCGGACCCTCCTGCACACGGTGGTCGAGAACACCGACGACCTGACCACCCTGACCCTGGCGACCCAGACCCGGTTCAACATGCGGGTGGGTCCCACGACCCAGACCGGCCGGACGCCGGTGCCCTGGGACGCCACCCAGCTGCAGCGGACCTACCTGACCCTGGACCAGCTTCCGGAGGCACACACGGCAACGAACCGTGAGCTCACGGGGCTCGGGCAGTTCAGCCAGCCCGCGTCCGGGAACCTGATCACCGCCGGCGTCTACCAGGGCAGCAAGCGCGAGCTGGCCATCAACGTCAAGGGCGGCGCCGACGCGGACACGATCCGGCACGAGACCGGTCACGCCGTGGACCGGCGGATCGGCTACAGCACCGGTCCCGAGCCGGCCAAGCCCGAGCGTGGCGGCTGGCTCACCTACGCCACGCACGCGGCCGCGGCGACCGACATGGTCGCCGACGCGAGCGCCGGGATCGCCGGACTCACCGCACCGCAGCAGACCGACGTGGTGAACGAGCTCGCCACCTCCATGGCCAACCGCTCGGTCACCGGGCAGGTCGCCCGGGTGAAGGCCCGGCCGTGGTGGGCGGCCCTGCCCGCGGCGGTGAAGAGCAGCGTGACCGACGACCCGTCGTTCGAAGCGGTCGGGGTGGGGCTGGCGAAGCCGTGGTACCGCCCCGACGGCGGCACCCACCTCGGGAGCCACATCTACCAGGAGAGCTACCCGCCGACCTGGGTGCGCTACGAGCACCAGGCGCGGGCCCGCAAGCTCACCGACTACCAGTTCCGCGACGAGGGGGAGTGGTTCGCCGAGTGCTACGCCTGGTACTACACACCGGACTCACGCGGGAAGGGCATGCGGCTCAACGACAAGGACACCGACACCAAGCAGTGGTTCGACGCGAACGTCGACCCGGTCGTGGGCACCCGATGAGCACGGGCGGGCGCGACGAGCGCACCCTGCGCGAGGCGATCACCTCGCGGGCGGTCGAGCTCGGCGCCCGGGTGCGGCCCGACGACCTTCGCCTGCAGTACGCCGACGTTCCCGGCGCCCCGGCGTCCCGGCTGGTCCCCGCGACGGGGGGCGCCGCGGGGTCCGCGGACGGGCGGGGGGGGCGG
>NZ_DAOMFK010000323.1:0-1954 GCF_035429765.1 Nocardioides sp. | reverse complement strand
CACCGCAACCGGCCGCGCCCAGCCGCCGGTGGCGCGGCGGAAGCGCTCGCGCAGGCGACGGTGCGACGTGCGCACCCCGTCGGCGTCGAGCTTGACGACGCGGCGGTCGTAGGTGAGCAGCCCGTTGGTCTCCTGCTCGACGTCGCTGAGCTGGGTGTAGACGAAGCCGGCGAGGCCCTCCTCGACGGCAGGCCCGACCTGGCTGTGCTGAAGCCGGGCGAAGGCCAGCGCGAACGCGTCTGCGTCGGCGTACTTCCGGTAGCCGAACTCCTGGTCGCTCCAGGTGTGGCCGGCGACCCGGTGGGAGTAGCCGCCGTACTCCGACAGCACGGCGGCTCGCGCGTCCTCGGCGTCACGCCGGGAGAGCCGGTAGGGGCGGAAGTAGACGTGTCGGCTGGCCAGGTCGCCGGCGCCCTGGTCGTGCCAGCCGCTGGCGTGGTCGACGACCCGGGTGGGGTCGAGCCGGCGCACGCGGTCGGCCACCCGCGCCGCGTCGAACTGCCCCCAGCCCTCGTTGAACGGCACCCACACCGCGAGGCTGGGCACCGAGCAGAGCAGCTCCACAGTGGCGTCGAGCTCGCTCAGGAGCTCGCGCCGGCCCTCGGCCTCCGCGCGGCCGAAGAGCCGGTAGCGGGAGTCATCCAGGCGCAGCGGCGCGACGGCGGGGCTGGTGACCACCGCACGGCGGTAGCGAGTCCCGCCGTTGACCAGGTCCTGCCAGACGAGCATGCCGATGCGGTCGCAGTGGTGGTACCACCGCAGCGGCTCGACCTTGACGTGCTTGCGGAGCACCGTGAAGCCGAGGTCGCGCGCGGTGCGGACGTCGTGGGCGAGCGCCTCGTCAGCGGGCGCGGTGTAGAGCCCGTCGGGCCAGTACCCCTGGTCGAGCAGCCCCGCGTGGAGGTAGGGCTCGCCGTTGAGCAGCAGCCTGGTCCGCCCGCGCCGGTCCGCGCCGACTCCGACCGACCGCATCCCCGCGTAGCTGGTCACCCGGTCCGCCCCGAGCCGGACCACGACGTCGTGCAGGAACGGGTCCTCCGGCGACCAGGGCCGCGGGTCGGGCCCGAGCGGGAGCCGGGTGGGTACGTCGAGGGGCACGTCGGCGCGCGCCAGCGTCCGGGACCCGGCGCCCACCGTGACCTCGGCCGAGCCCGCCTCCCCCGCTCCCCCGGCCTCCACCATGACCTCGAGCTCGCCGGTGTCCAGGTGCGGCGTCAGGGCGAGCCGCTGCACCCACTGGCCGGGGACGGACTCCAGCCACACGCTCTGCCAGATCCCGGACTGGGCGGTGTACCAGATGCCGCCGGGCCGCAGCGACTGCTTGCCGCGGCTGCGCCACGAGGTGTCGGTGACGTCGCGCACCCGGACGACCAGCTCGTGGTCGCCGGAGCCGGCCAGCGCCTCGGTCACGTCGAGGGCGAACGGCAGGTAGCCGCCGCGGTGCGCCCCGGCGTACGTCTCGTCGACCCAGACCTCGCAGTCCTGGTCGACCGCGCCGAGGTGCAGCAGCACCCGGTCGCGGACGAAGCCCTCGGGCAGCGCGAAGGTACGCCGGTACCACAGCGCCTCGTCCGGCTGCAGCCTGCGGCCCACCCCCGACAGCGGCGCCTCGGGCGAGAACGGCACCAGGATCCGCCCGTCCCACCGGGTGGGCGGACGGGGGACCCCGGCACCGGTGAACGCGTGCTCCCACCAGCCGTTGAGGGTGAGGTAGGAGTCGCGGACCAGCTGGGGTCGCGGGTACTCCGGCAGCACGTGCTCGGGGTCGAGCGCCTCCCCCCACGGCGTGATCACGGCACCTCCCCGACCGCGGGCGCGACCCACAGGCCGTCCTCCACGCGGCTGTCCGTCATGCTTCGGACCCTACTGGGGCTGTCGGCGGCGTCACGCGGAAGATCCCAGTCACCAGGTGGCTGTTGGGTTTTGGGTTCTGCTGGGCGCTGGCGTGGGGGCG
>NZ_DAOMFK010000322.1:0-1958 GCF_035429765.1 Nocardioides sp. | reverse complement strand
CCGAGGTTCCACGGATCTCCATGGCGGCGAGCATAGGCCCCGGCTACAGGTCGGTGGTCCCCCGGGCGACGATCACAGCGGGGCCGGTGAGCAGCACGCGGTCCTCGGCGGTCCAGGTCACCGACAGCTCGCCGCCCGGCACGTCGACGCGGTAGGTCTCCCCCGGGCCGGCCCCGTCGGCAAGGGCCGACGCCACCATGACCGCGCAGGCCCCGGTGCCGCAGGAGCGGGTCTCTCCCGAGCCGCGCTCGTGCACGCGCATCGCCACGTGGCGTACGCCGCGGCGCGCGACGAACTCGACGTTGACGCCGCGCGGGTAGACCGTCGGGTCGAACCCGGGCGGGTCCAGCAGCGCCCCGGCGTCGCGAAGGTCCTCGACGAACGCCACCGCGTGGGGGTTCCCCATCGACACGTGCCGCGCGGGCCAGGTCCGTCCGGCCACCGAGACCGTGGTCTCTCCCAGCACCGCGGGCGTGCCCATGTCGACGGTGACCGCGGGACCGTCGACGGTGACCGACCGGAGTCCGGCGCGGGTGGCGACCTGGAAGGTCGGTCCGGTCACCAGCCCCTCGTCGAGCAGGTGGCGGGCCAGCACGCGGATGCCGTTGCCGCACATCTCGGCCAGCGAGCCGTCGGCGTTGCGGTAGTCCATGAACCACTCCGCCCCCGGCCCCTCCCCCACCGCGGTCGCCCGGACCACCCGGACCACCCCGTCGCCGCCGATGCCGGCCCGCCGGTCGCACAGGGCAGCCACGCGGGAGGGCGCCAGGTCGCCGTGGATCAGGCCGTCGTGGTCGGGCAGCAGGACGAAGTCGTTCTCGGTGCCGTGGCCCTTGAGGAACGGGTAGCTCACCGGGTCAGTCTCCCACCCGCGCCCTACCGGGCCTCACCCGTCGGCAGGGTGGGCCACGGTGTACCTCATGCAGGCGAAGTCGCCGTTGCGGGCCACCTCCTCCAGCCGCAGCTCGACGTGCGTGGGCAGCAGCGGGGTGCCGGCACCCAGCGTCATCGGGGCGATGCTCACGACGACCTCGTCGAGGTGTCCGGCGTCGGCGAACTGGGCGGCCAGCCCACCCCCGCCGATCACCCAGACGTCCTTGCCGTCGGCGGCCGCGGCGAGCTCGGCGTACACGTCGGCAACCGCGGCGTGGGTGAACCGCACGTTGCGGGCCGGCGCGAAGCGGCGGTGCGTGAACACCCAGGTCGGGACGTCCTGGGCGGCCTCCTCCGGGGCGTGGTCCAGGAGCCACTGGTAGGTGTTGGCGCCCATCGCGGCTGCCCCGACGTGGGCGTGGAAGCCGGTGAACCCCATCGGGCCGTCCGGGTCGTTGTCGCGGGACTGCAGCCAGTCCACCGAGTGGTCCAAGGTGGCGATGAAGCCGTCGAGGGTGGTCGCGGTGTAGTAGATGGCAGCCATGCCGACGAGTGTGCCCTCCTCGGGCCTCAGCCGCACGCCTCGTGGACGGCGGCCAGAGCCTGCTCCAGGAGGTCCGGCGCGTCCCAGGGCACCCAGACGATCCGGGGGTCCTTGCGGTACCAGCTGTCCTGGCGCCGGGCGAAGCGCCGGGTCGCCACGACCGTCCGCTCGCGGGCCTGCTCGAGGGTGAGCTCGCCGCGCAGGTGCGCCGCCACCTGGCGGTAGCCGATCGCCTCACGCGCGGTGCGTCCCCGCTGGAGGCCGGCGGCGAGGAGGCGGCGTACCTCCTCGACGAACCCCTGCTGGAACATCCGCGCCACGCGCTGCTCGATCCGCGCGTCCAGGGTCGGCCGGTCGATGTGGACGCCGACCTGGACGGTGGCGGGGTCGGCGTACTCGTGGACCGGGAGGTCCGCGGTGAACGGCCGGCCGGTGAGCTCGACGACCTCCAGGGCGCGCACGACCCTTCGCCCGTTGTCGGGCCGGATGCGGTCGGCGGCCGCGGGGTCGGCCGCCGCGAGCCTGGCGTGCAGCGCGGCCG
>NZ_DAOMFK010000321.1:0-1984 GCF_035429765.1 Nocardioides sp. | reverse complement strand
GCCCGGTCCGGCCGACCCTCCCTGCTGGTCTCGCCCCGCACCGAGAACGTCGTGGTCGCCGTCGACCTCGGCGTGGACCGGATCGCCGTGGCGCTGGTGGCGCTCGGCGGTACGGTCCTCGAGCGCAAGGAGCGCCCGCACCAGCGCGGGGAGCACGACGTCGTCCACGTCGTCGAGTCGGCCTCCCAGATGGTGACCGACCTGCTCGCCGCCAGCCCCGGCGTCCGCTGCCTCGGCGTCGGGGTCGCCGTACCCGGGGCGGTCAGCTCCGAGGAGGGCTCGGTGCGCTTCGCGCCCAACCTCGGCTGGGTCGACGCGCCGTTCTCCGAGCTCCTCGGCGCCCAGCTGGGGCTGACCGTGAGCACCGGCAACGACGCCAACCTCGGCGTGCTCGCCGAGCACCTGCGCGGCGCCGCCCGCGGCCACGACAACGTCGCCTACCTCAGCGGCAGCGTCGGCATCGGCGGCGGCTTCCTGGTGGGCGGTCGGCTGATGCAGGGTGCGCACGGGTACGCCGGGGAGATCGGGCACATCCTCGTGGACCGCAACGGTCCCCGGTGCCGCTGCGGCAACATCGGCTGCTGGGAGATGAAGGTCGGGGAGAACCAGCTCCTCACCCGTGCCGGGCGACTGCCCGGCGGGGGGCCGGTGGGGGTCGCCGAGGTCATCGACGCGGCCCGCGGTGGCGACGTACGCGCCCGGGAGGCGGTGCTCGACGTCGCCGACTGGATCGGCGTCGGGCTGCGTGCGGTGATCAACCTGTTCAACCCGGAGGTCATCGTGCTCGGTGGGTCGCTGGCCCAGGTGTGGGAGGACCAGCGCGACCGGATCGACGCGGTCCTGGACCGCTGGTCGCTGATGTCGCCCCGTGCCGAGGTCATCATCCGGGCCTCGCAGTTCGGCCCGGACTCCCCGCTGCTCGGTGCTGCCGAGCTGGCCTTCGAGCCGGTCCTGGAGAACCCGATGATCGTGGCCGCCGAGCGGGTCGCCGCCGATGTGTGAGCGCTGAGCGGGTAGCCTGCTGCGGCCATGATGGACCGATTCCGCGCGTTCTGGACCAAGGTGATCGCAGCCCCGGTCGCCCGCCTGCTGCTGCGCCTGCACGTCAGCCCGGACGCGGTGACCCTGGTGGGCACGATCGGGGTGTGCACCGGGGCACTGTGGTTCTTCCCCGAGGGGCGGCTGCTGGCGGGCGTGCTGTTCATCACCGCGTTCGTGTTCAGCGACCTCATCGACGGCACGATGGCCCGGATGTCGGGACGGACCAGCACCTTCGGGGCCTTCCTGGACTCCACCTTGGACCGGATCGGCGACGCGGCCATCTTCGCCGGGCTGACCCTCTACTTCGCCGGGCCGGGCGACGACCGGCTCTACGTCTGGCTGTCGCTGGTGTGCCTGGTGATGGGGGCGGTCACCTCCTACGCCCGGGCCCGCGCGGAGTCCCTGGGCTTCACCGCCAAGGTCGGGATCGCGGAGCGGGCCGACCGGCTGGTGGGGATCCT
Organism: Nocardioides sp.; assembly: GCF_035429765.1. Lineage (GTDB taxonomy): Bacteria > Actinomycetota > Actinomycetes > Propionibacteriales > Nocardioidaceae > Nocardioides. Next base: position 482 of record NZ_DAOMFK010000321.1, on the reverse strand, counting down.
GGTGATGACCGGCCTCAGCGTCCTGCTCGACCTTCCAGTGCTCCTGCCGATCGCCCTGTGGGTGCTGGCGGTGGCCAGCACGGTGACGGTGGCGCAGCGGGTGTGGGTGGTGCGGCGGCAGGCCCAGGCCGCCGCCGCATGAGCCGACGAGCCCGGATCGCCTCGGCCCCGGTTGCGCCGTACGATTGGCCGCATGTCTGAGCAGCACACCCCCGAGACCGCCCCCGAGACAGGCACCGCCCGCGTCAAGCGCGGCATGGCCGAGATGCTCAAGGGCGGGGTCATCATGGACGTCGTCACGCCCGAGCAGGCCACGATCGCCGAGGACGCCGGCGCGGTCGCCGTGATGGCCCTGGAGCGGGTGCCTGCCGACATCCGTGCGCAGGGCGGCGTGTCCCGGATGAGCGACCCCGACATGATCGACGGGATCATCGAGGCGGTGTCCATCCCGGTGATGGCCAAGGCCCGGATCGGCCACTTCG
>NZ_DAOMFK010000320.1:0-1987 GCF_035429765.1 Nocardioides sp. | reverse complement strand
CGAGCTCGCGCACGGGTGCGGGGCGCCACACCAGCAGCGCGGCCGCCACCGCCGCCACCAGCGCCACCGCCAGGAGGAGCCACCGGCGGTGGCGCCGCGGACGTCCGGCCACCCGACACCCCCCTCGACTCCACGTTCGGGTCCATTGTGCGGGAGACTGGGTCAACGTGCCCCACGACGGGGCGCGACGGCAGGAGCGGAGGCAGACGAGTGCTGGAGTTCGACGTACTGGTGGAGATCCCCAAGGGGAGCCGCAACAAGTACGAAGTGGACCACGAGACCGGCCGGATGCGGCTGGACCGGACCCTCTTCACCTCGACGCAGTACCCCGCCGACTACGGCTACGTCGAGGGGACGCTCGGCCTCGACGGGGACCCTCTGGACGCGCTGGTCCTGCTGCTCGGCGAGCCGACGTTCCCCGGCTGCCTGATCCGGTGCCGGGCCATCGGGATGTTCCGGATGACCGACGAGGCGGGCGGCGACGACAAGGTGCTGTGCGTCCCCGTCACCGACCCGCGCCTGGAGCACCTGCGCGACATCAACCACCTGCCGAAGTTCGACCGGCTGGAGATCCAGCACTTCTTCGAGGTGTACAAGGACCTGGAGCCGGGGAAGTCGGTCGAGGGCGCCGAGTGGGTCGGCCGCGACGCGGCCGAGGCGGAGGTGCTCGCCTCCTTCGAGCGCGCGAAGGCGGTCGAGGAACCCGAGCACTGACGCCGGCCCGGGCCGCCCTCAGCTGCTCAGGTCCATGACCTCCGCGTCGGACGGCTCGGTCGCCTCGACCGGCTCGTTGAAGTCGGTGAGGGTGATCGAGCCGGACTGCTCACCGCTGCGCTCGATGCTCAGGATGTAGTGGTCCTCACCGCTGGTGGCGACCCAGACCGTGGTGGAACCGCCGTCCTCGTCGGTGACCAGCTGGAGCGCCGGCTGTCCGTCGACCTCGCCCTCGTCGCCCTTGGTGACCGTGGTGCTGCCGTCGTCCTCGGTGCCGAAGTCGGCCAGCAGGCTGTCGAGGTCGCAGAAGCTCTCGAACCCGCCCTGGCCCGCGGGCAGCTTGGCCCAGCGGTCGCCGAGCATCTCCTGCATCTGCTTGCCCTGGCCCGCGCCCGCGCTGGCGTCCCAGAACGCCTCGTCGCCCTTGAGGTAGGAGGCGCCGTTGACGCTGAGGATCTGCGCGCTCCCCGTGCCCACGGTCATCGTGCCGACGCAGGTGCCGTCGGTGTCGAGCGCCAGGTCGAACCCGACGTCCTGCCCGTCGCTGGTGAAGCTGGCCGACATCGACATGGACTCCAGGGCCTTCATGTCGGCGACGACCTCCGCCTTGATCTCCTCCGGCGACATCGCGACGAAGTCGGCGTCGGCCCCGGCAGCCGACGGCGAGGCGTCGCTCTTCGACTCCTCCGAGTCCCCGCCACCACCGCACCCGGCCGCGCCGATCATGATCAGCGCGGTCACCAGCGCCACGGCTCCCTTGGTCGTCTTCATCCCTCTCCCTCTCCCTCTCCTGGGCGTCTCTTGCATCATCGCACCCGGGGTCGGGGCCGGACTCAGGGACGGGCGAAGAAGGTGGGTGGGATCCAGTAGTACATCGACTCCTGGCTCACCGGCCGGCCGGTGCGGGGGGCGTGGATGATCTGCCCGTCCCCGAGGTAGAGCGCGACGTGGTAGATCGAGGACGGGCTGCTGGACGAGCCCCAGAACACCAGGTCTCCGGGGCGCAGCGCCGAGACGCTGATCGGGGTGGACTGCTGGTACTGCGCCACCGAGTAGTGGGGCAGCGACCTTCCCCCGGCGGCCCACGCACGCATGGTCAGGCCGGAGCAGTCCCAGGCGTCGGGGCCGGCAGCGCCCCAGCGGTACGGCTCACCCAGCTGGGCCTTGGCGAAGGCGATCGCCGCAGGTGCGCCGGACGCGGGCGGCGGTGGGGCCGGCGCGGGGGCAGGCTCCGGGGTCGGCTCCGGCGACGGGCCCGGGTCGGGTGCGGGGC
>NZ_DAOMFK010000319.1:0-2053 GCF_035429765.1 Nocardioides sp. | reverse complement strand
CGCCTCCGCCCCCGCCGCCGGAGAACCCGCCGCCCCCGCCGGAGGAGGACGAGGAGCGCTGGGTCGCCTCGTACGCCGAGATCGCCGAGTCCACGGTGGAGGAGAAGTCGTGGACCAGGCTGTCCGCGAAGCCGGTGGCGCCGAGCCCGTACCCGGTCGGGAAGTACGACGGAACCGGCGGCTCCGCGCCCATCTCGGTGCGGTACTTCTCCGCCCACTGTGCCGCGCAGCCGAACGCGACGGCCCAGGGCAGGTAGGCGGTGTAGAGCTCCTGCCGCCCGGAGAACTCGAACCGCTGGACGCTGGAGGGCGTCGAGAGGATCCGGTGGAACCCACCGATCCGCGACCACAGCTCTCGCCCGGCGGCCGTGCGCTTGGTGGAGGCGCCGGGCACCAGGACCTCCAGCGCGCCCAGGGCGAAGAGCCCGGGCACCAGCGCCAGCACGCTCATCTTCAGCGGGTTGGTGAAGCACACGATGCCGGCAAGGATCGCCGCCCCGACGACGAGGAGCCCCCCGAGGCAGCCGATCCCGGAGGAGACCATCAGTCCCTGGCGCCGCGCCCACGCGTGGGTGTGGCTCTGGAGGCTGGAGATCTCCTGCTTGAGCCGCTTGCCGGCCTCGACGTCGTGGCGCGAGGCGAGGAACGAGGTGTGCGGACCGGAGAGCAGGCCGGCGACCTCGGCGGTGACCTCGTCGACGCCCGCCCAGCCGGCCGGGCCGGCCTTGTCGGTGATGCGCCAGTCCTCACCGACGCGGTCGAGTCCCACCGCGCCCTTCTCGGCCGCCTGCATCACCGAGGCGACGTAGCTCTCGTGGTCGAGGGTCTCGGTCATCAGGTACCTCGCCTGCGCTGGGCCGATCCCCTCCGGGGGCGCGTACTGCAGGGGGTACGCCGGCGGCGTCTCGCGGGTCCGCCGGCTGACCCAGTAGCCGGCGACCCCGGCCGCGACCGACAGGGAGACCACGAGCACCAGCAGGGGCACGCTGCGGCCCAGGACGGGGTCGAACCGCTGCGGCCAGAGCAGGGCGTTGCCGGACTCGGGAGTGGCCACGGCGACGTCGGTGCGCAGCGTGACCGGGGTCCGCGGCGCCAGCGAGCCCACCCGCACCAGCAGGGTGTCGGTACCCTCGCCGCTCGCCGTGCACCCGGTGGTGCGACCCGCCCCGACGGCGCACAGCACGTCGCTGGTCTCCGCGGGCAGCCGGACCGTGAGCCGCGCCTTCTCGATCGGCTGCTGCCAGCCTCCGGGGATGAGGTTCCAGTAGAACCTGCTGGTCCCGTTGTCGGGACCGGGCAGCAGCACGCCCTCGATGCGGTAGCGGATCTCGTAGGTGTGGATCCCCGGCTCCAGGGTGGAGTACGGCGACCCGATCTTGGCCACCCGGTAGCGACCACGGCCCTCGGTGAGCATCTCGAGCTGCTCGGGGCCACCGTCCCGGGACACCGTGACCGACTCAGGGATCCGACGGGCGCGCCAGTCGTTGTCGTCGCGGACGTCGAAGAACCGGAAGATGCCGTGCTTGCCGGGGAACGGGAAGTTCACCCGCAACCGCTCGACGACCTCCATGTCGCCGTTGGAGTCGACGTCGAAGGTGGCGACGTAGGAGCTGATCGTGGTCTCCTCCACCTGGCCGGTGTCGGAGGAGGCGGAGAACCCGATCGCCCACGCCCCCACGCCGACCAGCAGCAGGAGCAGGCCCACGACGCGCGCCACGATCCGGAGCATGAGCGGGAGCCTAGCTGGCGGGCGACGCGCTCACGGCGGCGGACGCGCCGCCCTGACCTCAGGCCCGGCGGCGACGCCTCACCAGCCAGCGGAGCACCAGCAGCGTGAGCAGGCCGAGGGCGACCTGCTTGCCGTAGGCCTTCGCCAGCACCGGGAGGACGGTGGACCCCAGGTCGATGGCCTCCTCGTGGTGGGGGTGCCCGGGCTTGAAGTGCACCCCGGGTTCCGGCGCCACCCCGGTGGCCGCGGCGGCGGCCTCCGCGAGCGGGGTCGGCTCCGCGGCGACCGCAGCCGCCTCCGCCGGGAGCTCGGCCGGTCCCGGCG
>NZ_DAOMFK010000318.1:0-2075 GCF_035429765.1 Nocardioides sp. | reverse complement strand
GGCGGGCCCGGGCGGCCGCCAGCTGGGCGCGAGCGGTGGTGAGCTCGGCCTGCGCAGCCTCCAGCCGGGCGGCGGTACGCCGCGCGCGGGCGCTGGACTCGTCGAGGTCGTCGTGGGCGGAGGAGATCTGGCCCTGGACCTGCCGCTGCTTGTCCCGGAGGTCGTCGGCCTGGGCCTGGGGGGTCGCCACGGAGCCGACTACTGCGGCTCCGGTCGCCAGCAGGCACGCGACGGAGGCCGCGGCCAGGCGAGGGCGGAGGGTACGGGGGAAGAGGCGCACCGGTCTGCCTTCGGGTGTTCGGGGAAGTGAACGAACCCGACGCTAACCGACGGCGCTCACACTTTGAGGTATTTCCGCGTCAGCACGAGTGTCGGCAGCACCGTGAGCGCGGGCCCGAGGATCGCGACCCAGGTCATCGCGTAGACGTAGGAGTCCCAGCCGATCCACGGCATGAACTTGAGCTGGTCCTGGGCCCGCTCGATGATCCCGAGCTTCATGAACGTCGCCAGGGCCGCCCCCGCCAGCAGTACGCCGAACAGTGCCGTGACCAGCGCCTCGAGCAGGAACGGCAGCGTGATGTACATCGTGGAGGCGCCGACCAGGCGCATGATCCCGATCTCGCGGCGGCGCGCCATCGCCGCGAGCCGGATGGTGTTGCCCACCAGGAGCAGTGCCGCCAGGACCAGGAACGCCGCCGTCGCCAGCGCGGCCCAGGTCAGCGCGTTGATCGACCCGTAGATCGGCTTGAGCGTCTCCCTGGCGTCGCGGATCCCGGAGACCCCGTCGAGCCCGGTGACGGCGCTGGTGATGCCGGCGTACTCGTTGGGGTCCTTCAGCTGGATCCACACCGACTCCGGCATCGCCTCGGCGGTCGCCGGCGGGTTCGGCCCCTCGAACTTCTCCGGCCCCAGGAGCTCCTTGACCTTGGCGAAGGCCTCCTCCTTGGTCTCGGTGTGGAAGCCGTCCACCTCCGGGTTCTCCTCGACCACCGTGAGGATCGCCGCCCGCTGCGCCGGGGTCACCTCCCCCGAGCAGGCCGGGTTGTCGTCGTCGGCCTTGCACAGCCAGACGGTGATCTCGAGCTGGCTCCCCCAGTAGTCCGCAGCCTTCTGGGCCTGCTGGTTCAGCAGGATGCCGAGCCCGACCAGGGTCAGCGAGACGAACAGGGTCAGCACGACGGCGATGTGCATCGACAGGTTGCGGCGCAGACCCTGGCCGAGTTCGGAGAAGACGTAGCGCAGCTGCATCAGGTGAGGGCTCTCTGGGCGGTTCGGGGGTGGTCAGTTCTGGGCGCCGTACACGCCCTGGGCCTGGTCGCGCACGACCCGGCCGTTCTCGAGCTCGATGACCCGCTTGCGCATCTGGTCCACGACGCCGGAGTCGTGGGTGGCCATCAGCACGGTCGTGCCGGTGCGGTTGATCCGGTCCAGGAGCTTCATGATGCCGACCGACGTGGTGGGGTCCAGGTTTCCGGTGGGCTCGTCGGCGATGAGGATCATCGGCCGGTTGACGAACGCGCGGGCGATGGCCACCCGCTGCTGCTCGCCGCCGGACAGCTCGTCGGGCATGCGGTCGCCCTTGCCCTCCAGCCCCACCAGCTCCAGCGTCTCGGGCACGGTCCTGGCGATCGCCGACTTGGGCCTGCCGATCACCTGCAGCGCGAAGGCGACGTTCTCCGAGACGGTCTTGTTGGGCAGCAGGCGGAAGTCCTGGAACACCGTGCCGATCTGCCGGCGCAGCCGGGGGACCTTCCAGCCGGCCAGCCGGTCGATCTCCTTGCCCGCGACGTACACCCGGCCCGAGGTGGGCCGGGTCTCCCGCAGCACCAGCCGCAGGAACGTCGACTTTCCGGACCCCGAGGCACCCACGAGGAAGACGAACTCGTCCTTCTCGATGTCGACGGTGAGCTGGTCGAGGGCGGGGTGCCCCTGGCCGGGGTAGGTCTTGGTGACCTTCTCGAAGCGAATCACTGTGGCGAGGGTAGTCGGCGGGCCCCCGCTGTTCATCGGGGGGACGAAGCGGTATCGGGAGGGCCGCGAGCTTCTCGGCAGTCAGATGAGGCATCGACACCACG
>NZ_DAOMFK010000317.1:0-2124 GCF_035429765.1 Nocardioides sp. | reverse complement strand
TCGAAGGCGGCGAGACCGCAGGCCGGGCCGTGCGCGGCGGCGTACGTCGGCAGGTCGGTGCGTGGGACCAGCTCGTAGTGCCCCGCCTCGTCGGGGCCGGGACGCCAGACGGTGGCGAGCTCGTCGGTGACCAGGGCCACCTCGACCCGGGTGAGGAACCGCATCCGGTCCAGGAAGTCCACCAGCGCGGGCCCGGCGCCGGGCTCGGTGTGGGCGGTGAACGCCTCGCCGTCGTCGACACCGGTGAAGGCGTGCTCGACGTGGCCGTGCGGGCTGAGCACCAGCGCGGTGGTGGGTACGCCGGGGGCAAGGCCCTCGAAGTACTGCGTGGTCAGCGAGTGCAGCCAGTCGAGCCGGTCGGGCCCGCTGACCCGCACCACGTCGCGGTGGGACAGGTCGACGAACCCCTCCCCGGACACCAGGGTGCGCTGCTCGGTGTTCCACGAGCCGTAGTGGGCGGCGACCCCGGCGTCGACGCCCTCGGCCGCCACGGCGCCCGGCAGGTCCAGCATCAGTTCTCCTCCTCGGGGCACTCCACGCAGGTGCCGAAGACGGTCAGGTGGCCCACGTCGGCGACGAAGCCGTGGTCGGCGCGCAGCCGGGCCAGCAGGTCCTGGGCCTCGTCGGGGTCGACGGAGGTGACCTTGTGGCAGCTGCGGCAGACCAGGTGGAAGTGCTCGTGGTCGGTGGTGGAGTGGTAGGTCGGGGCGCGGTCGCTGAGGTGGGCGTGGCGGACCAGGCCGAGCTCCTCGAGGACCTCCAGGGTGCGGTAGACCGTGGAGATGTTGACCGCGGCGGACTCCCGGTGCACGGCGGCCAGGACCTCGTCGGGGGTGGCGTGCCCGAGCTCCTCGACCGCGCGCAGGATCAGCTCGCGCTGCGGGGTCAGCCGGAAGCCGCGGTCGCGCAGCTTGGCCTTGAAGTCGGGGTGCTCGGTCATCGCGGTCAGCGCTGGCGGACCAGCTGGGCGTGGGTGTGCGGCTGGAGCGGGTGGCCGGTGGCCGCCATGTCGTAGGCGTAGAACAGGTCCCCGTCGACCAGGCCGTAGAGGCGCTTGCCGCCGACGTACTCCTTGGCGGTGGCGGTGCGCGCCACGGCGTCGGTGACGATCTCGAAGCGCGGCTGCTCGGGGTGCAGCTCGCCGTACCAGATCTCCACGAAGCCGATGTTGTGGGCCAGCAGCACCTCGAGCGTGCCGTCGGGCTGCGGCCGGATGAACCCGGTCTCCTGCGCGGCCTCGCGGACGTGGTGGCCCTCGGCGTCGATGATCCACGAGCGGCTGAGGTAGTGGAGGAACGGCCGGCCGTCCTGCTGGAAGATCAGCTCCTGGCCGAACTGGAAGGGCTCGATGCCCGGGTACTCCCCGTGCCCGTTGCCCGCCCAGGTGCCGATCAGCCAGGCCAGCCGGGCGCACTGCGGGTGGATGTTCTCGGGGATCTCGAAGGGCATGGGTCCCATTCTCCCAGACGGGCGCAGCGGACCCGGGCGCTCAGGAGCAGGCGCTGGCGACGACGGAGGACTCGCGCTCGGGCAGGACGCCGGGGGTGACCCGGACGTCGGTGTCGCCCGTCTGGTCGGTGGTCATCGTCCAGGTCACCTCGACGGACTGGCCGGACTCGAGGTAGAGCGGCACCTGCATCGTGGGGCGACCCTGGAAGGAGTGCCGGACCACGTCGCTGGGCCTGCCGTCGAGGCGCAGCCCGCTGATCGTGCCGCCGTCGGGGCCGAACAGGTCGGCGACCACGATCTGGGTGCCCTTCGGCACGCCGTAGAGGCCGCCGCCGGTCACCGAGTTCGGCAGGTCCGCGGCGTTCTTCGGGGCGTTCGAGGTCATCGTGAGCCGCCCCTGCAGCTCCTGCGTGCCGTCCTGGCAGGAGGTCGGGGTGACCTCGACCTGGTAGTCGAGGTAGTAGGACATCTTCGAGCCGGTGGCGTCGTTCAGGGTGACGGCGACCTGGGGCCGGTCGTCGACCCGGCTGGGGAACTCCCCGGCGATCGCGGTGCCGGTGAGCTCGCGCTGCTCGGCGGCGTCGAACGAGTGGACCATCAGCCGTCCCTCGTCGGCACCCCGCGAGAGGGCCCGCACCAGGTCCGCGGGTGCGCCTGCTCCCGAAGTGACTCCGG
>NZ_DAOMFK010000316.1:0-2161 GCF_035429765.1 Nocardioides sp. | reverse complement strand
TCCAGTACGCCGCGTTCACGGCCGCCTTGCCGGAGGTCGCCAGCGCCCGGCTGACCGGCGTGTCGGGGGGCGCTGCGGCCGCCGCGCCGCCGCCGGAGGGCGCCAGGGCCACCAGGGCCACGGCCAGTACGGTTGCTGCCCGGGCGAGCCGGGTACGGACGGACAGGTGGCTGTGCCGCATGCGGCCCGAGCATAGAGGAGACGACGTGCCTTCAGTCCGTGACAACCCGGTCAAGCACCGCTACGAGATCCGCGAGGGCGACCAGCTCAGGGGGTTCGCCGACTACGAGCTGACCACGCAGCGGATCACCTTCACCCATGCCGAGGTCGACCCCGCCTTCAGCGGGCAGGGGCTGGCGCGGCGACTGGTCGGCGAGGCTCTCGACGACGCCCGGCGCCGCGGCCTGGCCGTGCTGCCGGTCTGCCCCTACGTCCGCAAGGTCATCAAGAAGCACCCCGAGCGGTACCTCGACCTCGTGCCCGCCGACCTCAGGGGCCGGTTCGGGCTACCCGCGCCGACCACGGGACAGCCGTAGCCGCCGGCCCCGGTCCACGTCCTCGCGCTCCTTGGCCTGGGCCTTCACGAGGGTGCGCGTGTCGCGCGGCGGGAGCTGCAGCTCCTCCTCGGCCGGCAGACCGGCCTGGAGCTGGCGCCCCCGCTCCAGCTCGGCGTCCAGCTCGGCACCGAACAGCAGGGCGAGGTTGGTGATCCACAGCCAGAGCAGGAACACGACGGCCCCGGCCAGCGACCCGTAGGTGCGGTCGTAGGCGGCGAGGTTGGCCAGGTAGAAGCCGAACGCCGCCGAGGCGAGCACCCAGGTGAGGATGGCCACGCCCGCGCCCACGCTGACCCAGCGGAACCTGGGGGGTCGCACGTTGGGGGTGGCCCAGTACAGCAGCGCGACCATCACCATGACGATCCCCAGCAGCACCGGCCACTTGAGCACGTTCCAGACCAGGACCGCGGTGTCGCCCACCCCCAGCGCCGTCCCGACCGCGGTGGCCATCGGGCCGCTGACGACGAGACCCAGCGAGACCAGCGTCGCGAGCACCACCAGGACCAGCGTCACGAGCAGCATCGCGGGCCGCAGCGTCCAGATCGGGCGGCCCTCGCGTACCTCGTAGATCCGGTTCATCGCCCGGGCGAAGGACCCCACGTAGCCCGAGGCGGTCCACAGGGCGGTGGCCAGCCCCGCGAGGAAGGCCAGCCCGACGCCGGGGGTGCGGCTCAGCTCGAGCAGCGTCGGCTCCACGACGTCGGCGGCCCCACCGGCCCCCACGTCCCGCAGGATCCCGACCAGCGTGTCGACGGTGTCCGGCCCGCGGCCGACCAACCCGACCAGGGACAGCAGGGCGATGGCCGCGGGGAACACCGACAGCACCGCGTAGTAGGTCAGCGCCGCAGCCTGGTCCGGACACTCGTCGCGCGAGAACTCCCGCAGGGTCCGACGTACGACGTACCGCCAGGACGGCGCGGTGACCTCGCCCAGCTCGTCGGGCTCGGCGGGGTGGTCCGGCGGCGCCTGGACGGGTGCGCCGGTCCCGCGCCCGGTCACCCCTCGTACACGGGGGTCGGCTCCGGGGAGGTGTCGGAGCCCTTGACCTTCGCGGCGGCGCTCGCGGCGGCGGCCGCGACCTTCTCCTGGACCTCGGGAGCCTTCTGCTTGACCAGGTCCTGGGCCTGGGCGGCGGTCCCCTGCACCTTCGGGTCGTTCCAGACCTTCGTGGCCCGGGACCTGATCGTCTCGTACCGCTGACGGCCGGCCTTGGCACCCAGGACGTACCCGACTGTCAGGGCCGCCAGGATCATCCACTTCTTCATCCGGCTCGCTCCCTCTCACTCGTTGCTCGACGTAGGGACCCCTGGTACCCCTCGGACAGAGTGGCAAACACCCCGAGCCGCCACGGGGCCGCAGGGGAGCCACCGGCAAGTCGTCCGATCAGGATGGTCCGAGGGCGCCGCCGGGCCGATAATGTGACGCGCGACGCAAGGAGCCCGCGCAGGATGATCCAGTTGGTCCACCAGCCCCGGAGCCCCGTCGGGGTGGCGCGCCCCCCCGAGCCGGGGCCCGTCGTCGATGTCGCCCTCGGCGTGGTCGCGGCGACCGCGGGCACCGGCGCCGCGCTGGCCCGGCTCGGCTGGCGGGTGGCCTCCCCCGTC
>NZ_DAOMFK010000315.1:0-2190 GCF_035429765.1 Nocardioides sp. | reverse complement strand
TGCGCCTGCTGCCTGCGCCCGAGCCGGACCACGCGGCCCGGCTCGCGGCCGAGGAGGCGGTCGCCAACGCCGAGCAGGAGCTGTCCCGCGCGCAGGGCGAGCACGAGGCGGCCCGCGCACGCGTCGAGGAGCGGCGGGCGGAGACCCTGCAGCTGCAGGGCGAGCTGGACGAGCTGCGGCGCCGGGTGGCAGAGCTCGAGACCCGTGCGGAGGCCAACGACGACGAGCTGCTCGAGGAGGAGGACGGGCTCGCCGCCGCCTCGGCCGCGGAGGCCGCGGCGCAGCGTCGCGTGGAGGCTGCTCGTCAGGCCCTCGCGCAGCTAGCCCCCGGCTGAGGGTGGTGGGTCAGTCGGCCCAGCCCCGCGAGCGGCCGACCGCCTCGACCCACCGGGCGTACGCCGCGTCGGCCGCTGCCCGGTCGCTCCCCGGCTCGAAGCGCCGGTCGAGGGCCCAGGTGGCGCGCAGCTCGTCGGTGGACTCCCAGACGCCGGCCCCCAGCCCGGCCAGGAAGGCCGCTCCCAGCGCGGTGGTCTCCACGATCCGGGGTCGCTCGACGGGGACGCCGATCTGGTCGGCCTGGATCTGGCAGAGCAGGTTGTTGGCGGAGGCGCCGCCGTCCACACGCAGCGCCGCCGTCCCGATCTCCATGGTGTCGAGCACGTCGCGGACCTCGAACGCGATGGCCTCCAGCGTGGCCCGCACCAGGTGGGCGCGGCTGGTGCCCCGGGTGAGCCCGATGATCAGGCCCCGGGCGTGCGGGTCCCAGTGCGGTGCGCCGAGCCCGGTGAGGGCGGGCACGAACACGACGCCCTGGCTGTCGGGGACGCTGGCCGCCACCGCCTCGGTCTCTGCGGCCGAGCCGACGATCTGCAGCCCGTCCCGCAGCCACTGCACCGCGGCACCGGTCACGAAGATCGAGCCTTCGTTGGCGTAGGTGAGCGTGCCGTCGGGGGAGCGCCACGCCGCGGTGGACAGCAGCCCGGCGGGGGAGCGGCGCAGGGTCGGGCCGGTGTTGGTGAGGATGAACGAGCCGGTCCCGTAGGTGCACTTGGAGTCGCCCACGTCGAAGCAGGTCTGGCCGAACAGCGCCGACTGCTGGTCACCCGCGATGCCGCAGACCGGCAGGTCCAGCCCGCAGAACGCGCTCGGGTCCGTCCGGCCCAGCTCGCCCCAGCTCGGCACGAGCTCCGGGAGCGCCGCGCGGGGCACGCCGAACAGGTCGCACAGCTCGGGCGACCAGTCCCCGGTGGCGAGGTCGAACAGCAGCGTCCGCGAGGCGTTGGAGACGTCGGTGACGTGCCAGGTGCCCCGGCTCATCCGGGCCACGAGGTAGGAGTCGACGGTGCCGACCGCGTAGCGGCCCGACTCGACCAGCGCCCAGGTGTGCGGCTCGTTCTCGGCCAGCCAGGTGAGCTTGGTGCCGGAGAAGTACGGGTCCAGGCGCAGCCCGCTGAGCTCGCTGACCCGGTCCTCGTGGCCGGCCTCGCGCAGCCGGGTGCAGATGCCGGCCGTCCGGCGGTCCTGCCACACGATGGCCCGGCGGGGGGCAGCCAGCGTCTCCCGGTCCCACAGCATCACGGTCTCGCGCTGGTTGGTGATGCCGACCGCCCGCAGTGGCGGGCCGGCGTACGCCGCCAGGACCTGCCGCGTGGCCTCCAGCGTGGCCTGCCAGATCTCCTCGGGCGCGTGCTCCACCCAACCCGGGCGGGGGAAGTGCTGGTGGAACTCCTGGTAGCCCTTCCCGGCCACCGTTCCCTGCTCGGTGACCACGACCGCGGTGACCCCGGTGGTGCCGGCGTCGATGGCCAGGATGCTCACTCGTGCACCTCCCCGGCCTCGCGGAGCAGCTCCAGCACCCGCCGGTCCACCCAGGACCCGTCGGGGGCGACTCGCATCTCGTAGTTCTCGGTGCCCACCCAGGCGTGGAAGTCCGGCTGTCCCAGGCGGTGGGCGGTGGCCTCCAGCTCCTCGGCCAGCGCGGGTGTGACCGGAACCTTCTCCTCCTCGGTCGAGGCGGTGAGGTAGAAGTCGCTGAGGTCCAGCAGCCGCGCCAGCTCGGTGACCGGGTCGCCGTGGTCGTCGACCCGGAGGTCGACGGCGATGTCGTCGTGGCCGCCGTACCCCGCTCCCTCGCGGACCACCAGCAGCGCGGCGGACTGCCGGCCGCGTCGGTCGCCGCCGGCGGCGTCG
>NZ_DAOMFK010000314.1:0-2207 GCF_035429765.1 Nocardioides sp. | reverse complement strand
CTCGATGTGCTTGTCGTGGATCGACACGCCCTGGCTGCGGTACACCGCCTGCACCTCGTCGACCAGGTGCTGCTGGGCCCGGCGCACGCCGAGGACGCGCAGCACCTCCTTCGGGTCCGGGGTACCGACGGTGAGCATCTGGCCGACCTCGATGTGGTCGCCCTCGTGCACCAGCAGGCGGGAGCGCTTGCTGACGGGGTACTCCTTGACGTCGGAGCCGTCGTCGGGGGTGACGATGACCTTGCGGGCCTTGTCGGACTCCTCGATCGTCACCCGGCCGGTGACCTCCGAGATCGGCGAGAGGCCCTTGGGCTGGCGCGCCTCGAAGAGCTCCACGACGCGGGGCAGACCCTGCGTGATGTCGTCGGCCGAGGCCACACCACCGGTGTGGAAGGTCCGCATCGTCAGCTGGGTGCCCGGCTCGCCGATCGACTGGGCCGCGATGATGCCGACGGCCTCGCCGATGTCCACGAGCGTGCCGGTGGCCAGGGAGCGCCCGTAGCACTTCGCGCAGGTGCCGGTGCGGGCGTCGCAGGTCAGCACGGAGCGGACCCGCACCTCCTCCATGCCCGCAGTGATCAGCTCGCCGATCCGGACGTCGCCGAGGTCCTCACCCGCGGCGACGAGCACCTCGCCGGTCTCCGGGTGGACGATGTCGACGGCGGCGGTCCGGGCGTACGCCGCGGTCTCGGCGTTGTCGTCCTTGCGCACGGTGCCGTCCTCGCCCCGCACGCCGATCCGCTTGGGCAGGCCGCGCTCGGTGCCGCAGTCCTCCTCACGGATGATGACGTCCTGGGAGACGTCGACCAGCCGACGGGTGAGGTACCCGGAGTCTGCCGTCCGCAGCGCGGTGTCGGCCAGGCCCTTGCGGGCGCCGTGGGTGGAGATGAAGTACTCCAGCACCGACAGACCCTCGCGGAAGTTCGACTTGATCGGCCGCGGGATGATGTCGCCCTTCGGGTTGGCCACCAGACCGCGCATCGCCGCCACCTGGCGGATCTGCATCATGTTCCCGGAGGCGCCGGAGTCGACCATCATGTAGATCGGGTTGGTCCGGTCGAAGGTGGCCTCCATGGCCTTGGCCACGTCGTTGGATGCCTGGGTCCAGATCTCGATGAGCTCCTGGCGGCGCTCCTCGTCGGTGACCAGACCACGCTCGAACTGCTGCTGCACCTTGGCGGCCTGGGTCTCGTAGCCCTCGAGGATCTGGGCCTTCTCCGCCGGGGTCACCACGTCGTCGATGGAGACGGTCACGCCCGAGCGGGTCGCCCAGTGGAAGCCGGCGTCCTTCAGCGCGTCCAGCGAGGCGGCCACCTCGACCTTGGTGTAGCGCTCGGCGAGGTCGTTGACGATCGCCCCGAGGGCCTTCTTGCCCACCTCGTAGTTGACGTAGGGGTAGTCCGCCGGCAGCGTCTCGTTGAACAGCGCGCGGCCCAGCGTGGTGCTGAGCGTCACCGGCCGGCCCTCCGGCACCTCCTCGTGGCCCAGCGGGGGCACGATGTCGTCGAACCGGATCGTGACCCGGCTCTGCAGGGCGACCTCGCCCCGGTCGAAGGCCATGATCGCCTCGGCCGGCGAGGAGAACAGCCGGCCCGCGCCCAGCCCGTCCTCGCGCTCGGTGGTGAGGAAGAACAGGCCGATGATCATGTCCTGGGTCGGCATGGTCACCGGTCGGCCGTCGGACGGCTTGAGGATGTTGTTGGTCGACAGCATCAGGATCCGCGCCTCGGCCTGCGCCTCGGCCGACAGCGGCAGGTGCACCGCCATCTGGTCACCGTCGAAGTCGGCGTTGAACGCCGTGCAGACCAGCGGGTGGATCTGGATGGCCTTGCCCTCGATCAGCTGCGGCTCGAAGGCCTGGATGCCGAGCCGGTGCAGGGTGGGGGCCCGGTTGAGCAGCACCGGGTGCTCGGTGATGACCTCTTCGAGGACGTCCCACACCACGGCGTACCGACTCAGGCCGGACGTGGCCCGCTCGACCATCCGCTTGGCGGACTTGATGTTCTGGCTGTGCGACAGGTCGACCAGCCGCTTCATCACGAACGGCTTGAACAGCTCCAGCGCCATCTGCTTGGGCAGGCCGCACTGGTGCAGCTTCAGCTGCGGCCCGGACACGATCACCGACCGGCCGGAGTAGTCCACGCGCTTGCCCAGCAGGTTCTGGCGGAACCGGCCCTGCTTGCCCTTGAGCATGTCCGAGAGCGACT
>NZ_DAOMFK010000313.1:0-2213 GCF_035429765.1 Nocardioides sp. | reverse complement strand
GCGCGTCGACATGGGCGTGGACTACGTCCACGGCGAGATCGACAAGCTGCTGGCGAAGGGCCGGCTCACCCAGGACAAGGCCAACCGCTACAAGAGCCTGGTGTCCGGGTCCGTCGAGAAGGCCGAGGTGTTCTCGGACGCCGACTTCGTGATCGAGGCCGTGTTCGAGGAGATGAAGGTCAAGAAGTCCGTCTTCCACGACGTCGAGAAGGTCGTCTCGCCGGAGTGCGTGCTGGCCACGAACACCTCCTCGCTGTCGATCACGGAGATGGCCGCCGACCTCGAGCACCCCGAGCGGGTCGTCGGCTTCCACTTCTTCAACCCCGTCGCAGTGATGCCGCTGCTGGAGATCGTGCAGGGCGAGCAGACCGACCAGGCCACCCTGGCGACCGCGTTCGCCACCGGCAAGGCGCTGAAGAAGACCACCATCCTGGTGCAGGACAGCCCGTCCTTCATCGTGAACCGGCTGCTCGGCCGCTTCATGGGAGAGGTCGCGCGGATCGTCGACGAGGGCACGCCCGTCCCCGTGGCCGACAGTGCGTTCGCCGGGGTGGCGCCGATGCCGCCGTTCATGCTGCTCTCGCTGGTCGGGCCCGCGGTCGCGCTGCACAACAACGAGACGCTGGCCGGGGCCTTCCCGGACCGGTTCTACGTCTCCCCCGCCCTCAAGCGCCTGGTCGAGGCGGGCAAGCGGTCGTACTACACCGCCGACGGCAGCATCGACCCGGACGTCGAGGCGCTGCAGGAGAAGCCCGCCGAGCCGGTGGTGCTCTCGACCGAGGAGGTGCGGGAGCGGGTGCTGGCCGGGCTCGCCGACGAGGCGCGCCGGATGCTCGACGACGGCGTGGTCTCGGCACCGCAGGACCTGGACCTGGCGATGATCACCGGCGCCGGGTTCTCGTTCTGGAACGGCGGCCTGACCATGCTGCTCGACATGAGCGGGATCTCGGAGAAGGCCACCGGCCGCCGCTTCCACTGAGCCCCGCCCGCCGGCCCCGCGGGCGTGCAGCCCCGGGGCCGGCGCGGACGGTCGGCCGAACCGCAGGTCAGCCGGCCAGGCGCTGGGTGGTGCTGCGGTAGTAGTCCTGCAGGTTGCGGTTGAGGATCCGGCGCACCTCACCAGCGCCGGGCAGCTCCTCGGCCCGGTCCACGGCGGCGAGCAGGTCGGCGATCTCGGCGGGCGTGTCGTAGGTGGCCAGCTCGCGGTGGAGCCGGGCGCGCGCAGCCCGCTCGGCGCGGAGCGCCCGCAGCCGCGTCAGCGCGTGGGCGAGCGGAGCGGGGGGCTGGTGGTCGTGGTCGTCGCGGGATGGGGCCACGTCGTTCTGGCTCTCCTTCTGGGCGTGCTTCGTCATGGCTCCAGTGTCTCGTGAGAGCCATTCATGCGTCCAATGTCCTGACTGCAACATTTCCATGCGTTATCGTCATGGAATGGACACCGACGTGCTGCGCTGGTTCCAGCAGGTGGCCGACGGCCAGACGGTCACCGAGGTGGCCCACGTCTTCCGGGTGAGCCAGCCCGGCGTCTCGCGGGCGCTGGCCCGGCTGGAGGAGGAGGTCGGGACGCCACTGCTGCAGCGTTCCGGCAGGCTGCTGCGGCTCACGCACGCCGGTGCGGTCTTCAAGCGCCACGTCGACGCGCTGGTCCACGACCTCGACGACGGACTGGCCGCGGTGAGCCAGCTGGTGGACCCCGAGACGGGCACGGTGACGGTCGCCTTCCAGCTCTCGCTGGGGACCTGGCTGGTCCCGGCGCTCGTCGGCGGCTTCCGGGCCGCCCATCCCCGGGTGGGCTTCCACCTCGAGCAGTCCCAGGACGCCCTGGGCTCCTCGCTGGTGGCCGGCGGCCAGGTGGAGCTGGAGCTGACGGCGCGACGCCCCCGCAACCCCGAGGTGACCTGGCGCCGCCTGTTCACCGAGCCGCTCGGGCTGCTGGTACCGCGCGGGCACCGGCTCGCCGCCCGCCGTCAGGTCGGGCTGGCCGAGGCGGCCGAGGAGGACTTCGTGATGCTGCGTCCTTCCTGGGAGCTGCGGCGGCTCTCCGAGCAGCTCTGCGCCGCGGCGGCCTTCGTCCCACGGGTCGCGTTCGAGGGTGACGACCTGCCCACCGTGGCCGGGTTCGTCGCGGCCGGCATGGGGGTCGGCCTGGTCCCCGCGCTGGGCGGCGACCCGGCGCTCGCGCGCGGCGCGACCACCCGGCTGGTCCGCCTCACCGA
>NZ_DAOMFK010000312.1:0-2257 GCF_035429765.1 Nocardioides sp. | reverse complement strand
CCGAGGAGGACGCGGAGGCGGCCCACCCCGACGCGCACGTCGAGCTGGCCCCGCCCCCGCACACCCCGGTGCCCCAGCGCGTGGAGCAGCTCACCCTGTCCGGCGACGTGGCCTACCAGCTCCCCGGCCACGAGGTCCTCAAGCAGGGCTCGCCGCACAAGCCGCGCTCCCGCTCCTCCGACGAGGTGGTCGGGCGGCTCACCCAGGTCCTGGAGGAGTTCGACATCGACGCCCAGGTCACCGGCTACACCCGGGGGCCGACGGTCACGCGCTACGAGGTCGAGCTCGGCCCCGCCGTGAAGGTCGAGAAGGTCACCGCGCTGTCGAAGAACATCGCCTACGCCGTGGCGTCCGCGGACGTGCGGATCCTCAGTCCGATCCCCGGCAAGTCGGCCATCGGGATCGAGATTCCCAACGTCGACAAGGAGATCGTCACCCTCGGGGACGTGCTGCGCTCGCCCGTGGCCCGCTCGGACCACCACGCGCTGCTCACCGGGCTGGGCAAGGACGTCGAGGGCGGCTACGTGGTGGCCAACCTGGCCAAGATGCCGCACCTGCTGGTCGCCGGTGCCACCGGCTCGGGCAAGTCCAGCTTCGTGAACTCGATGATCACCTCGGTGCTGATGCGCTCCACGCCGGACGAGGTGCGGCTGATCCTGGTGGACCCCAAGCGGGTCGAGCTGAACGCCTACGAGGGTGTCCCGCACCTGATCACCCCCATCATCACCAACCCGAAGAAGGCCGCCGAGGCGCTGCAGTGGGTCGTCCGGGAGATGGACCTGCGCTACGACGACCTGGCCAACTTCGGCTTCCGCCACGTCGACGACTTCAACAAGGCCGTCCGGGCCGGCAAGGTCACCGTCCCGCCCGGCAGCGAGCGGACGCTGGCGCCCTACCCGTACCTGCTGGTGGTCGTCGACGAGCTGGCCGACCTGATGATGGTCTCCCCCCGGGACGTCGAGGACGCCATCGTCCGGATCACCCAGCTCGCCCGGGCCGCCGGCATCCACCTGGTGCTGGCCACCCAGCGGCCGTCGGTGGACGTGGTGACGGGCCTGATCAAGGCCAACGTGCCGTCCCGGCTCGCCTTCGCCACCTCCTCCCTCGCCGACAGCCGGGTCATCCTCGACCAGCCGGGCGCGGAGAAGCTGGTCGGCCAGGGCGACGGGCTGTTCCTCCCCATGGGTGCCTCCAAGCCGATCCGGGTGCAGGGCTCCTGGGTCACCGAGCCGGAGATCCACCAGGTCGTCAGGCACTGCAAGAGCCAGCTCGAGCCCTCCTACCGTGAGGACGTCACCGCGGCGGCCGCCGGCCGGCGCGAGCTGGACGACGACATCGGCGACGACATGGACCTGGTGCTCCAGGCGATCGAGCTGGTGGTGTCCACCCAGTTCGGCTCCACCTCGATGCTCCAGCGCAAGCTGCGCGTGGGCTTCGCCAAGGCGGGCCGGCTGATGGACATCCTGGAGAGTCGCGGCGTGGTCGGCCCCAGTGAGGGGTCCAAGGCTCGCGACGTGCTGATCAAGCCCGACGAGATGGACGGTCTGCTGGCCACGTTGCAGGGAGAGCTGTGATGGACGTACCTGTCGAGCACCTCGACGCCGTGGCCGAGGCCGCCGGACCGGAGGTCGTGGTTCGTCGCCGCGGCGGGCTGCTGGCGGGGGTCGGCGTCGTGTCGGCCGCCCTGTGCGTGGCCTACCTGGGCCGGTCCGCCGAGACCGGGTCGCCGCTGGACTGGGCGCTCACCGTGCTGCTGGGCCTGATCGCCGCCGTGCACCTGGCCGGGTTCGTGGACGCCCGCGTGCCGCTGCTGGTGGCCGACGGGCGCGGTGCCCGGGTCCGGTCCGGGCGGCACTGGCGCGGTCTGGTCTGGGAGGACCTCGAGCGGATCGAGCACACCCCGCGGGGGTTCTGGCGGGACGGGCGGCTGGTGCTGGTCGCCCCGCTCGAGGAGCCCCTGACCGTCTCCCTCGGCCTGGCCACCCGGGCCACCGGCGGCGACCACCAGGCGGTGCGCGAGATGGCGGCGCTGGCGGCGGCCGCCGGCCACCCGGTGGAGGTTCTCGACCCGTCCCACGAGGCGCACCGGGAGGGCGAGGCCCCCGAGGACACGGCCCCCGAGCCTGCGACGCCGACCCTCCCGCCGGAGGCCGAGCAGTCCGAGCAGCCGGGCGAGTCGGCGGTTCCGGGTCGGGGCTGGCGGGACCCCCGACCAGTGCTGGCCCAGGGCATCGGCACCCTCGCCGCCCGCTTGCGG
>NZ_DAOMFK010000311.1:0-2269 GCF_035429765.1 Nocardioides sp. | reverse complement strand
TGACTGGGATCTTCCGCGCTGTGCTCATCCCTGCCCCTCGTGCCGGGTCAGGGTCAGGGTCAGCGGGCGAGGTTCTTGTAGGCGACGGCGACGGCGGCCCCGAGCCGGGCGTTCGCCCGGACCAGCGCGATGTTGGCCTGGAGCGAGGCGCCGTCGGTGAGCTCGACGATCCGGCCCAGCAGGAACGGGGTGGCGGCGTTGCCGCGGATGCCGCGCTCGTCCATCTCGGTCAGCGCCTGCTCGATCACCCCGGCCATCTCCGCGGCCGGGATCTCGTCCTCGGCGGGGATCGGGTTGGCGATCGCGAGGCCGCCGGGGAGCCCGTTGGACCACTTGGCGTGCATGACCGCGGCGATCTCCTCGGGACCGTCCACCACCAGGGGCGAGGGGAACCCGCTACCACGGGAGAAGAACGACGGGAACTCCTCGCTGCCGTTGACGAGCACCGGCACGCCTTCGGTCTCCAGGTACTCCAGCGTCAGTCCGATGTCGAGGATGCTCTTGACGCCGGCGCTGACGACGGCCACCGACGTCTGCCCGAGCTCGGTCAGGTCGGCGGAGATGTCGAAGGTCCGCGGGGCGCCGCGGTGGACGCCGCCGAGGCCGCCGGTGACGAACGTGTCGATCCCGGCCAGCGCGGACAGCCGCATGGTGGCGGCCACGGTGGTGGCGCCGTGCCGGCCCGTCGCGATGACGAAGGGGAGGTCGCGGACGCTGACCTTGAGGACGTCCTCGTCCTGCGCCAGCAGCTCGAGCTCGGCGGGCTCCAGCCCGATGCTCGGCCGGCCGCCGATCACGGCGAGCGTGGCCGGCACCGCGCCGTGCGCGCGTACCAGGTCCTCGATCTCACGCGCCATCTCGATGTTCTGGGGGTAGGGCATGCCGTGGCTGATGATGGTGCTCTCCAGGGCCACCACGGGTGCTCCGGAGGTGAGCGCCTCGGCCACCTCCTCGGTGTAGCTGAACCCGGGTCGCAGGGTGGTCTCTGTCATGCGGACATGCTCCTCAGTTGTTGGTCGGTGAGATCGGATCGGACGGTCTGGGGGCTGGCGACGGTCAGCGCCGCCGCGGCGTGGCCGTAGCTGACGCACCGGTCGAGCGGGAGGCCCTCGAGCAGGGCGTGGCAGTAGGCGGCCAGCATGGAGTCGCCGGCGCCGGTCACGTCGACGACCTCGGTGGGGTACGCCGCGAAGCGCTGCTGCTCGCCGTGGCTGCTGAGCAGCGAGCCGCGGCTGCCGAGGCGTACCCAGACGTTGTCGACGCCGCGGTCGTGCAGCCGCTCCACCGCGGCGGTGAGCTCGGCGTCGTCACGGACCTCGGCGTCGACCAGCGCGGCGAGCTCCCCGAGGTTCGGGGTGATGGTGTGGACCGGGGACGAGCCGTCGATCAGCGGGGCCAGCAGTCGGGCCTTCGGGACGCTCACCGGCTCCACCACCACGCGGACGCCGGCGCTCGAGGCGAGGTCGAGCGCGAACCGGATCGTGGCGGTGCTCAGGTTGCTGTCGATGACCAGCAGCCCGGCCTGGGCCACCAGGTCGCGGGTCCGGGCAACCTGCTCGGGCGTCATGTCGCTGGTGGCCTCCATGTCGGCCACGGCGAGGACCATCTCGCCCTTCTCGTCGAGCACGGCGGTGTAGGTGCCGGTCCGCTCGGCGGTGCGCCAGATGTGGTCCACCCGCACCCCCGCCCGGCGGGTGGCGTCCACGACCCGGTCCCCCACCTCGTCGGGCCCCAGGGCCGCCACCAGGTAGGTCCGGGTGCCGAGCCGAGCCAGGTTCTCCGCGACGTTGCGCCCGACGCCTCCCGGCGTCATGGAGGCGACCCCGGGGTTGCTCGTCCCCGGCACCAGGGGGGCCCGGCTGCGCGCCTTGACGTCCATGGCGGCGCCGCCCAGCACCACCACGTGCGGGCGCTCGTTGAGGATGTAGCCGCGCCCGCGGATGACGCCCTTGCGGCCCAGGTTCGACAGGTGGACGTTCACCGAGGCGCGGGTCGACCCGATGCGGGCCGCGATCGTGTCCGCGTTCAGCAGCGGGTCGTGGCGGAGCAGGTCGACGATCTGCTGCTCACGGGGGGTCATGCTCTCTTGATCCGGATAAGACACATTTATTATGATAAGCAAATGCCCCGGGCGTCGTCAAGCCCGCCTAGACTGGCCCGCTGCTCCCCAGGGAAGGAACCCCATGCCCCGTCTGCGCACCCTCGCCGTCGCCCCCGTGCTGGCCAGCGCGCTGCTCCTTGCCGCCGCGCTGCCCGGCCCGGCCGCGCC
>NZ_DAOMFK010000310.1:0-2269 GCF_035429765.1 Nocardioides sp. | reverse complement strand
CGCGGAGCGCACCGGGCCGGTGTAGCGCTCACGCAGCGCGGCGGCCACCCCGGGGATGTCGGTGTTGTCGCCGTGGACGCCGTCGGGGCCGAGCACCAGCGTGTTGGCGGCTCCGGCGAGTGCGGCCAGGTCCGTGGCGCGGTCGACCAGGGACATCGCCTCCCGCTTCAGCGGCATGGTCAGGGAGAGCCCGCGCCAGGTCTCGTCGAGCCGGCCGAGGAAGCCCCGGAGCCCGCCGGCGGGCACCTGGTAGGCGTCGTAGGACCAGTCCAGCCCGTGGGCGGCGTACCCGGCCCGGTGCAGCACCGGTGACAGCGAGTGGGAGACGGGGTCGCCCAGCACCCCGCAGCGTCGCGTCGGTGCCACTCAGCAGGCCTTGGAGGTCAGGCAGTACTCCTGGAACTCGGCCTTGTACCGCAGGAACTCCGGGTAGGTCTCGGCGAACTTGGTCTCGCCGGTGCGCAGGTTCACCGTCACGTAGTAGTACCAGTCGCCGTCGGCGGGGTTCGTCGCCGCCCGGATCGCGTCGTCGCCGGGCGACTCGATCGGGGTGGGCGGCAGGCCGGGGTTGCGGTAGGTGTTGAACGGCGAGTCGATGGCCAGGTCCTCCTGGGTCAGCGCGACGCCCAGCGGCCGGTCGTGGGCGTAGTTGACCGTGGCGTCGATCTGGAGCAGCCCGTTGGTGGGCGAGTCGGGCGCCAGCCGGTTGTAGATCACCCGGGCCACCTTGGGCATGTCCTCGCCCCGGGCCTCGGCCTGGACCAGGCTGGCCACCGTCATCAGCTCGGCGGGGGTGTACCCGAGCCGGTCGGCCGCCTGCTCCAGGTCGGCGTCCTCGGCCGCCTGGCGCCAGCGGTCCACCATCGCGGTGAGGATCGTCTGCGGCGTGTCCTTGGGGCCGACGTCGTAGGTCGCGGGGAAGAGGTAGCCCTCGGGGTTCCCCTCGGCGTACTCCGGCAGCCCCAGCGACTCCGGCCGGGCCAGCACCTTCTCGTAGTCGGCCCGCGAGAAGTCGGTCTTGCCGGCGAGCAGGTCGACGATCTCGGTGACGCGCAGCCCCTCCGGGACCGTCACCGTGTTGCGGATCAGGTTGCCGGAGTCCACCAGGACGGCGAGGGCGTCCTCGGCCTTCATCTCCTTCCGCAGCCGGTAGAACCCCACCTGGATGCCCCGGGAGTCGGGGTTGGCCGAGGCGGCGTCGGTGAACGCCTGCACCGAGGCGACGACGCCCTTGTCCGTCAGCCCGCGCCCCATGTCGGTGGCGGTGTCGCCCTCCTGGACCTCGAAGAGCACCCGGCCGTGGCCGGGGCCCGGGTAGTCGGCGGGGTCGGCGAAGCGGTCCTTGACGAAGCCGACCCCCCAGACCACGCCGAACGCGATCCCGCCCACGAGGACGGCGAGTGCGACCAGCACGGCCAGGCAGCCCGGCAGACTGCGCCGCTTCCGGCGGCGGCGCCGCCCGCCCGGCACGTACGCCGGCTCGGCGACCTCACCGGCCCCGGCCGCGAGGTGCTCGTCGTACGGCTCCTGCTCACTCATCCCCCACCTCGACGATCTCTCCGGGCGCCGCCCCCACGGCGCGTTCGGTGTCCAGTGCCTGCTGCAGGATCAGCACGGCGGCCGCCTGGTCGACGACCGCCCTGCGCCGCCTCCCACTGCGACCACTCGCACGCAGCATCGACTCCGCGGACACCGTGGTCAGACGCTCATCACACAGCCTCACCGGGACGGGGGCAACCCTGCGCGCCAACCTCGCGGCGAAGGCGCGGGCCCGCGCGGCCGAGGGGCCCTCGCCTCCCGACAGCGACCGCGGCAGCCCGACCACCACCTCGATCGCCTCCTCCGAGGCCACCAGCACGGCCAGCCGGCTGAGGTCGCCCGGGCCCCGGCGGACGGTCTCCAGCGGCGTCGCCAGGAAACCGGAGGGGTCGCAGCGGGCCACCCCGATCCGCGCCTCCCCCGGGTCCACGCCCAGCCGTACGCCGCTCCGCACGCCTTCAGCCCTGACCGCCGAGGCGGCCCACCTCACGGGTGACCAGGGCGAGGGCCTCGTCGATGCGGGAGGCGTCGGTGCCGCCGCCCTGGGCCACGTCGTCCTTGCCCCCGCCCCGGCCGCCGATCAGCGGTCCGACCGTGCGGACCAGCGTGTTGGCCGAGACACCCCGCTCCCGGGCCCTTTTGATGGCCACGGCCACCACCGAGACCTTGCCGGCGGCCTCGCCCACGATGACCACCGCCCCGGGCCGGGCCGGGTCGAGCCGGCCGCGCA
>NZ_DAOMFK010000309.1:0-2294 GCF_035429765.1 Nocardioides sp. | reverse complement strand
CAACTGTCACCCATGTCCTGATGCAGTTCTGTCACCGATGTCCTGAGACATCACACCTGCTGTGCGGGGCCTTCCTCGAAACGATGCGAGAATAATTTCGAATAGCGTCTCACTCAGTGAGACCAGGGGGCACTTCAGGGGCAGGAATGTCGGTGGCGAGTGGTGTGCTGGTCCCATGATCGAGACCACCGGCACGCTGGAGCCATTCGAGGTCGAGGACCTCGACGCGGCGACGCTGCTGGCGCACGCAGCGGAGGCGGAGCGTCAGCTGCGGGTCGCCGAGCGCCGCAGGCTCCGGCTGGTCGACCAGTGGTGCGTGCTGCACCCAGCTACGGAGGAGACCGGCGTCGCGGCTTGGGGTGGCGCGATGATCGCGGACCTCGGCGCCGGTGAGTCGGTGGGTGGAGAGGGCACACCCCCTCTCGCCGCGTTCGCCGCCGAGCCGCTCGCCGCTGCGCTGGGTATCTCGCCCGCGGCCGCCCTCGGTCTGTGCGCCGACGTGCTCGACCTGCGCCACCGGCTGCCGCGCCTGTGGCAGCAGGTCGAGGCGCTGGCGATTCCGGCCTGGAGGGCCCGTCGAGTCGCCGAGCTGACTCGTGCGCTTTCGCTGGAGGCCGCGCGCTGGATGGACGACCGCCTCGCGTCGTCCGACGGCCGCTGGGGGTGGCGCCGGCTGGAGGAGACGCTCGCCCAGGCGGTGGCCACCTTCCACCCCGATCGGGTCGAGGCGCACCTCCGGCGTGACCGTCATGGGTGGGACGTCCAGCTCCGCCACGAGGCCGACCTGGACACCGGGCTCGTCGGCACGAGCCACCTCACCGCGACCGGAGACACGCTTGACCTGAGCCGCTTCCACGAGCTGGTGTGTGACGTCGCCGCCCAGCTGGGGGCACTCGGTGATACCGACCCCCTCGGTGCGCGCAAGGCCAAGGCGCTCGGCGTGATCGCCGGCCAGCAGGCCACGCTGGACCTGACCGCGAGCGAGGTCCCGCCGCAGGCACAGGCTGCGGCGGGTTCCCAGCCCACCCGGGCCGCCAGGACGCACCTCTATCTCCACCTCTCCCTGGCTGAGCTGGCCCTGCTCGCACCCGAAGCGGCCTGCTCCGGCTCGCAAGCCCGAGCCACCGCGATCGGCTGGGCCGAACGACTCGGCCCGGTGAGCATCGCCCAGGTGCGGGAGTGGGTGGGGCACAGCCAGGTGCGGGTGACCGGGGTGGTCGACCTGTCCGCCACCTCGAGCGCGGTCGACGCGCACGACCCGCCGGAGTGGATGCGGGAGCTGGTGGTCCTGCGTGACCAGCACTGCGTCTTCCCGGGCTGCACCCGTGACGCCCGCCGCTGCGACCTCGACCACATCGTTCCCTACGACCCCGACGGACCACCGGGCCAGACGAACCCCGCCAACCTCGCCGCCCTCTGTCGTCGCCACCACCGGGCGAAGACGCGTCGGCGCTGGCGCTACCGGCGGCATCCCGACGGGGCCTACGAGTGGGCCTCGCCGCACGGTCGCCGTTACCTCGTGCTCCGCGACGGCACCCTCCCGCTCGACCCTGACTGGGCCTGACCGGGCCACGAGTGGGACGCTGCCCCCACCACGCACTCTGTGTTTGACTGAACCGTGTGGCCGCTGCTGGCACCGCTGCGAGCCGAGGACCGCGAGGCGTTCCTCGCTCTCGCCCGGCCGCGGACGTTCGCCCGCAACGAGGTGGTCTGTCACGAGGGTGACCCGGCTGACTCGCTGCACCTGGTCGAGCACGGCCACCTGGCGGTCCACGCCGGACTCGCCTCCGGGGCCACCGCGACGTTCACGATTCTCGCGCCCGGCGACTACTTCGGAGAGCTGGCACTGCTGCGCGAGGACCGGCGACGGACGGCGACGGTGACCGCGCTCGAGCAGAGCCGGACCCGGTCGGTTTCGGCCGCTGCCTTCGAGGCCCTGGTGGCCCGCAACCCGCGCGTGGAGCGGGTCCTGACGTCGCTGCTGGCAGACCGCGTGGAAGCGCTGAGCCGTCGGCTGCTGGAGACGATGTACGAGAGTGTGGACCGCCGGGTCTACCGGCGGCTGCTCGAGCTTGCGCACTCGTACGGGGCCCAGTCCCAGGACGGCGTCGTCACGATCCCGCTGAGCCAGGCCCAGCTTGCCGACCTCGTCGGCGCGGCCCGCCCGTCGGTCAACCAGGTGCTCCGACGGCTGGCCGACGCCCAGGTGCTCAGCCTGGGCCGGTCCCGGATCGACGTTCTCGACCTGGTTGCTCTCGCTCGGCGCTGCCCCGACTGAGAGCCGCGCGGGAGCC
>NZ_DAOMFK010000308.1:0-2333 GCF_035429765.1 Nocardioides sp. | reverse complement strand
GGCGGCGGTCGTCGAGTTCATCCATACGGCGACCCTGCTGCACGATGACGTGGTCGACGAGTCCGACCTGCGGCGCGGGCGCAATACCGCCAACGCGATGTTTGGCAATGCCGCCAGCGTCCTGGTCGCCACGCCGTCGGCCGTGGTCGACGTCGACCTGACCACCGGGGTGCTCACCACCGTCGCCGACGGTCTTGCCGGACGGCCTGCCGAGCCGGTCCGGCTCGGTGACTGCGTCTTCGGCGCGTGGTCCGGCGCCCCGGCCACCGTCGTGTCACGGTGCGGCGCGGAGGAGCCCCGGGTGGCGCTGCTGCGCGGGCCGGCCGACGACCTGGTGTTCCGGGTCAACCGGGGCGAGATCCTGCTCAACGACCGCCAGTCCGGCGCGGTCTGGCGGCTGGACACCGCGGTCCCCACCAGGCTGGAGGACTGGGAGGCCTACACCCAGCGCGACGACCAGGACCGCAACGACCCCGACAAGGAGCGAAGCAACCAGGGCGACCGCCGTCCCCCGAAGGCCAAGCCCGACCGGTTCGGGGCCCGGCCCGGGCGCACGACGGTGCTCCACCCGCTCGACAACGACAGCGCGCCCCCGGGCCGGGTGCTGGCCATCCGGTCGGTCGCCGCGGTCTCCGACCCTGCCGCGGACCTCACCGTCAGTCCTGACGGTCAGACGGTCCAGCTCCGCCTCCCCGACTCGGCCACCGGCCAGACGACCTTCCAGTACGTCGTCGACGACGGCCGGCCCACCATGTCGGCGCGGACCAGCGTGACCGTCACCGCACGTCCCTCCGGGCAGAACGCCCCGCCGGCCCTGCGGCCCGGGTTCGAGCCGAGGGTCTGGCCGGTCCCAGCAGACGGCTCGATCTCCCTCCCTGTCCTGGCCGACTGGCGCGACCGGCAGGACGGCGACACCCTGGCCCTCGAGGCGGCGACCACCGACGACTCGGCGGGTGCCGCGGTCCGGGTGACCACCGACGGTCGGATCCGGTTCACCGCCCCCCCGGAGCCCGGCCCCGTGAGCGTCAGCTACTCCGTCACCGACGGACGCTCCGCCGCGGTCAGCCGGGAGCTGGCGTTCCGGGTCCAGGACCCCGCCACTGACCGGGCGGTACCCGCGGTCGCCGAACCCGACGTCGTGGCCGCCGAGGTCGGCACCTGGGTAACCATCCGGCCTCTGGCCAACGACCTGCCGGGAGCCGACCCGCTGAGCCCGCAGGCCCAGCTGGAGCTCGCGGGGCACCTGGCCGCCGTGCCCGGAACCCAGGTCCGCACCGATCTGGGGGAGGGGACGGTCGCCTTCCGCGCCCAGGTGGCCCGCAGCTACGCCCTGCACTACGACGTGGCTTACGGCGACTCGCCGCTCGCCCGTGGCCAGATCCG
Organism: Nocardioides sp.; assembly: GCF_035429765.1. Classification (GTDB taxonomy): domain Bacteria; phylum Actinomycetota; class Actinomycetes; order Propionibacteriales; family Nocardioidaceae; genus Nocardioides. The sequence goes on along the minus strand of NZ_DAOMFK010000308.1, from coordinate 950 downwards.
CGTTGACGTCAGCCCCCGTACCCCCAAGGACCCGGTGGCGATGCCCGACACCGCCGCGCTGTTCGGGCCCTCGGCGACCACCGTCGACGTGCTGGCCAACGACGTCGACCCCGAGGGCGGCCTCCTGGTCGTGCAAGGGGCCTACGCCCTCTCGCCGGACCAGGTGGAGGTCGCGGTCGTCGACGGCCGGTGGCTCCGGGTCGGTGCGCGCGAGGGCCGGCTGGCCACCACGCCGCAGGTGGTGCGGTACACGATCAGCAACGGGGGACGGGCGGTGACCGGGGAGGTGAGCGTCACCCAGCGGCCGGTGCCCCGCGACAACTCACCGGTCACCGAGCCGGACCAGGTCGTGGTCCGGGCCGGCGCCGCGGTATCGGTTCCGGTCCTCGACAACGACTTCAGCCCCTCCGGCGACGCGCTCGCCCTGGTCCCCGACGTGGTCGGCGAGCGCGCGGGAGAGCTCACCGTGCGGGCCGCGGGGCCGGCCCGTGGCCAGCGGGGCGAGGCCTTCGTCTCAGGCCGGCTGGTGCGCTACGTCGCTCCGGCGGACCTGGCCGCCCCGGAGACCTTCGAGATCACCTACGTCGCGGCCAACACCCGGGGTGACTCGGCGCCGGGGCGTCTCGAGGTCACCGTCGTCCCCGCGTCGCGTCCCAACCGGGCTCCGGAGCCACCGCTGCTCGAGGGTCGGGTCACCTCCGGTGGCACCGTGACCGTCAAGCTGCCCGGTGCCGGCGTCGACCCGGACGGTGACCCGGTCACGCTGCTCGGGCTCGCCTCGCCTCCACGGCTGGGCCGGGTGGTCAAGATCGGTGCCACCTCGATCGAGTACCAGGCCTTCCCCGCCAGCTCGGGCACCGACACGTTCGAGTACCTGCTCGCCGACGCCCAGGGCGCGCGGGCCACCGGCACCGCCCGGGTCGCGGTGGCCCCGCCCGCGAGCCCGCCCC
>NZ_DAOMFK010000307.1:0-2370 GCF_035429765.1 Nocardioides sp. | reverse complement strand
CAGCCGCGAGGGTCGCGGCAGCTGGGCCGCAGCCTCGACACCGCGCTCGCCCGCGGCGCCGACGCCTACCCGGCTCTGCTGAGCGTCATGCGGCCCGCCCTGGCCCCGTCGCTGTACGGCGCCCTGGCCCGGCTCGACGACGCCGCCCCGGTCTCGCCGCTGCGCGTCTGGGCGCTGCGCCTCGCCGTACCGCTGTTCGGGCACAACGCGCCGCAGGAGGCCCAGTTCGACGACGGCGTCTTCACCGGCTTCTCGGAATGGGCCCTCGAGGACGACGAGGTGGCCGACGCGGCGTTCCTCGACCGCGACCACCCCGACGTGCTGGTCCGCACCCCCGCGCTCGTGTCGCGACCGGCCACCCACGGGTTCACGGCGGCAGTCGTCACCGGCGTGACGGTCGTCGAGCAGCTCTCCCGACGGGCCTACGGCCTCGCGGGCAAGTCCACCCGGGTCACCTTCGCCGACCGGTGGTGGCGGCCCTCGCGCCAGGACGAGGAAGGGGCCGCGAAGTTCGGCGTCGACGGCTTCGACGTGCTCCGCGCCGCCGTCGTGCACTGCGGCGCCGAGGAGCTGAACCTGGCCGACGCCCCCCTCGCCGAGGCGGTGTGCGCGGACGAGATCGAGCTGGACCGGCTCTACGACGGGCTGCGCTCCGGCCGCTGGATGGTGCTCTCGGGCGAGCGCGCTGACCTGCCCGGCACCTCCGGGGTGAGGGCCGCCGAGCTGGTCATGCTCGCCGGCGTCACCCACCGCGTGGCGACGGTGCCTGCCACCGGCTACCTCGGCGGGGGGCGCGGGTCGGACGGGGGCGGCGAGCCGGCCGACGTGCCCCTCCCCGGCGACGCCCTGCACACCTTCGTCACGCTGGCCAGCCCGCTGGCTTACTGCTACCGCCGCGACACCGTCGTACTGCACGGCAACGTCGTCCGCGCCACCCACGGCGAGACGACGCAGGAGGTGCTCGGCGGCGGCGACCCACGCAGGCCACGGCAGACCTTCCGGCTCAAGCAGCCCCCGCTGACGTGGACCTCGGCACCGACGGTCACCGGCGTCGACTCCACGCTGGAGGTGCGGGTCGACGACGTGTCGTGGCACGAGGCGCGCAGTCTGCTGGACCTCGGTCCGGCCAGCCACGGGTACCTCACCAGCCAGGACGACGCCGGCGCCACCACGGTGGTCTTCGGCGACGCCGTGCACGGCGCCCGGCTGCCCTCGGGCACCGACAACGTCCGCGCCGTCTACCGCAAGGGCATCGGCAGGGGCGGCAACGTGGCCGCGGGCCAGCTCTCCCAGCTCGCCACCCGCCCGCTCGGGATCAAGGACGTCGTCAACCCGCTGCCCGCCACGGGCGGTGCCGACGCCGAGAGCCGCGACCAGGTACGCCGCAACGCACCGCTCGCCGTGCTCGCCCTCGACCGCCTGGTGTCGACGCAGGACCACGCCGACTTCGCCCGCACCTTCGCCGGGATCGGCAAGGCGGCAGCCGCCCGGCTCAGCGACGGCCGTCGGCAGCTGGTGCACGTGACGGTCGCGGGCGTCGACGACGCCCCGATCGACGAGACCTCGGACCTGTTCGGGAACCTCAGCGACGCGCTGCACCGCTTCGGCGACCCGGCGCTTCCCCTGAAGGTCTCGGTGCGCCGGCTGCTGGCACTGGTGCTCAGCGCCGGGGTCAAGGTGCTGCCCGACCACCACTGGGACACCGTCGAGCCGCAGGTGCGCGCGGCGGCGCTCGCCGTCTGCGGCTTCGACCGCCGCGAGCTCGGCGAGGACGTGCTGCCCAGCCAGGTGGTCGCAGCGATGCAGGCCGTGCGCGGCGTCGACTACGTCGACCTCGACGTGCTGACCGCAGTGAGCGCCGAGGACGTCACCCGCCGCCTCGCGGCCGGGGTGGGACGCGCCCAGGTCCTCAGGCGCCCGGTGCCGGCGCGGACCACCCTGCGACGGCCCGCCCCGGAGCGGGTGGTCGTGCGGCCCGCCCGCCTGGTGGCCGGTGAGCTGCAGCCGGCCGAGCTGGCCTACCTCCAGCCCGGCGTACCCGACTCCCTGATCCTCAACGAGATCCGTGAGGAGGCGGCGCGATGAGCCGCGGCGAGGACTACCTGTACGACCTGCTGCCGAGCCTGCACCGGATGCGGGACGAGGCGCGCGGCGGGCCGCTGCGCGAGCTGCTCCGGGTGGTGAGCGAGCAGGTCGACGTGCTGGAGCAGGACATCGAGCGGCTCTACGACAACTGGTTCGTGGAGACGTGCGCGGACTGGGTGGTGCCCTACCTCGGGGACCTGGTCGGCTACCGGCCGCTCGCCGACGCCGGTCTGGTCGCCGACCCCACGTCGCCCGAGGCGCGCCGGCGCGGCCGCGTCCTCGTGC
>NZ_DAOMFK010000306.1:0-2375 GCF_035429765.1 Nocardioides sp. | reverse complement strand
CACCAGGAGAACCCGGTGCCGCAACGCCCACCGGACCCGCGCCGGCGGCGACGGGCGCCCCGCTCCTCGCCCTGGGCGGCATCAACAAGAGCTTCGGAGCCGTGCACGTGCTCCGTGGCGTGGACATGGACGTCCGGTCCGGCCGAGTGACCGCCCTCGTCGGTGACAACGGTGCCGGCAAGACCACCCTGATCAAGGGCGTCGCCGGCATCTACGGCTTCGACAGCGGCGAGGTCCGCTTCGCCGGGGACGTCGTCCACCTGTCCAGCCCCAAGGAGTCCAACGACCTGGGCATCGAGGTCGTCTACCAGGACCTCGCCCTGTGCGACAACCTCGACGTGGTGCACAACATGTTCCTGGGCCGCGAGCTGACGTCGGTGGGGCGCCTCGACGAGGCCACCATGGAGACCCGGGCCCGGACCACCCTGGACGGCCTGTCGGTGCGCACCCTGCAGTCGGTGCGCACCCAGGTCGCCTCCCTCTCCGGCGGCCAGCGGCAGACCGTGGCGATCGCCCGGGCGGTGCTGTGGAACTCCAAGCTGGTCATCCTCGACGAGCCCACCGCGGCGCTCGGCGTCGCCCAGACCGAGCAGGTGCTGCGGCTGGTGCGCCAGCTGGCCGACAACGGGCTCGGCGTCATCCTGATCAGCCACAACCTCAACGACGTGTTCCGGGTCGCCGACGACATCGCGGTGCTCTACCTGGGCCAGATGGCCGCGCAGGTCGAGTCCTCCTCGGTCACCCACGGCCAGGTGGTGGAGCTGATCACCGCCGGCAGGTCCGGCGACATCGGTCTGACCGGTGGCCACGAGACTGCCCCGACCAGCCCGCAGGAGGCCTGAGATGAGCCGCGCCACCGCCAACCCCGACCTCGAGGACGCCCGAACCGACACCGCGGGGCCTGACACCCTCAGCGGACTCACCCGTGACTACATCGCCCGGGTCCGTGGCGGGGACGTCGGCTCGCTGCCGGCGATCCTCGGGCTGCTGGTTCTGGTGCTGGTGTTCTCCGCCCTCAAGCCCGACACCTTCACCAACTCCTTCAACTTCGCCAACCTGATCAACCAGTCCGCCGGCGTGATGGTCATCGCGATGGGCCTCGTCTTCGTGCTCCTGCTGGGCGAGATCGACCTGTCCGCCGGCTACACCGCCGGCACCGCCGCCGCGATGACAGGGATCGTGATGACCCGCCACGAGATGGGCTGGTTCCCCTCGATCCTGACCGGCATCGCCACCGGCGCGGTCATCGGCCTCTTCATCGGGCTCGTGGTCGCCCGGCTCGGTGTCCCGTCGTTCGTGGTCACGCTCGCGATGTTCCTGGGGCTGCAGGGAGTCATGCTGCTGGCCATCGGCGAGGGCGGCACCATCCCGTACCGCAACGAGACCGTGCTCGCGCTGATGAACAAGAACCTGCCGCTGTGGCTGGGCTGGACCCTCTGCCTGGTCGGGGTGCTGGCCTACGCCCTGACGACCTTCCTGCGCGCCCGCAACCGGCGCGCCGCCGGTCTGCACGGTGACCCGATGGTGCTGTGGGCGATCAAGAGCGGCGTGCTGGCCGCCGCGCTCATCGCCGCCACGGCGTACCTCTCCGTCGAGCGCAGCCGCAACCCGGTCGCGGTCTCCCTCAAGGGCGTCCCCGTGGTGGTCGTGGTCCTGGCCGTGCTGCTCATCCTGCTGACCTTCCTGCTGAGCCGGACCGCGTGGGGCAGGCACGTCTACGCCGTCGGCGGCAACGCCGAGGCCGCCCGCCGCGCCGGCATCAACGTCGCCCGGATCAAGATCAGCTGCTTCATGCTCTGCTCGGCCCTGGCCGGGATCGCCGGACTGCTGATCGCCAGCCGGGACAACAGCGTCTCGCCGGCCACCGGTGGCTCCTCGACCCTGCTGTACGCCGTGGGTGCGGCCGTCATCGGCGGCACCAGCCTCTTCGGCGGCAAGGGCCGTCCGCTCGACGCGGTGATCGGTGGCCTCGTGGTGGCGGTGATCAACAACGGCATGCTGCTGCTCAACCAGCCGGCCGGCCGGGTCTACATCGTGACCGGCCTGGTGCTGCTGCTGGCCGCCAGCGTCGACGCGATCAGCCGCCGCCGCGCGGTCGCCTCCGGCAGGGCGTAGACCGGTGGCCAGGGGGACTGGCCTGGGGCACGAGGAGCTGCGCCGCAACAACATGAGCCAGCTCCTCACCCGAGTCCACCTCTCGGGTCCCACCAGCCGGGCGGAGCTCACTCGGGAGCTGGGACTCAACCGCAGCACGATCGGCGACCTGGCCGGCTCGCTCGCGGCCCTCGGGCTGATCAGCGAGGGGGAGTCGGTGCTCGGCGCCCGGTCCGGCCGACCCTCCCTGCTGGTCTCGCCCCGCACCGAGAACGTCGTGG
>NZ_DAOMFK010000305.1:0-2405 GCF_035429765.1 Nocardioides sp. | reverse complement strand
CCACCCGCAGCGGCCAGCCGGTGCCAGCGGCGCAGCGCGCCGCGCAGCTCCGCGGCGTCCGCAAGCGGTGCCAGCGCCTCACCCCGGTGCCCGCGCTGCAGCAGGTCGTCGACCTCGGCCGCCCAGGCCCGGCGGGCACGCAAGAGGATCTCCTCCCGGGTGCCGCTCGGCAGCGGGACGGGCTGACGCGACAGCAGGCTCCCGAGATCCTCGAGGAACCGTCGCAACGGGTGCCCCGCACGCGCGTAGGCCTGTCCGGCCCCGCGGATGTTCCCGTGCGGGACGCATCCCGCACGCAAGTCGTTGGCGACGGGGAAGAGGAAGATCGACGCGAAGTCGACCCTCTGCCCCGGCTCCTGCCGCCCCCCGGCGGCAGCACTGCTCCATGGCGCAGCCATGTGTTCCCCCCACATTCAGTTGTTCCCCCATAGGGTCCCCGGCAAGGGGGTCCCACAGCCAGAGACGGACGGCGGACAGCGTCATGACGCGGGGCGAGCCAATCTTTACTCTGCGCCACCCTGCACCAGGCGCTTACCCTGGGGGACCATGACCCCTCAGGCGTCACGGCAGGCGGCGAAGAGCCGCCACGCCTTCCCGCGCTCCCTCGGCCTCGCGACCGACGTGGCGCTGATCCGGCTCCAGCACGGGGTCGTGGAGCGCACGGACGGGCAGGTGGTGCTCCGCACCCCGGCGAACCCCACCTACCACTGGGGCAACTGCGTGCTGCTGGAGAGAGCCCCCGAGCCCGGGCGGCTGGCGGACGCGCTGCGCGCCTTCGAGGAGGCACACCCGGACGCCGCGCACGTCGCCATCGGCATCGACCAGCCCGAGGTGCACCTGGACCCCGACGAGCTCGCCGCGCACGGGCTGCAGGCCGAGCGGGACACCGTGCTCACCGCCACCAGGCTGGTCGACCACCCGCGCGGCACCCCTGCCGTCACGTGCCGTCCCGTCCCGGTGGACGACGACGCGCCGTGGGCGGCGCTGGTCGAGCTGGAGGTCCGGGCGGAGGGCGGGGACGACCCCGACGGGCACCGGCGGTTCGTCACCCACCGGTACGCCGCGATGCGGCAGGTCGCGGCCGAGGGGCACGGCGCGTGGTTCGCGGCGTACACCGACGACGGCGAGCCCGTCGGGACGCTCGGGATCTACCGGGCGCTCCCCCGGGTGGCCCGGTTCCAGAGCGTCCTCACCGACCCGCGGATCCGCCGGCAGGGCGTCGCCGGGGCGCTGCTGCGTCGGGCCGGCCGCTACGCGCTGGAGGAGCTCGGGGTGGGCACGCTGGTGATCGTCGCGGACCCGGTGGGGCCGGCGATCGGGCTGTACCGGGCGGCCGGCTTCGCCGACCGCGAGGACCAGTGGGGGCTCTACCGGCCGCCGGCCGTCACCGCTGGCCCAGCTCCGCCCACTGCTGCCGGGCGCTGAGCTTCATCGCGTTGGCGCTGCGGGTCTGGGAGAACAGGCCGGCCACGGCGAGCGCCAGGTAGACCAGGTACCACCACCAGTCGTTGCGCACCATCGACACGAAGTGGCCGCCGGTGAAGTCGGCGGTGTCGATGGACCCGAACATCAACATCAGCCCGGAGACGGCGACGGCGGCGCCACCCATGGCGCTCAGCACGATGAGCACGATCAGCGGCATGTCGGTGACGATCGCCAGCACCGCCACGGCCAGCGCGACCGCCATCGCCACGATCACGATGACCGCGTCCCAGTCGATGCCCAGGGCCGCCATCAGCGCGCTCGCCAGGGCGAAGCCGATCGCGCCCAGGCTGATGATCACGGCCACGGCGTAGTAGAGGTAGGCCAGCAACCCGAAGACCAGCGCGAACACCAGCCCCAGGACCCAGCCCAGGACCGTGCCGAGGAACCGCTCGTCGGCCAGCTCGGACACCAGCCCGGCACCGAAGGCGAACCCGGCGAAGGCACCCCAGATCGGGATGATGATCCGCAGCAGGACGTGCCCGCCGAAGCAGAACAGCACGCCCACGACGAGGGCGATCAGCCCCAGGATGATGTCGGTCATGGGGTCACCGTAGCGGCCCGCGGCGCGGGGTCGTGGGAGGTGGGGCACCGACGCCCGGCAGGCGTCGCGGGGGTCACCTCTCCACGGCCAGGACCAGCGGGTGCACTGCGGCGGCACCCGCCGCGCGCAGGGCCGCGGCGGCCACGGTCAGCGTCCACCCGCTGGCGGACCGGTCGTCGACGAGGAGCACCGTGGCTCCCGCCAGGTCGTCGGCCTCCAGCCGGTGCCGTCGGTGCACGGCCGCCACCCGCTGGGCGGAGTTGGCGGCCCCCTGGCCGGGGGGTACGCCGGGGTCGGCCACGGCGAACCGGCCGACGACGGGAACCCCCAGGTGGCGGGAGAGCCCGGCAGCCAGGTCGCCGACCAGAACCGGCCGGGT
>NZ_DAOMFK010000304.1:0-2434 GCF_035429765.1 Nocardioides sp. | reverse complement strand
GCGGTGGCGGCGCTGACGGCGGCCGGGCTGCTGCGGCGCCGGGCACGCGGCTGGTACTGGACGGACGCGCGGCGAGCCAGCGACCTCGCCGACCTGCGCTCCAGCGGCGGCGCTCCGGTGCAGCTGGTCGAGGAGGCCACCGGGCGGGTGGTCGGGAACGTCGACGCCGCACGCTCCCACGCCACTGCCCACCCCGGGGCGGTCTACCTGCACCAGGGCGAGACCTGGTTGGTCACCGAGCTCGACCTCACCGACCGGGTCGCACTCATGCACCCGGCCTCGGTGGACTACACGACCACGGCGCGGGAGACCACCGAGATCACCGTCCTTGCCGAGCAGCGGCACGAGAGCTGGGGCGGGTGCCGGCTGTCGTTCGGGACGGTGCAGGTCACCCACCAGACCGTCGCCTTCCTCCGGCGCCGCCACCCGAGCGGGGAGGTGCTGGGCGAGGAACCGCTCGACCTTCCGGCCCGCTCACTGGCGACGACGGCGGTGTGGTGGACCGTGCCCGACGACGCGTGGCAGGAGGCCGGCCTGGCCGCCCGGGACGTCCCGGGCGCGGCGCACGCGGCCGAGCACTGCGCCATCGGGCTGCTGCCGCTCTTCGCGACCTGCGACCGCTGGGACATCGGCGGGGTCTCCACCGCACGGCATCCCGACACCGGCCGGCTCACGGTCTTCGTCTTCGACGGCCATCCCGGAGGAGCAGGCTTCGCGGAGCGGGGGTTCGTCGCCGCCCGCGAGTGGCTGAGCGCGACCCGCGCCACCATCGCGGCCTGCGAGTGCGCGGAGGGCTGCCCCTCGTGCGTACAGTCACCCAAGTGCGGCAACCAGAACCATCCGCTGGACAAGGCAGCGGCCGCCCGGCTGCTGGACGTCCTCCTCGGCCCTGCGGGAGCGGCGGCCGGCCGCCCGGACGGGTAGCGTGGCGCCCATGGTCATCCTGGGAGTCCTCCTGATCGGCCTCGGTGCCCTCGCGATCGTGGCCGCAGTGTTCACCGGCGACGGCACCGCCCAGCTGCTAGGCCTGGACCTGACGACGCTGGAGATCTTCCTCGTCGGGCTCGGGGCAGGGGCGGCGATCCTGTGGGGTCTGATGATCCTCAAGTACGGCACCAAGCGGGAGCTTCGGCAGCGCCGGGAGCGCCGGCGGCTCACCGAGCTGTCCCAGCAGCTGGACCAGGTCGACGCCGAGCGGCGCGCCGAGGACGAGGCCGGCTGACCTCCTCACCCCGGTCCGGCCCGGGCCTGCCCGGCCAGGACCGTGGCCCGACCCAGCCACCGCGGACCGTCGACCGCCACCTCGACCGCGACGGCACGCCCCTCCACCGCGCAGGCCGTGAGCCTGGCGCCGTTCGCCTCCGCGATCCGGGTCGCGTCCGGGCAGGGATCCTGCCCCAGACCCAGGGACCGGGCCGCGGCGAGCGCGGCGAGGTCCGCGGCCGACTGCGCCCTGCGGTGCGCGGCCACCATCCCCTCCACCGCGGCCAACGCGGCGGTGAGGAGGACCAGGACCGCGAGGAAGGTGACCACCAGCACCGTCGCCGCCCCGTGCTCGTCGCGACTCACGGCGGGTACTCCTCGGCCGCCACTGCGGTGGCCTCCAGCCGTACCCCGGGTAGGAGCCCGAGCAGACCGCCGGGTCCGCTGACCTGAGCGGTCGCGGTCACCACCACCTCCCCCTGCCCCGAGCGCACGGCGAGGTCCGCCCCCGCCGGCGCCACCTGGCTCCCTCGGGAGATGGCCGCAGCCACCGGGTCGCCGCGCGCCACCGCCCTGGCGGTCTCCCGCGCCGCATCGACCATCCGCACCTGGGCCACCCCGAGGGAGAGCAGCCAGGCCAGGACCCAGGTCAGCGCCACCAGCAGCGGCAGCCCCATCGCCAGCTCGGCGGTGACCACCCCTCGCTCGCCCCTCCGGGCGCTCCACCGACGAGGACCGGTCACCCGATGCCCAGGAGCGAGAGCACGTGGTCGAACAGGGTGCGGAGCAGCTGGTCGCCGAAGCCGCCGGTGAGCATCTTGTAGAGCAGCCCGGCAAGTCCCGCCCCGGCGGCGGTGCCGACGGCGTACTCCGCCGTGGTGATCCCCTGCTGGCCTGCGGTGCGGTGAGCCCTCACGTGTCGCCTCCTCCTCCGGCGCCGCCGGGTGCGTGCGCCACCGGACCGACTCTGCGCGATCCCGGCCGGTCTCGCTGGCGACCGGCCCTGGGCTGTGGACGGCGCGGCGTGCAGCCGCCCCAGTGGACAGAACCCGGTCCCCCCTCAGACCAGGACCGTCGCCATCAGCCCGGCCACCACAGGCACCACGCCCAGCAGGACGAAGCTCGGCAGCAGGCAGAGGCCCAGCGGCACCGCCGCCCGCACCCCTACCGCGCGGGCCCGGTCCTCCGCCTCGGCGCGCCGCCGGCGTGCCAGGTCGTCGGCGAGCCGCTC
>NZ_DAOMFK010000303.1:0-2450 GCF_035429765.1 Nocardioides sp. | reverse complement strand
GCCGCGACCCGGTCCCGGGCTCCGGGTCGCGCGCGCCGGCCGGTCCCGCAGCGACCACCTCAGGGGACGCGGATGATCAGGGCGTCGCCCTGACCGCCGCCGCCGCACAGCGCGGCGGCGCCGGTGCCACCGCCTCGCCGCTTGAGCTCCAGGGCCAGGTGCAGCACGATCCGGGCCCCGGACATGCCGACCGGGTGCCCCAGCGCGATGGCGCCGCCGTTGACGTTGACCTTGTCGTCCGGCACGCCGAGCTGGCGGGCCGACTCGATGCCCACCGCGGCGAAGGCCTCGTTGAGCTCGAACAGGTCGATGTCGGACACCGCGATGCCCTCCTTGGCCGCCGCGGCCTCGATGGCTCGGGCCGGCTGGAGCTGGAGGGTCGAGTCGGGGCCGGCGACCTGCCCGGAGGCGCCGATCTCGGCCAGCCAGGTGAGCCCGAGCTCCTCGGCCTTGGCCTTGCTCATCACCACCACCGCGCACGCCCCGTCGGAGATCTGCGAGGCGGATCCTGCGGTGATCGTGCCCTCCCTGCTGAAGGCCGGGCGGAGGCTGCCGAGCGACTCGGCGGTGGTCTCACCGCGCACGCCCTCGTCCTGGGCCACCGTCACCGTGCCCCGGCGGGAGACGATCTCGACGGGGACCACCTCGTCGTCGAAGAGGCCGTTCTTCCACGCCTCGGCGGCCCGCTGGTGCGACCGGGCGGAGAAGGCGTCCTGCTCCTCGCGGGTGAGCCGGGCACCCGTGGCGTTGCACGACTCGGTGAGGTTGCCCATGGCCTGGTCGGTGAACTGGTCGAAGAGGGCGTCGTAGGCCATCGAGTCGACCAGGGCGGTGTCGCCGTACTTGAAGCCCTCCCGGGACTTCGGCAGCAGGTGCGGCGCCTGGGTCATCGACTCCATGCCGCCGGCCACCACGATCTCGTGCTCGCCGGCCCGGATCAGCTGGTCGGCCAGGGCGATGGCGTTGATGCCCGAGAGGCAGACCTTGTTCACCGTCAGCGAAGGAACCGTCATCGGGATCCCCGCCTTGACCGCCGCCTGCCGGGCGGTGATCTGGCCGGTGCCCGCCTGGATGACGTGGCCCATGATGACGTAGTCCACCTGCTCGGGGGACACTCCGGCCTTGGCCAGCGCGCCCTTGATGGCCACCCCGCCGAGGTCGGTGGCGGACTGGTCCTTCAGGCCGCCCAGCAGCCGACCGATCGGGGTGCGGGCGCCGGCGACGATCACGGATCCGGACATGGGCTTCCTCCAAGGGGCGTCGTGGAACGAGGTCGGGCACCACCCGACCATGGCGACACTACCCAGCCGACCGCGAGGGCGGAACCGGCCCCGTGATGAGGCGATGGTCACAAAGGGCTTCCGGCCCGCGCGGGCGGCGTACGACCATGGACCCCATGACCGGCACCCCGCTCGACCTGCCCGCCCACCTGTTCACCGCCATCGACCACGTGGGCATCGCCGTGCGCGACCTGGACGAGGCGATGGCGTTCTACCGCGAGAAGTACGGCATGACTGTGGTGCACGAGGAGACCAACGAGGAGCAGGGGGTGCGTGAGGCGATGGTCGCCGTCGGTGACTCCGGCTCCTGCATCCAGCTGCTGGCCCCGCTGTCCGAGGGCTCCACGATCGCGAAGTTCCTCGAGCGGTCCGGTCCCGGCATCCAGCAGCTGGCGTTCCGGGTGACCGACGTGGAAGCCGTCGCGACAGTGCTGCGGGAGCGCGGCCTGCGGCTGCTGTACGACGCCCCGCGCCGCGGCACCTCCGACTCCCGCGTCAACTTCATCCACCCCAAGGACGCCGGCGGAGTGCTCGTCGAGCTCGTCGAGCCCGCCGCCCAGGACTAGCTCTCCACCCCCGGTTACCGGCGAGTAGATTGGCCGGTGCCACCACCTCACGCCCAAGGAGACCCCCGTGCAGCACATCCTCGACGCCATCCTCGCCGGCGACACCAGTGGTGAGGAGTTCGCCCAGCTCGCCCTCCCCGACTCCTACCGCGCCGTCACGGTGCACAAGGACGAGGTCGACATGTTCGAGGGCGTGCCCAGCCGGGACAAGGACCCGCGCAAGAGCCTGCACGTGGACGACGTCCCAGTCCCCGACCTGGGGCCCGGGGAGGCGCTGGTCGCGGTGATGGCGAGCGCGATCAACTACAACACCGTGTGGACCTCGATCTTCGAGCCGGTCTCCACCTTCGGCTTCCTGGAGCGCTACGGACGGCTCTCGCCGCTGGCCAAGCGCCATGACCTGCCCTACCACATCGTCGGCTCCGACCTGGCCGGCGTGGTGCTGCGGACCGGCGCCGGCGTGCACCTGTGGAAGCCCGGCGACGAGGTCGTCGCACACTGCCTGTCGGTGGAGCTGGAGTCCCCCGACGGCCACAACGACACCATGCTCGACCCGGAGCAGCGGATCTGGGGCTTCGAGACCAACTTCGGCGGGCTGGCGCAG
>NZ_DAOMFK010000302.1:0-2508 GCF_035429765.1 Nocardioides sp. | reverse complement strand
CCAGCAGGAACGCGGCGGCCAGCAGCTGGGCAACCCGCACCTTCTCGAGCTCCTTCTCGGCCGCGCGCAGCTTCTCGAGCAGGTCGTGGACGCGCTCGGGGAGCTGCTCGGGACGCGTCTTGAGGGTCTCGGACAGCTGGGACACCAGCACGTGCTCACGGGCCAGGAAGCGGTAGGCGTCGCTGCCGACCAGGGCCTCGACCCGGCGCACCCCCGAGCCGATGGAGGACTCGCCGAGCAGCTTGATCACGCCCAGCTGACCGGACCGTCCCGCGTGGGTGCCGCCGCACAGCTCGCGGGCCCAGTCACCGACGGAGACGACGCGCACCTGGTCGCCGTACTTCTCGCCGAACAGCGCCATCGCTCCGGAGCGGACCGCCTCGGCCTGGCTCATCACCTCCGCGTGCACCGTGAGGTCGTCGAGGACGACGTCGTTGACGCGGGCCTCGACGTCGCGCATCACCGACTCCGGGACCGCCCCGGTGGCGGAGAAGTCGAACCGGAACCGGCCGGGCGCGTTCTCCGAGCCGGCCTGAGTCGCTGTCTCGCCCAGCGCCTCGCGGAACGCCTTGTGCACCATGTGGGTCGCGGTGTGCGCCCTCGAGATCGAGCGGCGCCGCTCCAGGTCCACCACGGCGTGGGCACCGGCACCCAGCGTCACCTCACCGGCCAGCACCGTCGCCTGGTGCACGACCAGGCCGGTGATCGGCGACTGGACGTCGTGCACGTGCAGCCGCGCGCCGGTGGCCAGCTCGATGACCCCCTGGTCGGCCAGCTGGCCGCCGCCCTCGGCGTAGAAGGGGGTGCGGTCCAGGACCAGCTCGATCTCGTCCCCCTCGCGGGCGGAGGTGACCACGCCACCGGAGGCCACGATGCCGCGCACGGAACCCTCGGAGACCACCTCGTCGTAGCCGGTGAACTCCACCGGGCGGCCCATCGCGTCGGCGACCTCGCGGTACGCCGAGGCGTCGACGTGGGCGCCCTTCTTGGCCCGGGCGTCGGCCTTGGCCCGGGCCTTCTGCTCGGCCATCAGCCGGCGGAAGCCCTCCTCGTCGACGCTGAGCCCCTGCTCGGCCGCCATCTCCAGGGTGAGGTCGATGGGGAAGCCGTAGGTGTCGTGGAGCGCGAAGGCCCGGTCGCCGGAGAGCTGCGCCCCGCCGGCCCGTCTCACCTCGCTGGTGGCCAGGTCGAAGATCTGGGTGCCGGCCCGCAGCGTCTGCCGGAAGGCGTCCTCCTCGGCGTAGGCCACCGTCGAGATCCGTTCCCAGTCGGTGCGGATCTGGGGATAGCCGAGCTGCATCTTGTCGCGGCTCACCGGCAGCAGCTCCGGCAGCGCCCGGTCCTCGTAGCCGAGCAGCCGCACCGAGCGCACCGCCCGCCGCAGCAGCCGGCGCAGCACGTAGCCGCGGCCCTCGTTGCCCGGGGTGACGCCGTCGCCGATGAGCATCAGCGCGCTGCGCACGTGGTCGGCGACGACCCGGAACCGGACGTCGTCGTCGTGCGCGACGCCGTACCGCCGGCCGGTGAGCTGCTCGGCGCGCTCGATCACGGGGAACATCTCGTCGATCTCGTACATGTTCTGCTTGCCCTGCAGCAGGTAGGCCACCCGCTCCAGGCCCAGCCCGGTGTCGATGCTCTTGGCCGGCAGCGGGCCCTGGACGTCGAAGTCCTCCTTGGAGCGGACCGCGGAGAGCACCTCCTGCATGAACACCAGGTTCCAGAACTCCATGTAGCGGTCGCCGGCGTCCCAGTCGCGGTCCGCGCCGAACTCCGGGCCCCGGTCGATGAGGATCTCCGAGGACGGGCCGCCCGGCCCGGGCACCCCCATCGACCAGTAGTTGTCCTTCTTGCCGAGCCGGATGATCCGGTCGTCGGGCAGCCCGGCCTCGGACTTCCACAGCGAGACGGCCTCCTCGTCGTCCTCGTAGACCGAGGCGTAGAGCACCGACTCGTCGAAGCCGTAGCCGCCCTCGGTCTGCGGCTTGGTGACCAGGTCCCAGGCGAGCCGGATCGCGCCCTGCTTGAAGTAGTCGCCGAAGGAGAAGTTGCCGCACATCTGGAAGAAGGTGCCGTGCCGGGTCGTCTTGCCGACCTCGTCGATGTCGAGGGTGCGCACGCACTTCTGCACGCTCACCGCTCGCGGGTACGGCGGGGTCTCCTGGCCCAGGAAGTAGGGCTTGAACGGCACCATGCCGGCGTTGACGAACAGCAGGTTCGGGTCGTCGAGGAGCAGCGATGCGCTGGGCACCACGGTGTGTCCGTGGGCCTCGAAGTGGGCCACGAACCGGCGGCGGATCTCCGCGGTGTCCATCAGGTGGTGCCTTCCGTGTCGGGGTGCTGCTGGGCGGGGGGGGCCAGGGGGGGCCGGGGCGGCGACGCGCCCGGGGGGGCGCATTCGCGTGGCGACCAAGTACATCAACGCCGCCAAGGCGCACTTCGCCGGCAAGGGCATGCATGTCGACCTGATCAAGCTGTACGGCTCGATGGAGCTGGCGCCGCTGGTGGGGC
>NZ_DAOMFK010000301.1:0-2514 GCF_035429765.1 Nocardioides sp. | reverse complement strand
CGGAGCCGTCGAGCCCCCGGGCGAGCAGCCCGAACGCCCGCGCCAGGCCGACCAGCGAGGTGGCCGGGGCCGGGGCGCCGCACCCGTCGACGGCCAGCGCTCCCGGGCCGTGCAGCGGGGTCTGGTCGCCGGTCAGCGAGACGACGGTCTGGAGGATCGCGCGCTGCAGCGGGTGCTCCGGCGACAGGTAGGTCCCGGTGTCCCAGCCCCGGGCCACGCACGTGGCGAGCATCCCGGCGTGCTTGCCCGAGCAGTTCATCAGCACCGGCGCGGCCGACCCCCCGCCCCGGAGCAGCTCTGCCCGAGCCACGTCTCCCAGCGGCAGGTCGGCGGGCGTCTGCAGCGAGGCCTCGGAGAGCCCGGCGCCGCGCAGGATCCGGCGTACCCCCTCGACGTGGAACGGCTCGCCCGAGTGCGACGCGCACACCAGCGCCAGCAGCTCGTCGGGCAGGTCCAGCCCGCAGCGCAGCATCCCGACCGCCTGGAGCGGCTTCACGCACGACCGCGGCAGCACCGGCCGCTCCACGTCGCCGACGGCCCAGTCCACCGACCCGTCGGGTGCGAGCGCCACCACCGCGCCGTAGTGGTGGCCCTCCACGATCCCCGACCGGACCACCTCGGCCACCACCGGCTGCGACTGGGGCTGCGCCATGCGGGGCACCCTACCGAGGACCGGTCCGGTTCGTTCCCGCCCGCGCCCGGGCCGCCCCGCGGTGGCAGGATGGCGCCTGTGCCGCCGATCCCCCAGCACCACCCCACCCCGCGCGAGCTGGACGACCTCGAGCTGCTGGTCTCCGGCGCGCTGGCGCCGCTCACCGGCTTCAACGAGCCGGACAGCCCGGTGACGCTGGACCTGCCCGAGGACGTCATCGCCCAGGCGCGGGACCGCGGGCTGGTCGAGCTGGTGGACCCCGAGGGGCTGCCGCTGGCCCACGTGGACCTCGACGGGCGGGTCACCGCGCTGACCCATGCCGAGCACGGCCCGTTCCGCCGGCTGCACCTGACCCCGGCCCAGGCGCAGGAGCGGTACGCCGGGAGCACCTGGGTCCCCGTCGCCGACCCGCTGACCACCGACCAGCTGGGCCGGCTGGCCGAGGCCGGGCCGGTGGTGCTGCTGGCGCTCATCGGCACGGGCACCCCGACCCTCTCCCCCGTCGGCCTGGTCCGGGCCACGCTGGCCGCGGCCGAGGGGCTGCCCGACGCGGCGGTGGTGGCGGTGCCGCTGGCCGCGCACGGCGACCCCGAGGTCGACCACCACCTGGGGATCCAGGTCGTGGAGAACTACGCCGACGGGGACCCGGTGCTGGGGCTGGCCGAGGGCGGCGAGCTCCCGGCTGCGGTGGCCGCAGTCGTCGACGCCGACCGGCCCCCGCCCGGCGAGCAGGGCCTCGTGCTGTTCTTCACCGGACTGTCCGGCAGCGGCAAGTCCACCCTGGCGCGGGCCCTGATCGACCTGCTGCTCGAGACCGGGCGCACGGTGACCAGCCTCGACGGGGACGTCGTACGCCGCCACCTCTCGGCCGGGCTGACCTTCTCCAAGGCGGACCGGGAGACCAACATCGCCCGCATCGGCTGGGTCGCGGCCGAGATCTCGCGGCACGGCGGGGTGGCGGTGTGCAGCCCGATCGCTCCCTTCGACGCGACCCGCCGGCTGGTCCGCCAGATGGTCGAGGACGCCGGCGGCGCGTTCTTCCTGGTGCACGTGGCCACGCCGCTGGAGGAGTGCGAGCGGCGCGACCGCAAGGGCCTCTACGCGAAGGCCCGGCGCGGCGAGATCCCCGAGTTCACCGGGATCTCCTCGCCGTACGAGGAGCCCGAGGACGCGGCGGTGCGGGTCGACACCACGGGCCGCACCATCGAGGAGGCTCTCGACGACGTCCTCGTGGGGCTGCGGGCCGAGGGCTACCTGGACCTCGCGGCGGCGACCCCGGAGCCGCGGCGCGCCGAGGAGGACAACCTCGGCCGGGCAGTACACTGACCCGGTTCAAATCCGGCGAGACGAGAGTGTGGCATGCCCGATCTCAGCACCACGTTCTTCGCGATCCTCGCCGCCGGGTTCCTCGTCGGCACCGTCGTCGGCCTCACCGGCATGGGCGGCGGCGCGCTGATGACGCCTGCGCTGCTCTTCCTGGGCGTGGGCGACGCGGCGACCGTGGTCACCGCCGACCTGACCGCCGCGGCGGTCTACAAGACCGGCGGTGCGGTGGTGCACCACCGGGAGGGCTCGCCGAACCTCAAGCTCGCCAAGTGGCTGATCGTCGGCTCGGTGCCGATGGCGCTGCTCGGCCCGCACCTGCTCGCGGCCGTGACCGACACCCCCGAGCAGCTCGACAAGGTGCTCAAGCTGTGCATCGGGTTCGCGCTGCTCCTCGCGGCCGCCACCTACGCACTGCGGCTCTACATCCAGCTGCGGCGGATCCGCCGCGGCGGCGTCGTCCCCGACGACAACCCCCACATCCAGGTCCTGCCGACCGTGCTGATCGGCGCCGCCGGCGGGCTGCCCGTGGGGGTGAC
>NZ_DAOMFK010000300.1:0-2550 GCF_035429765.1 Nocardioides sp. | reverse complement strand
GACCACGAGCCCGATGCACGAGCCGGCCGGGGCGTGCGGCCCCGTGCGCGCGGGGGGCAGCAGCCTGCCGACGGGGACCCCCGCGACCACGCACTCCTGCCGCACCCCGAAGTTGGTCATCAGCACGACCGCGACGGTGTGCCCGTCCCCCGTGACACGCGAGGCGGTGCCGATGCCGCCCTTGAAGTCGAAGCAGGACATCCCGGTGCCCGACCCGACGGCACCTTCGGCGGGCGGGCTGCCCGCGCCGACCGAGTCCACGGCGGCGCGCCACGCCGTCCGCACGTCGTCGCCGGTGACCTGCATCCGCCGGCAGTCGTTGAGGAAGGAGTCGTCGCACTCCGCGACGACCGGGATCACCACGTCGTCGGCGGCCTCGGGGTGCTGCTCCAGCGTGATCTCGCACGCGGCGTCGTACACCCTCCCCAGCTGCATCGTCGAGGTCAGGTAGACGGGGGTCTCGGCCGAGCCCCACTCCGCCGCGGTGAGGAAGCCGGTGCACTCGCCGGCGCCGTTGAGCACGGCGCCGCCCGCGGGGACCGGCCGCAGGTAGGCGTCCTCGGCGAGCAGCACGCAGGTGACCCCGGTGCGCGCGACCCCGCGGCCGTCGGGAGGCGCCGGCTCGTCGCGGTGGACCGTCGCGTGGCCGAGGCCCGCCCCCGCGACGTCGAGGACGGAGTTGGTGGGCCCCGGGGGCAGTGCCCCGACGACGATCCCCAGGTCGCGCGCGCGTGGCATGCCGCACATCCTGCCCCACCGGCCCGGACCTCGCCGAGGCGCGGGCCCGGTGGGCGGATAGGTCAGGTGGACCTGGGTCGGACCAGCCGGTCGACCAGCACCACGATCGCCGAGACCGCCATCGCAGCGAGGAACACCCCGACCGCACCGGTCACCGAGGACATGATCTCGGGGTCGATGATCATCACCAGTGCCAGCGCCAGCATCAGCACTCCACTGCCCAGCTTGAGCAGCCGGCCCTGCTTCTCCTGGATCCTGGTGGCGCGCAGGGTGAAGACCGCGGTGAGGAAGATGACCAGCTCGTCGATCTGGTAGATGAGCATGTAGAGCAGCAGCAGCAGAGCGAAGGTCAGCGGGCCGGCCTCCTGGGTCTGCAGGAGGTTGGTCCACAGCACCGGGAACCCCGCGGTGCAGCCGAACTCGACGAGGGACACGCCGGCGGCCAGCACGGCGGTGGCACCGATCATGGCGGGCATCGAGTCGCCCTTGTCCAGCACCCGCCGCATCCCGGCGTAGATGCCCGGCTTCTTGGAGTCCGGGATCGTCAGGGAGAGACCCTGCTTGAACCAGAAGTAGTCCTTGATGCTGACCAGCGCCATGAACAGGGCCACCGTCGCGACGGCCACCCGGATCCACGGCGCGAACCCCACGAAGGTGAAGACGGTGAACAGGCCGCCGATGAACATCGCGTACACCGCCGCGGTCACCAGGATGAAGGTGCCGCCGATCACCAGCGTGTGCCGGCGCGAGGCGCGACGCAGCGACAGGGCGATCAGCACGGTGAGCACCCACAGCGAGCAGGGGTTGACGCCGTCGACGAAGGAGATGAGCAGGGTCGAGACCACCAGCGGGCGGTCGGCCAGCCCGACACTGCCGACGAGGGGGACGTCGATGGCCTCCTCGGCCTCGTCCTCGCTGCCGCACGCGAGCGGCTCGCCGTCCGGGCTGGTGCCGCAGCTCTGGCCGGTGTCGGTGGTGGTGCCCTCGGTGCCGTCCAGCTCGACGGTGCTCGGGTCGGGGCAGCCCTGGGTCGTGCACGCGTCGACCACGGACGTGATCGCGGTGTCGGTGGCGCCCTCGCGGAACCCCACCCAGGCGTGCCGGCCGATGAAGATGACCGGGACCCCGGTGGGGGTGATCCGGTAGGCATCGGCCATCTGACCCAGCAGGTCGCGATTCTCTGCGGAGTGCCAGACCTCGAAGCGGTTCACCCGCAGCTCGGGGTGGCTCTCGGCGAGCCCCTCCAGGAACGGGGTGGCCTTCGCGCAGACCGGACATCCGTCGCCGTAGAAGTAGTAGACCTGGGTCTCCTGCGTCGCGACCCGGTCGACCGCGCTTCTCCCGTCGCGCTCGCCCGACCAGGCGGGGGCGGCGCCGCCGAGCAGCAGGGTCGCGCCGGCGAGCAGCGCCAGCAGGAGGCCGGCGATCCGCGGCAGCGGCTGCTGCCGTCCGCGCGCCGTCATGGGGATCCCTCCGAGCTGACGCCGCCCGTCGACGTCGTCACCAACCTACTATCCCGCGTAGTAGGTACGTGGTCGAAACTCCGGCGGTGGAACAGGTGTTCGATTGGAGGTAGCCTGGTGCGGTGCCCGCACCTGCTCCGTCCGGTCCCGGCGTCGCCCCGCCCGGCTGGCCCGCCTCGGTGCGCCCGCCCGGGGCGCCGGGCTGGGAGCGCACCGCCACCGCCTGGCTGCTGGACCTCTGTCCTCCGGAGTACCGCGGCTACCCCGCGCTGCGCCGGCACCTCGTCGTGCTCGCGCGCTTCGCCGTGCTCCACGTCGAGGCCTGCCAGGCGGCGGCCCGGCGCGGGCT
>NZ_DAOMFK010000299.1:0-2551 GCF_035429765.1 Nocardioides sp. | reverse complement strand
CCCGATGGGGAGGCCACCCCGCTGCGCGACCCCGAACGCCCGCTCCCGGTGTCGGCGAGCACCCTCACCAGCCTGCAGACCTGCCCGGCGCAGTGGTTCCTCCAGCGCGAGGCCGGAGGGGAGCGGCTGACCACCCAGGCGCAGGGCTTCGGCAACGTCGTCCACGCCCTCGCCGACCGCATCGGCCGGGGGGAGGAGGAGCCCGACGCCGGGCTGGTCGACCGGCTGATGGCCCACGTCGACGAGGTCTGGGGCCAGCTGCCCTTCCGCACCCCCTGGTCGGGGGAGCGGGAGCGGGCCGAGGTCGAGGCTGCCCTCGCCCGGTTCGTGGCGCACCACACCCGCCCCGACGCCCGCCCGGTGCTGGCCACCGAGCAGTCCTTCCAGGCCGAGGTGAAGCTGCCGGACGGGCAGCAGGTGACCCTGCACGGGTACGCCGACCGGCTCGAGGTCACCCACGACGGACGCCTCGTCGTGGTGGACCTGAAGACCGGCAAGTCCACGCCGACCAAGGAGGAGGTCGCGGTCCACCCCCAGCTCGGGCTCTACCAGCTCGCGGTCGAGCACGGCGCCTTCGACGACTCCCTCGCCGGCCACGAGCCGCTGCTGCGCACCCCGACCGAGCCCGCAGGCGCCGAGCTGTGGCAGCTGCGCCAACAGCTCGCCTCGGGCATGCGCGTTCAGGCGCAGGGCCCTCAGCAGCCCGGCGAGGACGGCCTGCGTCCCGTCGAGCGCCAGCTGGCCGACGCGGTCGCCCTGCTGCGCGAGGAGCGGTTCCCCGCCCGCCCCGGCCCGCACTGCACCCACTGCGACTTCGACCGGTTCTGCCCGGCCCGGACGTCCGGGACGGTGCTGTCGTGACGGCCGCGCCGACCCCACGGCCGCTGCGGTCCCCGGCCGAGCTGCAGGCGGTGATGCGCACCGACTACCAGGTCAGCGCCCAGCAGTGGGCGGCCATCAGCGCCCCGCTCGAGCCGGCGGTGGTGGTCGCGGGGGCCGGGTCCGGCAAGACCTCGGTGATGGCGGCCCGGGTCGTGTACCTCGTCGTCACCGGGCAGGTCCGACCCGACCAGGTCCTCGGGCTCACCTTCACCACCAAGGCGGCCGGCGAGCTGAGGACGCGCGTGCGCGAGGCGCTCGAGGTGGCCGGGTTCGCCCGCGGCACCGCGGGCGAGGACGGCTCGGAGGAGGTCCTCGAGCCGGTGGTGGCCACCTACAACGCCTACGCCGCAGCGCTGCTGACCGAGCACGGCCTGCGGATCGGCCACGAGCCCGACACCCGGGTGATCGCCGACGCCGCCCGCTACCAGCTGGCCGGCCGCGTGATCGAGCGGCACGAGGGCCCGGTGCGGCTGCTCTCCGACAGCCCGCCGCACGTCATCGAGTACATCCTGGCCCTCGACGGCGCCCTGGCCGAGCACCTGGTCGAGCCGGCCGCGCTGCGCGCGTTCGACGCGCGGGAGGCTCCGCGGTTCGCCGCCGAGCTCTCCGGCAAGATCGCCGCCGACGTCGCCAGCGCGTTCGGGCGCCGGGCGGAGGCGACCGCGCTCGTGGAGGAGTACCGCTCCTTCAAGCGCTCGCTCGGATTGATGGACTTCTCCGACCAGATCTCCCTGGCCGCCGACCTCGCGGACCGCCACCCCGCCGTGGGGGAGCGGGAGCGGGAGAAGTTCCGCATCGTGCTGCTCGACGAGTACCAGGACACCTCCGTCGCCCAGGCCCTGATGCTGCGCCGCCTGTTCTCGGGCAGCACCGCGGCACAGGGCCGGGGGCACCCGGTGACCGCGGTCGGGGACCCCAACCAGGCGATCTACGGCTGGCGCGGGGCCTCGGTGTCCAACATCCTCGGCTTCGGGCTGGACTTCCCCGGCCCCGACGGCAGCCCCGACGTGGCGACGTACCCCTTGACGGTCAACCGGCGCTCGGACCGCCGGATCCTCCAGGTCGCCAACCGGCTCGCCCAGCCGCTGTACGACGGCTTCGCGCAGGTGCGGCCGCTGGAGCCGGGCGGTGACGCCGAGGGCCTGGTGCAGGCGATCGTGCACGAGAGCTACGCCGAGGAGCTCGGCTGGCTGGTGACGCAGGTGCGCGACGCCCACCGGACCTCGCGCCGCGCCCCGGGGGAGCGGTGGCGGGAGATCGGGGTGCTGGTGCGGGACAACGCGCACGCCGCCGACGTGTTCGACGCCCTCACCGCTGCCGGCGTGCCGGTGGAGATCGTCGGCCTCAAGGGGCTGCTCAGGCTGCCGGAGGTCAGCGAGGTGCTGGCCACCCTGAGCCTGGTCTCCGACCTCACCGCCAACAGCGAGCTGCTCGCCCTGCTCAGCGGGCCCCGGTGGGCCGTCGGCCCCCGCGATCTGGCCCTGCTCGGCCGTCGGGCCCGCGACCTCGCGGGCTCCCGCCACGCCCCTACCCCCGCGGGCACCGTGCGGGAGGCGCTGGCCGTCGCCGTCGCCGGAGCGGACCCCACCGAGGTGCCCGCGCTGTCGGACGGGCTGGAGGACCCCGGGGACCTGCCCTACTCCCTGGAGGCCCAGGAACGCCTCGCCTT
>NZ_DAOMFK010000298.1:0-2596 GCF_035429765.1 Nocardioides sp. | reverse complement strand
GGGAGCTCGCCGGACGGACCCGCGGAGGCTCCGCGGCCACACCGGCGGCGGGAAGCGAGCAGCCGGCCCGCACCGCGCCGGTCACCACCACCGACCGCGACCCGTTCGCAGGCATCCCGATCGGCGACTGGCTGGCCGCCCTGCAGCAGGGGGCGATGGAGGTCTTCGGGCAGGACTGGGAGGGCCGGCTCGCCCAGCTGCTCGCTTTCTGGCGGCGGCGCCTGGACGGCGAGTACGTCATCGACGAGTACGGCTTCGACGCGGAGTTCGCCCACACCTTCTTGATGGCGGTGCTGCGCCCGCTGGCCGAGAAGTGGTTCCGGATCGAGGTCCGGGGCGCCGAGAACATCCCCGTCGAGGGTGGGGCTCTCGTGGTCTCCAACCACTCGGGCACCATCCCCCTCGACGCCGCCATGGCGATCTTCACCGTGCACGAGCACACCGGCCGGAACCTGCGCCCGCTCGGTGCCGACCTGGTCTTCCGGCTGCCGATGGTCAGCGTGCTGGCCCGCCGCTCGGGGGTGACGCTGGCCTGCGCCGAGGACGCCGAGCGGCTGCTGCGTGGAGGCCATCTGGTCGGCGTGTGGCCCGAGGGGTTCAAGGGCATCGGCAAGCCCTACTCCGAGCGCTACAAGCTCCAGCGGTTCGGCCGGGGCGGGTTCGTCTCCGCGGCGCTGCGCACCGGCGTACCGATCGTGCCGCTCTCGGTCGTCGGCGCGGAGGAGACCTACCCCCTGGTGGGCAACGTCCCGGTGCTGGCGAGGCTGCTCGGGCTGCCCTACCTGCCGATCACGCCGTTCTTCCCGCTGCTCGGCCCGCTGGGCCTGGTCCCGCTGCCGTCGAAGTGGCTGATGGAGTTCGGTGAGCCGATCCGCACCGACGAGTTCGAGCCTGGCGCCGCCGACGACCCGATGCTGGTCTTCAACGTGACCGACCAGGTGCGCGAGGCGATCCAGCAGACCCTCTACGCGCTGCTGCGCGACCGGGACTCCGTGTTCGGCCTGCCGCCGCTCAGGGTCAGGCCGGGCCCCGCCGCCCCCGGAGCGCCACCGCGCCGCTGAGCGCGCCGGCCGCGGCACCCAGGACCAGACCCGCCCGGGCGGCCCGACGGCCGGTGCGGTAGTCGCGGATCCGCCAGCCGTTCTCGCGCGCGTGGGCGCGCAGCCGCGGGTCCGGGTTGACCGCGCACGGGTCGCCCACCAGGGACAGCATCGGCAGGTCGTTGAAGGAGTCGGAGTACGCCGAGCACCGGGCCAGGTCCAGGCCCTCCCGCTCGGCGAGCGCCCGGATGGCCACCGCCTTGGCCGGTCCGTGCAGCAGGTCCCCGACCAGACGTCCGGTGTAGACCCCGTCCTCCCGTTCGGCGACCGTGCCCAGCGCCCCGGTGAGGCCTAGCCTGCGGGCGATGATCTGGGCGACCTCGAGGGGTGCGGCGGTGACCAGCCACACCCGCTGCCCCTCGTCGAGGTGCAGCTGGGCCAGGGCCCGGGTGCCCGGCCAGATCCGGTGCGCCATCGCCTCGTCGAAGATCTCCTCGCCCAGCTCCTCCAGCTCGCTCACCGTGTGCCCGGCGATGAAGCTCAGCGCCGAGGCCCGGGCCTCGGCCACGTGGTCGGGGTCCTCCACGCCGACGATGCGGAAGTAGGCCTGCTTCCAGGCCGCACCGGCGATCTGACGGGTGGTGAAGAACTTGCGCCGGTGCAGTCCGCGGGCCAGGTGGAAGATGCTGGCCCCCTGCATCACGGTGTTGTCGACGTCGAAGAAGGCGGCGCGGGCCGGGTCGGCGGGGGTGCCCAGCGCACGCTCGACGTGAGCGTTGGCGGCGGCGGCCTCCCCGGCCATGATCGAGCGCTGCTGGAGGTTCAGCGGGCGACGGGGACGCTCGCGGGGAGGGGTCACACCGGCGAGCGTAGTTGGCTCCGCCACACCGGTCGGCGGCCCGGTCCGCCTGTGACAGGATCGCTGGTATGGCTCCCCGCGACGTGCCCGCTCTGCTGTCGTCCGCGGCCGCCGAGCGTCCGGACGTCGTCGCGCTGGTGGATCCCGACGACCGTCGGCTGACCTACGCCCAGCTCGAGGAGGAGGTCTCCCGCGTCGCGTCCGGGCTGGTCGCCGGCGACATCGTGGCCGGCACCCGGGTGCTGCTCGCGTGCAGCAACCGCCTGGAGCTGGTCACCTGCTACCTGGGAGTGCTGCGCGCCCAGGCCGTCGCGGTGCCAGTGAACCCCGAGGCCACGGCCGAGGAGATGGCCCTGATGGTCGCGGACACGGGCGCGCTGGTGGTGGTCGCCGACGCGGACGCGCTGGCAACGGTCCGCGAGGCTGTGGCACTGGTGCGGGCTGCACTGGCCGGCGAACCCACCCGGCTCGACGCCGGGCCGCTGTCCCGAGCGGTGGTCCCCCGAGTCGTCGCCGTCGGGGCGGGCCGACACGGTGAGCACGCCCCGGCCGGCCATCGCGTCGATCGCGTTGTCGACGAGGTTGGTCCACACCTGGTTCAGCTCACCGGCCATCGCCTCGATGCGCGGCAGCGCGGGCGCGTAGTGCTTCTCGACCCGGATGCCGGTGCCCAGCTTGTGCGCCATGATCGCCAGGG
>NZ_DAOMFK010000297.1:0-2608 GCF_035429765.1 Nocardioides sp. | reverse complement strand
GCCGCCGCGCCGATCCACGTCGTGGCCGACGACGGGGTCCCGCTGCACGCCGAGGTCGACCCGTTCGACCCCGAGGCGCACAGCGGGTCTCGTCGGCGGAGCCGCCCGGTGGCGGAGCCGCCGGTGACGATGGTCTTCTGCCACGGGTACTCGCTGAGCATGGACTGCTGGCACTTCCAGCGGGCGGCGTACCGCGGTCTGGTCAAGGCGGTCTACTACGACCAGCGCTCGCACGGCCGCTCGGGGCGCTCACCGGATCTGCACGCCACGATCACGCAGCTGGGCCGCGACCTCAAACGGGTCCTGGACGACCTCACCCACGACGACCCGGTGGTGCTGGTGGGCCACTCGATGGGCGGGATGACCATCCTGTCGCTGGCCGCGCAGCACCCCGAGCTGTTCGGCTCCAAGGTGGTGGGGGCGGCGCTCATCGCGACCACCGCCGGGGGCCTGGACCCGGGCCGCATCCTCTTCCCCATGCTGCCGGCGGGGCTGGGCCGGGGTGTGGTGACCCGGCTGGTCAACACGCTCTCGCGCGGCCACCGCGCCGTCGACGCCCTGCGCCACCGCAGCACCGACGTGGCCAAGGTGATCACCGACGCCTACGCCTTCGGCCAGGGCGTGCCCGACGAGTACGTCGGGTTCGTCTACGCGCTGCTGAACCAGACGCCGTTCGAGGTCGTCGCCGAGTTCTTCCCCTCGTTCGCGGCGCTGGACCTGTGGTCGGCCTGCCCGACGCTGTCCTCGGTCCCCACCAGCATCATCTGCGGGAGCTCGGACAAGATCACCGCGATCGGGCACAGCCGCAAGCTGCACGCCCTGGTGCACGGCTCGGACCTGCTGGAGTGCGACGGTGCCGGGCACATGGTGATCATGGAGCGCTACGCGCAGGTGAACGCCGAGCTCAACCAGCTGCTCTCGCACGCCATCGACCGCGTCGAGTCCCGGTGACCCTGCGGGTCCGCCGGGTCGGCCCCGAGGCCGCCGAGGAGGTGCTGGCGGTGGTGCGTGCGGCCTTCGGTGCCCGACCGGTGCTGGACCCGCCGGCCGACGCCCTGGGGGAGACCACCGCCTCGGTCGCGGCCGCGCTGGCCGGCGCCGGGGGACTGCTGGCCGAGCGGGACGGCCGCCCCGTGGGCGCCCTGCTGCTCTCGCCCGCGGACGGGGTCGTCTACCTGCGCCGCTTCGGCGTGCTGCCCAGCGAGCAGGGACGAGGGGTCGCCCGCGCCCTCCTGGTCGCGGCCTGCGACGCCGTCGAGGACGCCACGGAGATGGCGGTGCTCGCCCGCGAGGAGCTGCCCGCCACGATCCGCTTCTGGCAGGCCCGTGGGTTCGCCGAGGTGCGCCGCGACCCGCCGTACCTCGAGCTGCGCCGGCGGCTGACGGCCCGCTACGACGTCCCCGACGCCCCGGCCATGCGGGCGCTCGGCGCGAGCCTGGGCGGCGAGCTGCGGGCCGGGGACCTGGTGCTGCTCACCGGTGAGCTCGGGGCGGGGAAGACCACGTTCACCCAGGGGCTGGGCGAGGGCCTGGGCGTGCGCGGCCCGGTCACCTCGCCCACCTTCGTGATCGCCCGGGTGCACCCCTCCCTCGTCGACGGGCCCGCCCTCGTGCACGTCGACGCCTACCGGCTCGGCGGGCTGGCCGAGCTGGAGGACCTGGACCTGGACACCTCCCTCGACGAGGCGGTGACGGTCGTCGAGTGGGGCGGCGGGCTGGCCGAGGGGCTCGCGGACTCCCGCCTCGACGTGGTGATCGAGCGGACCCTCGGCGAGGGCACCGACGAGGACGCAGAAGGGGGCGGCGAGGGGGCCGACCCCCGCCGGGTCCGGGTCCGCGGCCACGGTCCGCGCTGGCACCCCTGAGGGGCAGGTCCCGCCTGCCACGGGGAAGGTGAGGTGAGCCCGGGGGGATAGTCCGCCGCGCAAATCATCATTTCGACGCGCGAAATGATGAGAATCGCGGCGGACTATCTCGGTGCGGGGTGGCGGCCGCTAGCCTCGGGGCCGTGCTGCTCGCCTTCGACACCGCCACCCCGCTGGTGACCGTCGCCCTGCACGACGGCGAGGCGGTCGTCGGGGAGCGGGTCTCGGAGCGGCCGATGAAGCACGGGGAGCACCTCGCCCCGCTGATCCAGGAGCTGCTGGCCGAGCACGGGCTGGTCCGCCAGGACCTCACCGCGGTCGCCGTCGGCGTCGGCCCCGGCCCGTTCACCGGGCTCCGGGTGGGGCTGGTCACTGCGCGCACGCTCGGCTGGGCGCTGGAGATCCCCGTCTACGGCGCGTGCACCCTCGACGTGCTCGCCGTCGAGGCGGCCGAGACCGGAACCGTCGCCGACGACTTCTTCGTGGCCACCGACGCGCGTCGCAAGGAGGTCTACCTCGCGGCGTACGACGTGCACGGCGGCCGGCTCGACGACCCGGTCGTGGTGCGGCCGGACGCCGCCGCCACCGACGCGGCCGTGGTCGGGCAGGGGGCGCTGCTCTACCCCGAGGCGTTCCCGAACGCCGTCGGCCCGGTGCGGCCCAGCGCCGGCTGGCTCGCGCGCGTGGTGGCCGAGGAGCGCGCCGACCTGCGTGGCGAAGGCTGGTTGGGACCGGTCGTACCC
>NZ_DAOMFK010000296.1:1261-2617 GCF_035429765.1 Nocardioides sp. | reverse complement strand
CCGGTCGATCGCCTGGGTCTGCTCGGCGTCGGTCCAGGAGAGCTCGGCGAGCACGAGGTTCGACGCGACCTGCAGGTTGAGGCCGACCCCGGCAGCGGTGAGCGAGCAGACGACGACGGCCACCTCCGGGTCGTGGGTGAAGCCGTCGATGGCCTGCTGCCGCGCCTTGGGGGTCTGGTCGCCCCGGATCGAGGTGTAGCGCAGACCGCGTCGCTCGAAGGTCTCCTCGGCCGTGTCCATCACGTCGATGTGCTTGGCGAAGAAGACCACCTTGCCGACGCTGTGGGCCAGCTGGGCGGCGTAGTCCGCGGCCAGCCCGGCCTTCGCCTGGCCGATCCGGCGCATCATGCTGAACACGTTCTCGCCCGAGTCGGTGGTGGTGTCCTCCCGCTCCCAGGTGGCCACCCGGCGGACCAGCTCGTGGTCGATGCCCTCGACCCGCACCCCCGACGTCCGGGTCGCGAGGGCGCTCTCGTAGCGCGCCACGAGCCGCCGGGCCAGCTCCTGCTCCGCCTTGCGGATCGAGCGCGCGTCGTCGTCGTCGAGCTCCACCGGCAGGTCGGCGATCCGGCGCGCGGGGATGTCGGCGGCCACGTCGACCTTGCGCCGGCGGACGATGCCCAGGTCGATGACGCAGCTGCGGGCCAGGGGGTAGAACCCGGGATCGGTGGGGGTGAGCCCGGTCTCCTCCAAGGCGTCCATGAGCGGACCGAGGGGCCTGGTGTCGTCGATCCAGCCCAGGAACTGCCAGATCGCCCGGAAGTCCTCGATGTCGTTGATGAGGGGGGTCCCGGTCAGCGCCATCAGCAGCGGCCGGGGGATCCGCGACCGGATCCGCCGGGACAGCCGCAGCACGTTCTGGGAGCGCTGGGAGGACTTGTTCTTGATGAAGTGCGCCTCGTCCACGACCATGCCGCGGAACCCCAGGTCCCCCAGCCAGCCGACGTGGCGGTCGAGGATCTCGTAGTTCACCACGATGATGTCGGCGAACCCGTCGACGCTCTCGCCGTTCCCGTGGACGACCGTGGCGCTGCGCTGCGGGGTCCACAGCCCCACCTCGCGGGCCCAGTTCGTCTTCACCACGTTCGGGACCACGGCGAGCAGCGGGTAGGCGTCGGCGGCCTGGGCAGCGAGCAGCGCCTGGGCGGTCTTCCCCAGCCCGGGCTCGTCGGCGAGCAGGAAGGTGCGGTGCCCGGCGGCCGCCGCCCCGACCACCTGTGCCTGGTGGTGCATGAGCATCCGCCCACCGGCGGCGTTGAGCGAGGTCGGCTCCGGCAGGGGCATGCAGGACGAGGCGCCGCCGTACTCGAACGCCCGGAACAGCGGCCCGAGCAGCTCCCAGGTCGCCAGCCGCCG
>NZ_DAOMFK010000296.1:0-1161 GCF_035429765.1 Nocardioides sp. | reverse complement strand
AGCAGCGAGGTGTCCCGCGCGGCGGTCTTCGCCAGGATCGTGGCGATGCCGTCGAGCCGCTTGAGCTGCTCGGCCCGGTGCGCCTCGCTGCTGGTGTCGTCGGCCTTGACGTGCGCCCTCTCCTCGCGCACGAGCAGGCCGACCACCTGGAACTTGGTGCGCACCGACGACATCACCCGGCCGCGCTGCACCGCCGACTCGACCTCGCGCACCGCGCGGGCCAGGACGGGGATGATCCCTTCGTTGTCGAGGTCGCGGACCCGCCTCCGGTCGCGCTGGGCGGGCCGGCGAGCGCCGGACTGGCGCTGGCCTCGTCGAGCCACGGACTCCTCCTCTGGAGCGTCCCCGTACGCCGCTCGAGGTGGGTCGGTACCCCTCCGTGACCGGCGCCCGGGGATGATCGAAACGTCGAGCGGAGTGGCCCGGGCGGCTGCCCCGCGACGTGGCCCCGGGTCCCACGGATCTGGCGGAGCGCGAGGTCTACGTGGGGACCGGAACTGGTTCCATGGTAGCGCCTGTCGGCTCGCCGGGGCGACTTCTCGGAGCAGGCGGTCCGGTCAGCGCAGCCGGGCCAGGTACGCCTCCGCCGTGCGCACGTCGCGCAGCCGTCTCTCCCACGTCACCCCCACGACGGTGAGCACCGTCCCGGCCGCGGCGATCAGCACCCAGGAGGGCAGCTCCGCGGCGTACGGCGCGACCTCCCGCAGCACCAGGACGGCGCCGACCACCGCGCCGACCACGAGCGGGGCCTGCCAGCGCAGCCGGGCACCGCCCAGCACCAGCGCCAGGCAGCCCAGCCCCAGCAGCACCGCGCGCCAGGAGACCGGCTCCTCCAGCGCCGAGAGCAGCGAGGGCACCGTCGCCAGGGTCAGCCCGGGCCCGAGGGCCACCACCGTCCCCGCCCCCTCGTCGCGGCGCAGCCGCCGGAGCCCGACCACGGTGAGGGCGACAGCGGCGGGCAGGGTGTAGGGCTCCGGGGCGTGCACCCCCAGGTCGTAGAGGCGGACCCAGCTGGCCAGCACCAGGAGCAGCCCGCCCAGCCAGCCGGCCCGGCGCCGGTGCGGGTGCAGCAGCGCGGACGCGGACACCGCGGTGCCGGCGACCGTGAGCTCCACCGCCAGGGTGAGCAGGCCGCGCGAGTCGCTCTCGGCGAACGCGGCG
>NZ_DAOMFK010000295.1:0-2633 GCF_035429765.1 Nocardioides sp. | reverse complement strand
GCCTGCTCGGTGAGGAGGGCCAGCAGCCCCGCCACCGCCGTCGTCTTGCCCGTGCCCGGGCCGCCGGTGAGCACGGTGGTCCACTGCCCGGCCGCGGCCCGCGCGGCGTCCCGCTGCTCGTCGTACCCCTCCGGGAAGACCCGGGCTGCACCGGCGGCGAGCCGGGCCGGGTCCACCACGGGCCGCGGCTGGGCGGCCCGGGCGAGCAGGTCGCGGCAGACCTGGTCCTCCTCCCGCCAGTAGCGGTCGAGGTAGACCAGCCCACGCTCGACCCGCACCACGGACGCCGCAGCGAGCGCGCTGCCGGCCACCCGGTCGGTCCACGTCCCCGGATCCGGCCAGGGCAGGTCCGGGAGCAGGGTGAGCACCTCGGCCAGGTCGACGCACACCGAGCCGTGCCGCACGGCACGCACCGCCAGGGCCACCGCCAGCCGCACGGTCTCGTCCGGCTCCTCCACGAGGTCGGCCACGCGGACGGCGACGTGCACGTCGGCGGCCTCCAGGACCCCGGCGCGGTTGGCCGCGCCGAGCAGCCCTCCGGCGCGATGCACCAGACGGGGGTCCCAGCCGCCGTCGGGCTCGAAAAGCTCACTCACCCGACCCCTCCCGCCAGCAGGTCGGAGACGCCGGTGACCAGCGCGGCCGACGGGGCCCAGCTGAACACGCCGGCCGGGTGCCCGGCGACCACCGGGGTGCCGGGGCCGCACATGCCCCGCAGGTAGAGGTACAGCACGCCCCCCAGGTGCTGCTCGGGGCGGTAGCCGGCCAGCCGACCGCGCAGGTGGCGGTGCAGCACCACCGAGTAGAGCAGCGCCTGGAGCGGGTAGTGGGAGTGGAGCATGGCGTCGGCGAGCTGGTCGGGACCGTAGTCGGCGGCCGTCGCGGGCCAGCCCGGCCGGTGCAGCAGGTTGGTCTTGTAGTCGGCCACCAGGAACCGCGGCGCCTCGGGCACCGGGACCCGCAGCACCACGTCGATCGAGCCGGACAGGTAGCCGCGCAGCGGCTGGTCGCCCAGGGGCGGCCGGGCCAGTCGGTCGGGGTACGGCGCCAGCGGGTCGTCGGGGGCCAGGTGCCGGCGCCACAGCGGGGCCAGGTCACGCAGCCGGACCCGGCGCGCCGGACCGCGCCGGTCGCCGCCGGCCAGCGGGAACTCGAAGTCGAGCTCGCAGAGCCGGTCGCCGCGCCCGATGTCGGCCAGGGTGAGGCCGGGGCACAGCGGGCCGAGCGGGGTGGCGTACGCCGGGAGCAGCCCCTCGACGATGGACTCGGGGGACGCCTCGACCGGCCACCAGGCCAGCTGCTCGACCACCTGCGCGAGGAGCTCGGCCCGCAGGTCGGTGGCCTGCGGGTCGGCCCGCTCCAGGACGGCGTGCACGAGGCTGCCGAAGGTTGCGCCCGCCGGCAGGTCGGCCATCGGGGTGGCCGGGGGCGAGGTGGCCGGGCTGGTGGTGGGGCCGTCCTCGTCGAGGTCGTCGACGTGGGCGGGCTCGTCCTCCAGCGGCGTCTGCTCGGGCTCGGACGCCACACCCGGCGCCGGCTCGTCCACGCGGATCAGCCCGGAGTAGGAGGTCCGCCTCCAGTCGGTGTCGACCGGACGGTCGAAGTCCCGCACGGTGAGCGGTCCGGGGTCCTCGGCCCGGGCCGCCGGGGTCGTCGTGGTGGCCGTCGACGGCTCCACCGCGGGCCCGCCCAGTGCGGCGAGAGCAGCCAGCACGGCCTCCTCGTGGTCCTGGTCGCGCACGGGCTGGCGGTGGGGCACCTCGGCCTCCCCGGGGCGCCGGCCGAACAGCAGCCGGTGCAGCCCCCCGAACGGGGTGTTCGGCGTCGGTGCCCACCAGGTCACGACCTGGGACTGGGCCCGGGTCAGCGCGACGTACAGGGTCCGCAGCTCCTCGCCGGCCTCCTCGGCCTGGTGCCGCACGACGTGGTCCTCCCACCGGGGACCCTCCCCCGACACGTCGAGGGTGCGGGTGCCCGCGTCGTCGTGGAACAGGGCGGCGCGCACCGGGTGCTGGTAGGTCTCGAACCCGAAGGGCAGGTAGAGCACGGGGTACTGCAGCCCCTTGCTGGCGTGGATCGTGACGATCTGCACCGCGGCCGCGTCGCTGTCCAGGCGCCGGGTGCGCTCGGTGGAGGGGGTGTTGCGCAGCCGCTCCTCCCGGAACCAGTGCAGCAGCGCGGTGAGCCCGAGACGCTCCCGGCCGGCGGTCTCGTGGAGCAGCTGGGCGATGTGCCGCAGGTCGGTCAGCCGCCGCTCCCCCTCCTCGTGCTGGAGGACGCGTGCGGTCAGCCCCTGCTCGTCGGCGGCCTCGAAGAGTGCGGCCACCCCGCGCGTGCGCAGCAGGACCGCCCAGCCGCGCAGCACGTCGGCGACCCGGTCGGTGACCTCGTCGCCACCGGCGACCAGGCCGGCGGTGGTCTCCCCGAAGAACGCCGTCACCGCGGCGGCCCGGACCCGGCCCGACCGGTGCGGCTGCTCGAGCGCCTCCAGCAGCGCGAGGAACTCCTCGGCGGCGGGCGTGAGCAGCACGTGGCCACCGCCGGCGACCACCGACGGGACCCCCCGGGCGGTGAGCTGGTCGTGCACGAGCGCGCCCTGGTCGCGGGTCGCGACGAGCACGGCGACGTCGGCG
>NZ_DAOMFK010000294.1:0-2644 GCF_035429765.1 Nocardioides sp. | reverse complement strand
CGCCCCCGGGTCTCCGCAGCCACCGCCGCGATCGTGGGCGGACGGCTGCCCGCGCGGGCGAGCACGCCCAGGTCCGGGTCGAGCACCAGCACCCCGCCTCCCAGGGCTCGCGCCAGAGACGTCGCCACCGCCGGGGCCCCGCCGCGCAACGCGTCGCGGGTGAGCTGCTGCTGGGTCGCCAGCGCCTCCTGCAGCCGCTGGCGGCGCTGCTCGCCGAGCCGGTCCGAGACCGCCTGGACCACGCCGAGGAACGGCGTCGGCAGCGGCACCTCCACCAGCGGCAGCCCCAGGTCCCGACAGGCCTCCTGGACCCCGGGCGGCACGCTGGCGAAGCGGAACCCGGTCCCGAAGCCCAGTGCCCGGGCGCCCGCGGCGACCAGCCGGGCGACGTACGCCGCCTGCCCGGCGCGGCTGCGCGGCAGCCTGAGCCCGGTGGTGAGCACCAGACCGGCGCCGCGCAGCCACGGGCTCGGGTCCTCGAGCTCGATCGCGTGTGCCCAGGACAGGGCCGGGTCGCCGTCGGTCAGGTGCAGGGGGCGCAGACCCAGCTCCGGGCGGGCCAGCAGCCAGCGGAGACCGACCGTCCCCTCACCGGTCGGAGTGGACGGAGTGTCCATCAGATCGCTCTCCACTGGACCAACTGTACAGAGCGCCGAGGCTCCTCCCGGCCTAGCGTGGTACCTGACGTCCGCCGCCGACCCGAGGAGCCTGCATGACCGTCGAGACCGCACCCGCCACCGGCCGGCTGCTGCGCACCGAGATCCCCGGCCCGCGCTCGCGCGAGCTCCACGCCGCGAGGGAGAAGGCGCTCCCGCGCGGCTTCGGGGTGGTGCTGCCGGTGTTCGTCGACCACGTCGACGGGGCGCTGCTCGTCGACGTCGACGGCAACCGCCTGGTCGACCTCGCCTCCGGGATCGCGGTCACCAGCGTCGGCGCCGCCGCACCCGAGGTGGCCCGGGCGGTCGCCGAGCAGGCCGCCAGGTTCACCCACACCTGCTTCATGGTGACCGAGTACGACGGTTTCGTCGGCGTGGCCGAGGCGCTCAACCGGCTCACCCCCGGTGACCACGAGAAGCGCACCGCGCTGTTCACCACCGGGGCGGAGGCCGTGGAGAACGCCGTGAAGATCGCGCGCGCCCACACCAGGCGGCCGGCGGTCGTGGTGCTCGACCACGCCTACCACGGCCGGACCCTGATGACGATGACGATGACGGCCAAGAACGTCCCCTACAAGGAGGGCTTCGGCCCCTTCGCCAGCGAGGTCTACCGCACGCCCACGGCGTACCCGTTCCGCTGGCCGGGCGGCCCCGAGCACGCGGCGCAGGAGGCGCTGGCCGCGCTCGAGGAGATGATCCTCACCCAGATCGGCGCCCACAACGTGGCCTGCATCGTGGCCGAGCCGATCCAGGGTGAGGGTGGCTTCATCGTGCCCGCCGACGGCTTCCTGCCCGGGGTGCAGGAGTTCGCGCGCAAGCACGGGATCGTGTTCGTCGCCGACGAGATCCAGAGCGGCTTCGGCCGCACGGGCGCGATGTTCGCCTGTGAGCACGAGGGCCTGGTCCCGGACCTGATCACCACGGCCAAGGCGCTGGGCGGGGGGATGCCGGTCTCCGCGGTGACCGGGCGCGCGGAGATCATGGACGCGGTCGACCCCGGCGGCCTCGGTGGGACCTACGCCGGCAACCCGGTCGCGT
Organism: Nocardioides sp.; assembly: GCF_035429765.1. Lineage (GTDB taxonomy): Bacteria > Actinomycetota > Actinomycetes > Propionibacteriales > Nocardioidaceae > Nocardioides. Next base: position 950 of record NZ_DAOMFK010000294.1, on the reverse strand, counting down.
GCGCCGCCGCCCTGGCCGCGATCGAGCTGATCGAGAGCCGCGACCTGGTCGGCCGGGCCCGCGCCATCGAGGAGCTGGCGCTGCCCCGGCTCACCGGGCTCGCCGAGTCCTCGGCGTACGTCGGCGAGGCCCGCGGCCGGGGGGCGATGCTCGCGCTGGAGTTCGTGCAGCCGGGCGGGATCGTGCCCAACCCCGACGCGGCCAAGGCCGTGGCGGCGTACGCCAACGCCCGTGGCGTCCTCACCCTCACCTGTGGCACCTTCGGGAACGTGATCCGGCTGCTTCCGCCCCTCGTCATCACCGACGAGCAGCTCAACGACGCCCTGGACGTCCTGGCCGAGGGCGTGGCGGACCTCGGATGAGCGCCGACACCAGCTACGACGCGCGGACCGGCGCGGTCGTCGGTCACCTCGAGGTGAGCACGCCCCACGAGGTGACCGAGACGGTGCACCGCGCCGCAGCCGCGGCGGCCGCGGTGGCCGCCGCGACGCCGGGTGAGCGCGCAGGCTGGCTGAACGCGCTGGCCGACGCCCTGGTCGAGGAGGGGACGGCCGGGGAGCTGGTCGCCACCGCCGACCGGGAGACGGCCCTCGGGGAGACCAGGCTGTCGGGCGAGCTGGCCCGCACCGCCCAGCAGCTGCGGTTCTACGCCGACGTCGCCGCGGAGGGCTCCTGGCTCGCGGCGACCATCGACCACGCGCGCGACGCAGCCCCCGACCTGCGCCGGCTCCGGGTCCCGCTCGGCCCGGTGGCGGTCCTCGGTGCCAGCAACTTCCCCTTCGCCTTCGGCACGCTCGGCCACGACACCGCCTCGGCGCTGGCAGCCGGCTGCCCGGTGGTCGCCAGTCGCAATGCATGGATCAGTGTACCCGTTTGCTCCCCGGTCAGTTCGCAATAGGCCTGCAGCGCGGCCTCCAGCGCCGGAACGGTGAACGGCTCGGCACTGGCGA
>NZ_DAOMFK010000293.1:0-2660 GCF_035429765.1 Nocardioides sp. | reverse complement strand
GCGGGGCCGAGACGGTCCGTGAGCCCGGCGGGCTGGTCCAGCTGTGGCGGGCCGAGCTGCACCCCGACCTCGTCGTGCGGTGGTGGGAAGCGGCGAGGGTGCCCGAGCCGCTGCCGATGTTCTTCTACCTCGGCGCGGCCTACACCGACGTGGACCTGGCGTGGCTGGCCGACACCCTGTCCCACGCGCCCGACCCCGACGTGGCGGTGTGGCTGGCGTGGACGGAGGGGCTGCACGACCCCGACGACCCCCAGGCCTGCGGCCGCTGGCTGGACGAGGGACTGACCCGGCGCACCGTCGAGGTCCTGGTCCGGGCCGGGGTGGCCCACGGCTCCGCCGAGCGGATCGCCGAGAGCAGCTGGCTGCCGGTGCGGACGGTGGCGACCCGGCTGGCGCACTGGGCGACCGCCGGCTGCACCCCGGACGCCGACGACTTCGCGCTGCTCGAGCGGTTCGGGCTGGCCGACTACCGGCCCTCCGCGCTGGCGCTGGACGCGCTGTGCCGCGAGCTGGTCGGCGTACCGAACCGCCCCTCGCGCACCCACGTGGGCGTGATGCTCGCCCTGGCGGGGTCGCGGGAGCGGGTGAGGGGCTTCATCGAGCTCGGGGCGCGGGCCCCGCACGACGTCGCGACGATGCTGGACGAGCCGCTGCGCCGACCGGCGCTGCGGGAGAAGGGAGTGGGCTGAGGTGGCGAGGACGCGGGAGGACTACGAGCACCAGCTGCAGGCGCTGGGGATCTGCGTGAGCGCACGGATCCCGGTGCTGCTGTGGGGCAACCCGGGTGAGGGCAAGACCGCGGTCGTCGAGTCCGCCGCTGCGCAGGGCTGGCACGTCGAGACGCTGATCGTGAGCCACTACGAGCCCAGCGACTTCGCCGGCCTGCCGGTGATCGCGGGCGACGGCACCGTCAACCTGGCCGCCCCCGGCTGGGCCCAGCGACTCGCCCGGACCACCGGACCCGCGATCGCGTTCTTCGACGAGTTCTCCACCGCCTCCCCCGCCCTCCAGGCGGCGGCGCTGCGGCCGCTGACGCACTACCAGGTCGGCTCGGTGCAGCTGCCCGAGAACGTCTCGTTCGTCGCCGCCGCCAACCCGGCCGACGTCGCCACCGCGGGCTGGGAGCTCGCCGCGCCGACGGCCTCGCGGTTCGTGCACCTGGACTGGTCGCTGCCGCTGGAGGTGTACGCCGAGTGCCTGGTCACCGGCGACTGGCCGACCATGCCGGTGCACGCCGACGTGCCGGGGCTCGCAGCAGCCGTCACCCGCGAGAAGGTGCTGGTCTCGGGGTTCCTCCGGGCACGCAGCTCCCAGCTCAGCGTGATCCCGAAGGACGCGGCCGGGCGCGGGCGGGCGTTCCCGACGCCACGGACGTGGGACTACGCGGCCCGGCTCTCGGCGTACGCCCGCGCGACGGGCGCGCCCGCGACCGTACGCCGCCTGCTGGTCGCCGGCTGCGTGGGGGACGCGGTGGCGCACGAGTTCCTCAGCTACGCCGCTAGCCAGGACCTCGTCGACCCCGAGGTGCTGCTGGCCGATCCGGAGGCGGCGCACTTCGACGGCGTCCGCGCCGACCGGGTGCACGTGATGCTCCAGGGCGTTCTCGGGGCGGTCGCCTCGCACTCCACGGCTCAGCGCTGGAGCGACGCGGTGCGGCTGTGCGCCAACGCGGCGGGCGCGGTCGGCGTGGATCCCGCCGTGCCGGTGGTGCGCGCGCTGGTGCGCGGCGGGATGCGCCCGGCCGGCGCCGACGTGCCGCGCGACATCGTGGTCTTCGCGCCCGCGCTCTCCCTGGCGGGGCTGCTGCCCGACCAGGGCGCGGCGTGAACCTCGACCGGCTCGCCGCGGCGAAGCTGTGGCTGGTCAGCGAGCAGACCGCCGACCTGCCCTACCTCGCCCACGCGCTCTACGCGCTCGTGCCGGTCGCGTGCGGCGACGTACCCACGATGACCGTCGACGAGCAGTGGCGGCTCTACGTCAACCCCGACTGGCTGGCGACCGCACCGGTGCCGGTGGTCGGGCACGAGCTGGCCCACCTGGCGTGGCACCTGCTTGCCGAGCACGCCGACCGGGCCCGCGACCTGCACGTGGACGCCACCACTGCGGGGCACTGGCACACAGCCGCGGACGCGACGGTCGCGCGCACGCTCGACGACGCCGGGCTCCCTTACGAGAGCCTGCGGGACGCCGCCGAGCTCGGCCTGCCGCCGGACCTGTCGACGGAGGAGTACTACGCGATGCTGTCCGGGCTCCCGGTGGAGTCGCCCGAGTCCGGTGCGGGCGGGCTGCCGCCCACCGAGGGGTGCGGGAGCGGCAGCGACGGCGTGCGCCGCGCGCACGAGCTGCCGCCCGACGTCGACCTCGGCGGGGTCGACCGGGAGGCCGCGACCCAGATCCGTCGGCGGGTCGCGATCGAGTACCGCGAGCACGTCACCACCCGCGGACTCGTGCCCGGTGAGGCGGGCCGCTGGGCCACCCGGATCCTCGAGCCGCGGATCGCGTGGGAGCCGTTGCTCGCGGGCGCGGTACGCCGCGCGGTCGGCTGGACCAACGGCCGCGCGGACTACACCTACGCCCGGCCCTCGCGGCGGGCCAGCTCGCTGCCCCGCGTCGTGCTGCCCGGCGTACGTCGCCCGCTGCCCCGCGTGGCGGTGGTCGTC
>NZ_DAOMFK010000292.1:0-2662 GCF_035429765.1 Nocardioides sp. | reverse complement strand
GGGTGGCCCGGGCGGAGGCGGAGGTGCGGGCCGCGGCGGCGCTGTGGCCGCGCGCCGAGCTGGTGGTCGGCGCGGGTGCGACGGCCTCGGCGGTGACCGACCTGGCGTCGCGGGTGGGCGTGCTGCACGTCTCGGCCCACGGGCGGCACTCGGCGGAGAACCCGCTGTTCTCGGGCCTCGAGCTGCACGACGGACCCTGGTACGGCTACGACATCGACCGGCTCGAGCGGGTCCCGGACGTGGTGCTGCTCTCGGCGTGCGAGCTGGGCCGGTCGCAGGTGCGCCACGGCGAGGAGCTGATCGGGATGACCACCGCCTGGCTGCACGCCGGCGCGCGCAGCGTGATCGCGTCGGCGGCTGCCGTGCACGACGACGTGGCGCACGACGTACTCCTCGGCGTCCACCGCGGTCTCAGTGCCGGCCTGGACCCGGCCGCGGCCCTGGCCGCCGTGCTGCCCCCCGCCGGCCCCGACGCTCCCCCCGCGCCGTTCGTGTGCTTCGGGTGAGGTGGGGCTGGTGGGGCGTACGGCGCGGGCGTGGCGTCGTCACCGAGGGCGGGCGCCCGCCGAAAGCCACGGGCGTCAGACGCGCGCGCGCAGCCAGGCGAAGTCGGCCAGGTGCTCCTCGGGGCCCCCCGGGGTCTCGCAGACCACCGGCGCCCCGGCCTCGCGCACCACGGCCGCGAGCAGCTCCGGGTCGATCCGACCGGCGCCCAGCGAGGTGTGCCGGTCCGCTCCCGAGTCGGCGGCGTCGCGGGAGTCGTTGCAGTGCACCAGGTCGATGCGCCCGGTGATCGCCCGGACGTCGGCCACCACGGTCGCCAGGTCGATCCCGCCGGCGTGGGCGTGGCAGGTGTCGAGGCAGAAGCCGACCATGTCGGCGCCCGTGGCCGAGGAGATCGCGTCCCACAGCCGGCCGATCCGGTCCAGGTGCCGGGCCATCGCGTTGTCGCCGCCGGCGGTGTTCTCGATCAGGACGGGCACCTTCAGGTCGGTCGCCTCGACGGCCTTGCGCCAGTTGTCGAAGCCCTTCTCCGGGTCGTCGGCCTTGTTCAGGTGGCCCCCGTGGACGACCAGCCCCTGGGCCCCGATCGCCGCGGCGGCGTCGACGTGCTGCTGGAGCAGCTTGCGCGAGGGGATCCGGATCCGGTTGTTGGTGGTCGCCACGTTGACGAGGTACGGCGCGTGCACGTACAGCGCCACCCCGGCCGCCTCCGCGTCCCGGCGCAGGGCCTCGGCGCCGCCGGCGTACCGGAGCTCCGGACCGTGGTACCCCTGGGGGTCGCCGAGGAAGAACTGCACGAGAGGCGCCTGCCGGGCCGCGGCCTCGGCGATCGGGTCGGCCTGGTCGACGTGGGCCCCGATCCGGAGCGTGGTGGTCACCCGGCGAGCCTATCGGGGCATCCGCCACCGCCGTGACCGGTGGATTGGGAGCCCCGAGGTCACCGCTGCTAGCCTGGGGCGTTCCCGTCCGCGGGCCGGCCGTCCGGCCCTGCGCGGTGGGGCCCCGGGGCGGCCGCAAGTCCGCGCCGGGTCAACGCAGAGTCCTCCTGCCACGGATCGTCCGTGGCCGCCGAGTCCAGAGGAGGTGGAGACCGCTGTGCGTGCCTATGAAGTGATGGTCATCCTCGAGCCCAGCCTCGACGAGCGCAACGTCGAGTCCGCGCTCGACAAGTACCTCAACGTCGTCCGCAAGGACGGCGGCAGCATCGACAAGGTCGACGTGTGGGGCCGCCGTCGGATGGCCTACGAGATCAAGAAGAACGCCGAAGGCATCTACGCCGTCGTCTCGCTGCAGGCCGAGCCGGCCACGGTCAAGGAGTTCGACCGCCAGCTCACCCTCAACGAGTCGGTGCTGCGCACCAAGGTGATGCGTCCCGACGCCCACTGAGGCGTCGCTCCGGTCCCGCTCAGGCCGGGACCGGCTGTGGACAGCCGCTTCCCGTTGTCGGTGGTCTCGGCCACGATGACACCCGTCGTACTGACTTCGAGCTACTCAGGAGGCCTGGCATGGCAGGCGAAACCATCATCACGGTCGTCGGCAACCTCGTCGACGACCCGGAGCTGCGGTTCACCCCGTCCGGCGCCGCCGTCGCGAACTTCCGCATCGCGTCCACCCCGCGCACCTTCGACCGCCAGACCAACGAGTGGAAGGACGGCGACGCGCTGTTCCTGACCTGCTCGGTGTGGCGCCAGGCCGCGGAGAACGTCGCGGAGTCGCTGCAGCGCGGCATGCGCGTCGTCGTCCAGGGGCGGCTGAAGTCACGGCAGTACGAGACCCGCGAGGGCGAGAAGCGCACGGTCTTCGAGATCGAGGTCGAGGAGGTCGGGCCCAGCCTGAAGTACGCCACCGCCAAGGTCACCCGGACCACCCGGCAGGGCGGCGGCTACTCCGGCGGCGGCCAGGGCGGCGGACAGCCCGCGGGCGAGGACCCGTGGGCCACCCCGGCGCCGCAGGGCGGCTCGTCGTACGAATGGTCGCAACCGACGGTGCCGGTCGCGAGCCGCATGGTCCACCGCGGTTCTGCCGGCCCGACGAGCCTCGGTACGCGGCCACACCTCGAGACGCGCGGCCACGCAGGACTCGGCAACACCGCGTTCTTCGACCTGCGCGGTGCGCTTCCGAGCGGGTTCACGGTGAGGGCGCCCGGGCCGGCGCTCGA
>NZ_DAOMFK010000291.1:0-2674 GCF_035429765.1 Nocardioides sp. | reverse complement strand
CCGGACCCGCCGGCGCAGCGCCAGCCGCCCGGCGGGCCCACCCGGCCTCGGTGCGGTGGGAGAGCCGCCCACCAGTGGCGTGGTCGAGCCGGGAACCGCCGGCCTCGAGCCCGGCACCCCCGACCCGGGTGAGGAGCCGCACGTGGAGCACGTGCCGATCAAGAAGAAGGGGACGCGCAAGCGCTGACCCGCGGGACTCGGCCGTTTTGCGCCAGGTACGGCCGGAACCGTAGTATTGCCCCTCGGCGTGCCCGCACGCCCTCCTGTGCGTCCCGCACGCTCCCCACGCCGGTGAGGCCGGCGAGCGCGTGCGCAGCCGCGGGTCGCAGTGCAGTGTCAGAGTCCGACGAGGAAAGTGAGTCGCGGTGTACGCCATCGTGCGCAGTGGCAGCAAGCAGCAGAAGGTTGCCGTGGGCGACGTCATCGAGATCGACAAGGTCGAGAGCGGTGTCGGCGAGACCGTGACCCTGCCCGTGGTCCTGCTGGTCGACGGGGAGTCCGTCACCACCAGCGGCCTGGACAAGGCGTCGGTGACCGCGGAGGTCCTCGGCGCGACCAAGGGCCCCAAGATCGTCATCCAGAAGTACAAGAACAAGACCGGTTACAAGAAGCGCCAGGGGCACCGTCAGAAGTACACCCAGGTCAAGGTCCTCGAGATCAACGCCTGACCACGAGCCCCACCACCACGAAGGACTAGAGCAATGGCACACAAGAAGGGTGCGGCCTCGACCAAGAACGGTCGCGACTCGAACTCCCAGCGCCTCGGCGTCAAGCGGTACGGCGGCCAGCTGGTCAACGCCGGTGAGATCATCGTGCGCCAGCGCGGCACGCACTTCCACCCCGGCAGCGGGGTCGGACGCGGTGGCGACGACACCCTCTTCGCGCTCGTGGCCGGCAACGTGCAGTTCGGCACCAAGCGCGGCCGCCGGGTCGTGAACGTCGTACCGAGCGAGTGACCACGCACCTCCCCGGATCGCTGAACCTGTCCAAGGGCGCCCCGACCGGGGCGCCCTTGTGCGTTGCCGGATTCCCCGCCTGAGCGGGGATGTTGGCACTTGTTGGCCGTCGCAACCCCCACGAAGTGCAGGATTCCCCGCCTGGGCGGGGAATCCGGCAGCCGCACCAGAACCGAGGAGAGGTAGCCCATGGCCGTTCCGACGTTCGTCGACCAGGTGACGCTGCACGTGGCCGCGGGTCGCGGTGGCAACGGCGTGGCCTCGGTGCACCGTGAGAAGTTCAAACCGCTGGGTGGACCCGACGGCGGCAACGGCGGCCCGGGGGGCTCGGTGGTGCTGCGGGTCGACCCCGACGTCACCACGCTCATCGACTACCACCACTCTCCGCGCCGTCGCGCCGAGCACGGCGGCCACGGTGCCGGCGGGCACCGCAACGGCTCGCACGGGGCCGACCTCGTGCTCCCCGTCCCCGACGGCACCGTCGTCAGCGACCCCTCCGGCCGGGTGCTCGCCGACCTGGTGGGCCCAGGGACCGAGCTGGTCGTGGCCACCGGAGGCCGCGGCGGGCTGGGCAACGCGGCTCTGGCCAGCGCCCGTCGCAAGGCCCCGGGGTTCGCCCTGCTCGGCGAGCCCGGCGAGGAGCGCGACATCGTGCTGGAGCTCAAGGTGGTCGCGGACGTGGGTCTGGTCGGCTACCCCAGCGCCGGCAAGTCGTCGCTGGTGGCCGCGATCTCCCGCGCACGCCCGAAGATCGCCGACTACCCCTTCACCACGCTGGTGCCCCACCTCGGCGTCGTCCGCGCCGGGGACACCACGTTCACCGTCGCCGACGTCCCCGGCCTGATCGAGGGTGCGGCCGAGGGCCGTGGGCTCGGGCACGACTTCCTGCGGCACATCGAGCGCTGCGCCGCCCTGGTGCACGTGGTCGACACCGCCACCCTCGACCCCGGACGCAACCCGGTCGACGACCTGGACGTGATGGAGGACGAGCTGGCCCGGTACGGCGGACTCGAGGGTCGGCCCCGGCTGGTCGCCCTCAACAAGGTCGACGTGCCAGACGGCCGGGAGATCGCCTCGATGGTCGTCGAGGAGCTCTCCGCCCGGGGCTTGCGCGTCTTCCTGGTCTCCGCGGCCTCGGGCGAGGGACTGCGCGAGCTGACCTACGCGATGGCGAGCCTCGTCGAGGAGGCCCGTCACGACCGGCCGGCCGCGCCTCCGCAGCGGATCGTGCTGCGCCCGGCGTCGGCCGACGGCGGGGACGAGTTCTCCGTCACCGGGACTGCGCAGGGGTGGCGGGTCCGTGGCACCAAGCCCGAGAGGTGGGTGCGGCAGACCGACTTCTCCAACGACGAGGCGGTCGGCTTTCTCGCCGACCGGCTGAACCGGCTCGGGGTGGAGGACCGGCTCGTCGCGCTCGGCGCCGAGGAGGGGGACACGGTCCTGATCGGCGACCCGTCAGACTCCGTCGTCTTCGACTTCCGGCCCAGTGTCCAGGCCGGGGCCGAGGCGCTCGGGCGCCGCGGCGAGGACCACCGTTTCGAGGAGTCCCGCCCCGCGGCGCGGCGCCGCCGGGAGATCGACGCCGGGATGCCGTCGCGGGCCGAGGGTGAGACCCGTGCCGACGTGGCCCGCCGCGTCGACCGGGGCGACCGCGGGCCGGGGTCCTACGAGAGCGGTGGACGCGACGGCCCGGACCGCGCCGAGGGCGAAGGCGATCG
>NZ_DAOMFK010000290.1:0-2692 GCF_035429765.1 Nocardioides sp. | reverse complement strand
GGGGGGGGGGGGAGGGGCGGGGGGGGGGGGGGGAGGGGGGGGGGGGGGGTATGCGTGGATCCCGCACTCGGTCTTGGGGAGTCCGGCCCAGTGTCCGCTGCGCGGGTCGGCGTCGGGGGAGACCCGGCGGGTGCAGGGTGCGCAGCCGATCGACGGGTACCCGTCGAGGACCAGCGGGTTGACCAGTACCTGGTGGGTCTCGACGTAGCGTCGGACGTCCTCGTCGCTCCAGCGGGCCAGCGGCGAGACCTTGACCTTGCCCCTGCCGGCGTCCCAGCCGACCACGGGGGCGATCACCCGGCGGTGGGTCTCGGCCCGCCGCAGGCCGGTGGCCCACGCGTCGTACCCGGCCAGCGCCTCGGTGAGCGGGGCCACCTTGCGCAGCGCGCAGCACCGGTCGGGGTCCCTGCGGTGCAGGTCGGCGCCGAGCTCGCGCTCGTGCTCGGCGACCGTGGTGGCGGCGGACACGGTGCGCACGCGGACGGGCAGCGTCGCCTCGACCGCGTCGCGGGTGCCGAGGGTCTCCACGAAGTGGTACCCGGTGTCCACGAAGACCACCTCGATCCCGGGCGACACCCGGGAGGCGAGGTGGGCGAGCACGGCGTCACCCATGGAGGAGGTGACGCAGAACCGCTCGCCGAAGGTGGCCACCGCCCACTCGAGGATGTGCTCCGCCGGGGCCAGCTCGAGCTCGGCTCCCACATGGGAGGCGAGGTCGCGCAGCTCTTCCGGGCTGCGGCCCTCGGTGCGGCTGCCCCGGTTGGTGCGGGCGGCGAGCGTGGTGGCGGCGCTCACGACGCACCCACCGGAGGCAGCAGCCCGAGCAGCCGGACCGTGAAGGCGCGCAGGCAGGAGCGGCACTCCCAGCTGCCGGGCGGAGAGGTCCCCTCGACGCCCACGTGGGGCCGGAGGTCCTCCTCGGCGCAGTAGGGGCAGTGGAACGGGGCGATGCGCTCGCTCACGGCCGCCCCCTGACCGGGGTCGCCTCGAGGGTCCGCTCGCCGCGCAGCAGCTCCTCGTCCGCGCGGGCCACCCAGCCGGCGAAGGACTCACCGGGGACCCGGTCGGCGAGGAACGCCTCCACGACGGCGGCCACGTAGTCGTCCAGCCCGGCGCTGGTCACCTTGTGCGCCCGCAGCTTGCGGCCGAACCCCGCGCCGAGCCCCAGCGCCCCGCCGAGGTGGACCTGGAACCCCTCGACCTGACGGCCGTCTGCGTCGAGGACCAGCTGCCCCTTCAGGCCGATGTCGGCGACCTGGGTCCGGGCGCAGGCGTTGGGGCAGCCGTTGACGTTGACCGTGATCGGGGTGTCCAGGTCGGGGAAGCGCTCCTCAAGCGCGGCCACGAGGGCCTGCGCTCGGCGCTTGGTGTCCACGATCGCCAGCTTGCAGAACTCGATCCCGGTGCACGCCATGGTGCCGCGCCGCCAGGCTGAGGGGCGGGCGCTGAGCCCGATCCGGTCGAGGTCGGCCACGAAGGCGGCGACGTCCCCGGCGGGCACGCCCAGCACGACCAGCTTCTGGTACGCCGTGAGCCGGACGCCGCGCGCGCCGTACCGCTCGACCAGGTCGGCCAGCGCCACCAGCGTCGGGCCGTCCACCCGCCCGACGACCGGGGCGGCGCCGACGTAGCAGTCGCCGTCCTTCTGCCGGTGCACCCCGACGTGGTCCCCCGGCCGGTCCGGGGAGGCGGGGGAGGCCAGCGACACCAGCCGGCGGTGCAGGTACTCGGTCTCGAGGACCTCACGGAACCGCTCGGCGCCCCAGTCGGCGACCAGGAACTTCAGCCGCGCCCGGGAGCGCAGCCGTCGGTAGCCGTAGTCGCGGAAGACCGAGATCACGCCCTCCCACACGTCGGCGACCTCCTCCAGCGGCACCCAGACCCCCAGCTTCGCCGCGAGCATCGGGTTGGTGGACAGGCCGCCGCCGACCCAGAGGTCGAAGCCCGGGCCCAGCTCGGGGTGGACCGAGCCGACGAACGCGACGTCGTTGACCTCGGGGGCGGCGTCGTGGCTGGGGTGGCCGGTGACGGCGGTCTTGAACTTCCGCGGCAGGTTGGAGAACTCGGGGTTGCCGATGAACCGGGCTGTGATCTCGGCCAGGGCAGGGGTGCCGTCGATGATCTCGTCGGCGGCGATACCGGCCACCGGCGAGCCCAGGAAGGGACGCGGGCTGTCGCCGCACGCCTCCTGGGTCTGCAGGCCGACCCGTTCCAGCCGCCGCCAGATCGCCGGCACGTCCTCGATGGCGACCCAGTGGTACTGGACGTTGCCGCGGTCGGTGAGGTCGGCGGTGCCGCGCGCGTAGTCGGTGGAGACCTCACCCAGCGCGCGCAGCTGGGCCGCTCCCAGCACCTCCCCGTCGGTGCGCACCCGCATCATGAAGTACTCCGCCTCGAGCTCGTGGGGCTGGAGGGTGCCGGTGCGGGACCCGTCGAAGCCCTCGGCCCGCTGGGTGTAGAGGCCCCACCAGCGGAACCGTCCACGCAGGTCGTCGGGGTCGATGGAGGAGAAGCCGCGGTGGGCGTAGATCCCTTCGATCCGAGCCCGGACGTGCAACGGGTCGTCGTCCTTCTTCAGCCGCTCGTTGGCGTTGAGGGGCTCTCGGTAGCCGAGGGCCCACTGGCCCTCGCCGCGTCGGGGTCGGGGCGGCCGGGCTGCCCGGCCGGGGCCGGTGGGTGCGGGGGGGGGGGG
>NZ_DAOMFK010000289.1:0-2694 GCF_035429765.1 Nocardioides sp. | reverse complement strand
GGCGGCCCCGCCGGCGTGCTTGCGGACCTGGCGCCCGGGGCCGCCGCCGTGGTGGTCGGTCTGCACCCCGACGACGCCACGCTCGCCCGGCGGCTCTGCGACCTCGGGTTCACCCCGGGCACCCGGGTCGAGGTGCTGCGTCGGGCGCCGCTGGGCGACCCGGCCGTCTACCGGCTGCGCGACTACGAGATCTGCCTGCGCGAGCGCCAGGCTCGGGTCGTCGACGTCGAGGTGCTCGGCTGATGCACCAGCACCACGGAGGCGGTGGCGGCCACGTGCTGACCGGCGTACCCGTGCTGGCTCTCGCGGGCAACCCCAACTCCGGCAAGAGCTCGGTCTTCAACGGCCTGACCGGGCTGCGGTCCAAGACCGGCAACTACCCGGGCGTGACCGTGGCCCGGTACGTCGGCCGGTGCGCCGTCGGCGACCGCGAGTTCGTCGTGGAGGACCTTCCCGGCACCTACAGCCTCGAGCCGATCAGCCCCGACGAGCAGATCGTCTCCGACCTTCTCGAGGGGCGCCTGCCGGACGTGGCCGTCCCCGACGCGCTGGTCGCGGTGGTGGACGCCACCACGCTGCGCCGCGGCCTGGCCTTCCTCTCCCAGCTCCTCCAGCTCGGGCACCCGGTGTGCGTGGCGGTCACCTTCACCGACGAGCTTTTCGCCCGGCACGGCGACCTCGACCTCACCGGCCTGTCCCGGGCCCTGGGCGTGCCGGCCGTCGCTGTGGTCGCCAACCGCGCCGGTCACCTGGGCCCGCTCCGTGAGCTGTTGGCCGAGTACGAGCAGTGGCCCGTGCCGGCCGTCGCGCCCCCCACCGATCCGGGCGAGCTCGACGCCTGGATCTCCTCGGTGCTGACGGCCGCCCGCTACCGCTCCCCCCAGCGGCACCGCCGGACCGAGGCGGTCGACCGGGTGCTGCTGCACCCGGTCTGGGGGGCGCTGGTCTTCTTCGCGGTGATGTTCGGCTTCTTCCAGGTGATCTTCACCGTCGCCGCGCCGCTGCAGGACTACGTCGCCTCGCTGTTCGAGTGGCTCTCGGGGGTCGTCGAGGACCACGTGAGCAGCCCGGCCCTCTCGGGGCTGCTGGGTGACGCGCTCCTCGGTGGCGTGGGCGGGGTGCTGGTGTTCCTGCCGCAGATCCTCCTGCTGTTCCTGCTGATCTCGCTGATGGAGAGCGTCGGCTACCTGTCCCGGGCGGCGTTCCTGATGGACCGCCTGCTCGCTCGGTTCGGGCTGGAGGGCCGGGCGTTCGTGGCACTGCTCTCCTCCTTCGCGTGCGCGGTCCCGGGGATCATGGCGACCAGGACGATGCCCTCCCGCAAGGAGCGGATCGCCACGATGATGGCCGCGCCGCTGATGACCTGCTCCGCGCGGCTGCCCGTCTACGTGCTGCTGATCGGGATCCTGGTGCCGTCCTCGGCCCGGGTGGGACCGTTCGCCGCGCAGGGGCTGGTGATGTTCGGGCTCTACCTGCTGGGTGCCGTCTCGGCGATGCTGGCGGCCTGGGCCTTCCGGCAGCTCGCCGACCGCGGCCACCCGGCGCTGCCCTTCTACCTGGAGATGCCGCCCTACCGGCTGCCCACCGTGCGCCTGGTGGTGCTGACGATGTGGGAGTCGGCGAAGGCCTTCCTGCGCAAGGTGACCACGATCATCATGCTCACCACGGTGCTGCTGTGGGTGCTGCTGAACCTGCCTGTGCCGTCCACCTCCGACCTCACCGCCGCCGGGGTCGACCCCGACGACCAGACCGCGGTGGCGACGTACACCCTCGACCACAGCTACGCCGCCTCGGTCGGCCAGGCGATGGAGCCGGTCTTCGCGCCGCTGGGCTTCGACTGGCGGATCAACGTGGCGGTGCTCGCCTCGCTGTCGGCACGCGAGACGTTCGTGGCCACCCTGGGCCAGATGAGCGCGGCCGCGGACCCGGGCGACAGCGACGCCATCGCGCAGATGACCTACACCGACGGGCCGAACGAGGGCGAGCTGGTGCTCACGCCGCCCACGCTGGTCGCTCTGCTGGTCTTCTTCGTCTATGCGCTGCAGTGCATGTCCACGGTGGCCATCATGCGCCGCGAGTCCGGCAGCTGGAAGTGGCCGGGGATCGCGTTCGGGTCCATGTTCGCGCTCGCGTGGACGATGGCGCTGCTCGCGCACACGATCGCGGAGGCCCTGACGTGACCGTGCCCCTGCACCCCGAGCGTGTCGCCGGCCGGCCCGACCAGCTGCGGTGGGTGACGCCTCCTGCCTCGATCGGGTTCCTGGGCGCGGTCCACCAGGCCCCCGGCGCGCTCGGGGGGCTGCTCCGTGAGGGGGTCCTCACCGAGGTGTTGGTGGAGCCGGCCGCGGTGCTCACGACGCTGGCCGTGGACTGCTCCTGGCGGGAGGCGGGCGCCACGGTGCGCACCGCCCTGCACGCCGCGCTGGAGGACCCCTCCGGCTGGCAGCCGGCGGCTTCCGGCCGGACGCTGGACGCCGACGCCGCGCTGGCCAGCCTGGCCGCGGACCTGTTCTCCGGGCCCGTCGGCGACGTGGTCCGGGCCCACGGGGGCGGCGTGGACGTGGTCGACGTGCGCGACGGCGTGGTGTCGGTCCGCCTCTCCGGCGCCTGCCAGGGCTGCCCGGCCCTCTCCTTCCCCCTCTCCCTGCGGCTCGAGCAGCACCTCCGCGCCGCGTCCCCCAGTCTCCAGGGTCT
>NZ_DAOMFK010000288.1:0-2739 GCF_035429765.1 Nocardioides sp. | reverse complement strand
GCAGCGCGGCGAGCATGCCCGAGTCGGCACGCCAGAAGTCGCGGAAGTAGAAGTGCCCGCTGTGCTCACCACCGAAGACCGCGCCGGTCCGGGCCATCTCGGCCTTGATGAAGGAGTGCCCCACCCGGGTACGCACGGGGACACCACCCTTGGCCCGGACCAGCTCGGGCACCGCCCGGCTGGTGATCAGGTTGTGGATGATCGTCGCGCCGGGCTCCCGGTCCAGCTCCCGGTCCGCGATCAGACCGGTCACCGCCGACGGCGACACCAGCCCCCCCTGCTCGTCGACGAGGAAGCACCGGTCGGCGTCGCCGTCGAAGGCCAGGCCGATGTCGGCCCCTTCGGCCACGACCCGGCGCTGCAGGTCGCGCAGGTTCTCCGGCTCGATCGGGTTGGCCTCGTGGTGGGGGAAGGTGCCGTCGAGCTCGAAGTACATCGGCACCAGCCGCACCTGCCCGGCGAGCAGGTCGAACACGGCCGGCGCGGTCAGCCCGGCCATCCCGTTGCCCGCGTCCACCACCACCGTAAGTGGGCGTCCGGCCACCGGGGCGAGGGTGAGCAGGTGTCGCGCGTACTCCTGGAGCAGGTCTCGCCGGGTCACCGCGCCCGGGGTCGCGGCCGGCGCCGGGGTCCCGGCGGCGACCACCCGGCGGATCTCGGCCAGGCCGGTGTCCTCGCCGACGGGGGTGGCGCCGGGGCCACAGAGCTTGAAGCCGTTGTAGCGGGCCGGGTTGTGGCTCGCGGTGACCATGGCGCCGGCGCGGTCGAGGTGCCCGGAGGCGAAGTAGAGCTGGTCGGTGGCGGCCAGGCCGATCGCGACGACGTCGGCCCCCATCGCGACGGCGCCGCGGGCGAACGCGTCGGCGAGCCCCGGCGAGCTGGGCCGCATGTCGTGGCCCACGACGATCTCCGACCCGCCGACGCACACCACGAAGGCCGCGCCCAGGGCGTGGGCGAGGGGCTCGTCCAGCTGGTCGGGGACCGTGCCCCGCACGTCGTAGGCCTTGAACACCGACGCCAGCCGGCCAGGGCTGGGCGGTCCGGCGTGAGGCATGCGGCCACCCTATCGGCCGGGCGACCGCTCCGACCGCAGCGCCCGGAGGTGGCCCCGCCGGGCGCCCTCGGCGTGGGGGTCGCCCTCCAGACCGGGGAGGGGCTCCTGCTCGCGGACGGGCCGGGCGGCCTCGCGCACCGCGTCGGCCAGCGCCAGCAGGTCGTCGCTGGAGGGTCCGGAGAGGGCGGGGTCGGGGGCCAGCCGCAGCACGTCCCACCCGCGCGGCGCCGACAGCCGCTCGCTGTGCGTCGCACACAGGTCGTAGGCGTGGGGCTCGGCGTGGAGCGCCAACGGGCCCAGCACGGCGGTCTGGTCGGCGTACACGTAGGTGAGCGTCGCGACGGCCGGGCGCCCGCAGGCGGCGCGGGAGCAGCGTCGGGTGGGACTCACGACGCAGACGGTACCCGGCGTCCCGGCGGTGGCGGACTAGGCTCGCGGTGTGGACGGAGCCGACGCGGGACGGGTCCGGTTCCGGCGCAGCCGGGACCGGCGCGGCCGGGGAATGCGCGGCCCCGCCGTGCTGCCCGTGCGACCGGGTGAGCCCCGGGGGCGGTCGGCGCGCGAGCGGTTCGACGCGGTGACGCTGGCGGTCGTGGCGGACCTGGAGCGACGCTGGCACGACCGGCTCGGGCTGGTCGAGTACGCCGTCGAGGACACGCCCCAGATCCCCGACGACTGGGACTCCCGGGCCGTCCCGTTGTCCTCCCTGATCCGGGGGAGCGGGACCACGCCCACCCGCCTGGTGCTGTTCCGGCGGCCGATCGAGCACCGCTGCGAGACCCGGGCGGACCTCGACGCGCTGGTGCTCACCGTGCTCGTGGAGCAGGTGGCCGAGCTGCTCGGGATGAGACCCGAGGACGTCGACGCCCGGTACCCGCAGGACTGACCGGGGGCGCCGACGGCCCAGTCAGGGCAGTGCGGTCAGGGCAGTGCGGTCAGGGCAGGGCGGGCCGGACCCCGGGGATGTAGCCGTACCGCTCGACCTCGACCAGCGGCACGACCGTCGCCCCCCGCCCGCGGACCAGCACCGACCCCACGACCGGGGTCCGGGAGGGCTCCACCTGGACCCAGGCCGTCCCGCGGGGGAGGTCCAGCTGCTGGCTGCGCCCCCGCGCGAGCTCCAGCCGCCTGCTGTCCAGCTGGGTGCCGTCGGCGTCCCGGCTCACCACGGTCACCACGCCGGTGCGGGTGGCACCGGCCAGCAGCAGGCGGGCCTCCCCGTCGGGCAGCAGTGCTGCCGCCGAGGAGGTGATCGGACCGCCGTCCCCGGCCAGGGCCAGGTCGCCGTCGACCAGCGAGGCGAGGCCGGCCACGACGGGCCGGCTCGCCGTGATGAGCAGCCCGGTGGCGCCCTTGCGGATCTCGGGAGCGAGCAGCTGTTCCAACCCGACCTGGACGACCGCCCCGGGTGCCACCTGGACCTCCTCCCAGCCGGAGGGGGTGAAGGTGCTCTCGGGGGAGATCACCTTGATGCCGACCCGCGCCTCGTCGGCGCCCGGGTTGAGCACCGACAGGGTGCGCGGGCCGGCCCCCTCGGGAAGGCCGAGCAGCACCACCGCGGCCTGCGGGGCCGCTTGGCCCGGGATCCAGTCCTCGACCGGCTGCTCGGCCCCGAAGTCGCCGACCCGGTCCAGCACGGTGACGGTGGCCCGGCCCCGGGTGACCGCCACCTGGATCGCGAGGTC
>NZ_DAOMFK010000287.1:0-2774 GCF_035429765.1 Nocardioides sp. | reverse complement strand
GGCGGTCGGCGCGCGGCGGCGGCGTACCCGCGTCCGGGTGACGCGCACGGGCGGGTTCGCCGGGCTCACCGCCGACGGCGAGGTGGACCTCGACGGGGACGACCCCCGGGCCGGGCAGGTGCGCGCGCTGGTGGACCGGGTCGACCTCGACACGGTGGGGAGCGCGCCGCCGATGCCGGACATGTACACCTACTCCTTCGCCCTGCCCGGGCGGCCGGAGGTGACCGTGGCCGAGCACCAGCTCACCGAGGAGCTGCGGCGGCTGGCCGACCTGGTGCTGCGCGGGAAGCCCTGAGCCGGCCGGTCGTCGCCCCTCGATTGGACCGAAACTGCACCCCGAAGGCCGATTCCTCTGTCGTTTGGGTCCAAACCGCAAGGGTTGGTCGGCCGCGGTGTCACCCCAGCGCGCGGTCCAGCGCCGCCTCGACGTGCAGCGTGGTGCAGGGGAAGACCGGCAGCTCGACATCGGCCTGCCGGAGGAGCAGCTCGATCTCGGTGCAGCCCAGCAGGATGCCCTTGGCGCCGGCGTCCCACAGCTCGTCGACCACCGGCAGCATCCGCCGCCGGGTGGCGTCGACGACCTGCCCGTGGACCAGCTCGTCGTAGATCGCCCCGTTGATCCAGGCGTGGTGCTCCGGGCGCGGGACCAGCGCCTCGACGCCGGAGCGGGCCAGCCGGTCGACGAAGAAGCTCTCCTCCATGGCGACCTTGGTGCCGAGGAACCCGACGGTGGTCACCCCCTGGGACAGGCACTTCTCGGCGACCACGTCGGCGAGGTGGACCAGCGGGATGTCGACCGCCGCCTCCACCGGGTCGGCGACCTTGTGGAACGTCGTGGTGCACAGCAGCAGGAAGTCCGCGCCGGCACGTTCGACCCCGCGTGCGGCCTCGGCCAGGAGCTCGCCGATCTGGTCCCACCGCTGGTCGTCCTCGAGGGTGGTGAGCTCGGCGAAGTCGACGGTGCTGAGCACCAGCTTCGGCGAGGACAGCCCGCCCAGCCGTTGCTGCACGCCGCGGTTGAGGTCGCGGTAGTAGACGGCGCTGCTCTCCCAGCTCATTCCGCCGATGAGTCCGATCGTGTGCACATTGCCAGTCTGGCAGACCCTGATCTGGCAGACTCCGGGGTGCTGTCCCTCACACCCGGGAGGTCCACCGATGATCTCGCGCACTGCCGCGTGCGTGTCCGGCATCCTCGGCGGAGCGTGCTGGATCCTGCACTACCTGCTCTCGGCCACCGGGCTGGCCGACGCGGGCGGCAACCTCGGGGTGGTGCTGAAGTGGGCCGGGGCCACCTGGCTGATCCTGGCCCTGGTCGGCGCGGGGGTGGGCCTGGTCCGCCGGGCGCCGCTGTGGCTGAAGGTGGTGGTGGGCGTCGCCGTACCGCTGCTCGCCCTCACGCTGCTGAGCCTGCTCTACGGCCCGCTGAGCCGCCTGGTCGCCGAGGCGCTGTTCGGGCTGGTGGTTCTGGTGGGGTCCGTGGTGCTGCTGCGACGCGGTGCGAAGCCGGTGGCCGAGACCGCCTGACCCGCGGGGAATCGACCGGCCGCCGGAACCGTTCTTCTGGTCGGTTGACCACCGAACGGAAGGTACGACGTGGCGCGCCCGCTGTCCCGCATCGCGATGATCAGCCTGCACACCTCCCCGCTGGACCAGCCGGGGACCGGTGACGCGGGCGGCATGAACGTCTACGTCCTGGAGCTGGCCAAGCGGCTGGCCGACCGGGGCGTCGAGGTGGACATCTTCACCCGCGCGACCTCCTCGGCGCTGCCGCCGATCGCCGAGGCCGCCCCCGGCGTGCTCGTCCGGCACATCGCCGCCGGCCCCTTCGAGGGCCTCAGCAAGGGTGAGCTCCCCGGCCAGATGTGCGTGTTCGCGCGGGAGGTGCTGCGCACGGAGGCGGGGCTGCCGCTGGGCCACTACGACGCCGTGCACTCCCACTACTGGCTCTCCGGCCAGGTCGGCGCCCTGGCCCGAGACCGCTGGGGTGTGCCGCTGGTCCACTCCATGCACACCATGGCCAAGGTCAAGAACGCCGCGCTCGCCGACGGCGACACGCCGGAACCGGTCGCCCGGGTGATCGGCGAGGAGCAGGTGGTCGCGGCGGCGGACATGCTGCTGGCCAACACCGACCTGGAGGCCAAGCAGCTCCTCGAGCTCTACGACGCGGAGCCGTGGCGGGTCGAGGTGGTCCACCCGGGCGTGGACCTCGCCGTGTTCGGGTGGCCCTCGCGGGCTCGCGCCCGTGCCGACCTGGGCCTCCCGGCGGACGCCGCGGTGGTGATGTTCGCCGGCCGGATCCAGCCGCTGAAAGCCCCGGACGTCCTGCTCCGAGCGGTCGCGGTACTGCTCGAGCAGTCGCCCGGGCTCCGCGGCCGGCTGGTCGTCCCGGTCGTCGGCGGCCCCTCGGGGAGCGGCCTGGAGCACCCGGAGTCGCTGGCGCTGCTGGCCGGTGAGCTGGGCCTGCACGACGTGGTCCGCTTCGTTCCCCCGGTCGCCCAGGCCGACCTGGCCCGGTGGTACGCCGCCGCCACCCTGGTCGCGGTCCCGTCGGACAACGGGTCCTTCGGCCTGGTGGCGATCGAGGCCCAGGCCGCCGGCACGCCCGTGGTGGCCGCCGCGGTCGGCGGCCTCACCACCGCGGTCCACGACGGGGTCAGCGGGCTGCTGGTCGAGGGGCACGACCCCGGCACCTGGGCGCGGGCCCTGCGCCGCCTCGTCGAGGACGAAGAGTACGCCGCGCGGCTGGACGCCGGCGCGCTCCGCCCCGCCGCCCG
>NZ_DAOMFK010000286.1:0-2775 GCF_035429765.1 Nocardioides sp. | reverse complement strand
GTCCGCCACCTGCCTGCGACGCGCGACGGCGACGTGCGGCTCGCCGCCGCCGGTCGGGCCTGGAGGATCAGGGTGGCCACCGGTCCCGGCGTACCGCGACCGCTGAGCTGCGGCGACGCCACCGCGAAGCCGGTCCCGGTGCACACCGTGACCGGTCTGGAGCCCGGGCCGCTCCAGCCACCCCGGCCCTAGCATGGCGGCAGGGAGGACGGTCATGGACGAGATCACCGCACTGACCCAGGAACGGTTCCGGCGGATGCGCCCGTTCGGCGGGCACCGGCCTCCGCCGGTCGACACCAGCCAGCTGCCCCCGGGCCCCCGGTGGCCGGCCTTCGCGCAGAGCGCCGGGCTGCTGCGGTTCCGCCACCGGTTCGTCCCCTGGGCGCACCGCACCTACGGCGACGTGTTCACCATCCGGGTGATCCCCCGCGGCCGTCCGCTCGTGGTGTTCACCCGCCCCGAGCACGCCCGGGAGATCTTCGCCGGCGACCCGGAGGTCTTCCACGCCGGCAAGGGCAACGCCATCCTCGGGCCGATCATGGGCGAGCACTCCCTGCTCCTCCTCGACGGTGCGGGGCACAAGCGCGCCCGCAAGCTGCTGATGCCCGCGTTCAGCGGCCAGGCGCTGCGCGGGTACGAGGACCTCGTCACCGGGGTCGCCAAGACCGAGGTGGGGTCCTGGCAGCGCGACGTCCCCTTCCGGTCGCTGGACCGGATGAACGCGCTGACCCTCGAGGTCATCCTCCGGGTGGTCTTCGGCGTGACCGACGAGGAGCGGCTCCGGCAGCTGCGCCCGCTGGTGAACCGGACCGTGGACGTGAGTCCCGCGGTGCTGCTCGGCTGGGGCTGGCCGGCCCTGCAGCGCGTCGGCGTCTGGAAGCGCACCGTGGAGACCGCCTACGCCCTGGACCGGCTGATCTACGCCGAGATCGCCGAGAGGCGGCGCGCCCCGGACCTGGCCGACCGCACCGACGTGCTCTCCCAGCTGATCCGGGTCGACGACGGCGGCGACCGGCTCACCGACCCCGAGCTGCGCGACCAGCTGGTCACCCTGCTGCTCGCCGGCCACGAGACCACCGCCACCGCCCTCGCGTGGGCGCTCTACGAGGTCGGCCGCGACCCGCGTCAGCGCGAGCGGGCGCGGACGGCCGCGCGCACCGGCGACGAGGCCTGGCTGGAGGCGGTGGTGAAGGAGTCGATGCGGCTGCACCCGGTGATCCCGATGGTGGTGCGCACATTGGTCCGGCCGGCGACCCTCGCCGGCATGGACCTCCCGGCCGGCGTCACCGTCGCCACCTCGATCCTGATCGCGCACAGCCGCCCCGACAACCACCCCGACCCCGAGGTGTTCCGGCCCGAGCGGTTCCTCGGCCAGAGCCCACCGGCGAACACCTGGATCCCCTTCGGCGGCGGCGTACGCCGGTGCATCGGCGCCAGCTTCTCGCTGATGGAGGCGGTCGCGGTGCTGCGCGAGGTGTTCACGGCGTACGACGTGACCGCAGCCGGCCACGACGAGCCCAAGGTGCGCAACATCACCAGCGTGCCGAGGCGCGGCGCCCGGATCCTGGTCTCCGCCTGATCCCGGCGCGGCGGAGCCCGTGTCGCCTCGGCTGGGTCGATCCGGGACAATGGACGGTGCCGGCCCCACGTCGTGGGCCGGCGCTCGGGTTCCCAGTGTGGAGGTGTGAGGCGTGGTCGAACGCCGCGAACGTCCTGTCCTGTCCGGCCTGCTGGCGCTGGTCGGGGTGGGGCTCGCCGTCGGGCTCGTCCTGGGCCTCGGCGCGCTGTTCGTCGCGCGGACGGTCGGCCTCGACGGCGGCAGCAGCAGCGCCGGCTCGACGTCGGAGGAGAGCATGTACCTCCCGCCGCCGGAGAAGACCACCTCCTCGCCCGGCGCCAGCAGCAGCGCGGCCTCTCCCCGGCCGGGTCCCCGTACGTCGTCCTCGCCGGCGACCCAGATCACCCTGACCGCCGGCCAGACCGCGGTCGGGCCGATGCAGCGCATCGACCTGAGCGGCAGCTACCCGGGCGGCGACGGCGCGATCCTGGTGGTGCAGCGGTTCCAGGCCGGCCAGTGGGGCGACTTCCCCGTGACCGCCTCCGTGTCCGGCGGTTCCTTCTCCACCTACGTCCAGACCGGGCAGAGCGGGGTCAACCGGTTCCGGATGAAGGACAGCGACTCCGGGGCGACCTCCAACGAGATCAAGGTGACCGTCGGCTGACCCGTCGCAGTGTTCCCGCTGACCCGTCGCAGTTTGCCCCGACCCCCCCCGGGTAAATAGCGACGGGTCGGCATTGCCGGAGGCCCCAGGTCGCGAGAGGATCGGCCTCACTCGGACGCGGCGCGGGGGGGCTCGGCTCGGCACGGCGAACTCCCGGTGACCCCAGGCCGCGTCCCAGGGGGAGGAGCGTGCGTGGTGGCCGGTACGGCGGGAGAGACACCGGACGTCCCCGGGCCGCAGCCCTGGGTGGAGCTCGCGTTGCGGGACGGCCTGGTCCTGCTCGACGGCGAGCGGGTGGGCGGCCCCGGGTCGCGGGAGGACCGGTACCTCGCCGCGCTGCGCCGGGTGGCCGAGGAGATCGCCACCCCGCTGGGCCGACCGGTCGGCGTGACCGTGCGTGACGCACGAGGGGTGGTCACCCACCTGGCGATCCACCCCGACGGCACGGCCGAGGCCGTCGCGCCCCCTCCCGCCGCGGGACAGGCCCCGCGACCCGCGCCGGTTCCTGCGTCCCGGCACCGGCGCCGCCGCGAGGGGACCCTGGTCCCGGTGC
>NZ_DAOMFK010000285.1:0-2775 GCF_035429765.1 Nocardioides sp. | reverse complement strand
GGCCGCGGCGGGTGCCGCGACCGGGGTGCCGCGACGGGGGCCGCACCGGAATCTGTCCACAGCCGACTCCGCACACGCTGGCGTGGGACCCGCTGTGGAGCGGCGCGTGCGCCGAGGTCGGACCGTTGCTGCACTGGGCGCATGCCGATGCGTCTCGACACCGACAGCCGTACTGGTGCGGTCACCGCCGCGTGCAACCAGATCATCGCGGAGGATGGCATCCAGGGGCTCACCATGCGGGCGATCGGCCGGGTCTGCGGCGTCAGCCCGGCCTCGCTGCACCACCATTACACCAGCAAGGAACGTCTGCTCGGTGTGGTCGTGCGCCGCACGGGGCGGGCCCGGCACGCCTACATCAGCGGCCGGGCCCGCACGGAGGGTCCCATGGCGTTCCTGCCTGCGGAGCCCGACGACGTGATCG
This sequence comes from Nocardioides sp., assembly GCF_035429765.1. Taxonomy (GTDB): domain Bacteria; phylum Actinomycetota; class Actinomycetes; order Propionibacteriales; family Nocardioidaceae; genus Nocardioides. The sequence goes on along the minus strand of NZ_DAOMFK010000285.1, from coordinate 2,354 downwards.
ACGCTCGCTGCTGGCAGGGCTGGCTCGAGCTCTGGCGGAGCGAGCCGTCCCTGGAACCGATCCTGTCCGGCGCGCGGGCCAAGGATCGCGCCCTGCTGGCCCTCAGCGTCGACTACCAGCTCGACCGTGCCGGCCTGGACGCCGTGCAGGCGATGATCGACGGGCTCCTGGTCGCGCTCTGCGCACCTCACCGGCCGCTCCCCCCGCCCCGGGCACGTCAGGGGCTGTCGGGCTACCTGGGGCTCGTCCTCCCGGGCCGCGCGGTCACGGAGGTGGTCCTTCCACCGTACTGGGACTACGCCTCAGCCTGAGCAGGCCGCTTCAGCGAGGGCACGCAGGTGGGTCACCATCGCGTCGGGGTTCTCGGCCGAGTAGACCGCGGAGCCGGCCACGAAGACGTCGGCGCCGGCCTCGGCGCACCGCTCGATGGTCTGCGGGGAGATCCCGCCGTCCACCTGGAGCCAGATCTGCCCGCCGTGCCGCTCGATCAGCGCACGGGTACGCCGGATCTTGGGCAGGCAGAGGTCCAGGAACGGCTGCCCGCCGAAGCCGGGCTCGACGGTCATCACCAGCACGGTGTCCAGCTCGGGCAGGAGGTCCTCGTACGGCTCGATCGGGGTGGCCGGCTTGAGCGCCATGCTTGCCCGTACGCCGGCGGAACGGAGCTGCCGGGCCAGCCGGACCGGAGCCTTGGCGGCCTCCACGTGGAAGGTGACCGAGCGGCAGCCGGCCTCGACGTAGGCCATCGCCTCGCGGTCGGGGTCCTCGATCATCAGGTGGGCATCGAGCGGGACGGAGGTCGCCCGGGAGAGCGCCTCGACCATGGTCGGCCCGAAGGTCAGGTTGGGCACGAAGTGGTTGTCCATGACGTCCACGTGCACCCAGTCGGCGCCGGGTATCCGGGCGACCTCCTCCCCCAGGTGCGCGAAGTCGGCGTTGAGGATGCTCGGGGTGATCTGGATGCCCACGGGCGCTGAGTCTAGGCGTCCGACCCTCGGGTGTCCTTCTCGTCCCGGTCGGCCCAGGCCAGCAGCGGGGCAAGGTCGAAGCGGTAGCGGTCGATATCGGCGTGCAGGTCGCCGAGGCGGGCGTAGCGCGCCGGCATCGTGGCGAGGGTGAAGTCGCGCGGATCGGCGTCGTCGATCTCCGCCCAACCCAGCGGCGCCGAGACCCGGGCCTCGGGGACGCCGCGCACGGAGTACGCCGCCGCGATGGTGTGGTCCCGGGCGTTCTGGTTGTAGTCCACGAACAGCTGGTGGGGGTCGCGGTTCTTGCGCCACCAGGTGGTGGTCACGTCGTCGGGGGCGCGCCGCTCGACCTCGCGGGCGAAGGCGAGGGCGGCTCGGCGTACGTCGGAGAAGCCGTGGTCGGGCGGGATCCGCACGTAGATGTGGAGCCCGGCACCTCCGCTCGTCTTCGGGAAGCCGACCGCGCCGAGCTCGTCGAGCACCTCGTGGGCGACGTGGGCCACCCGGCGCACGGTGGCGAAGTCGCACAGCGGCCCCGGGTCCAGGTCGATGCGCCACTCGTCGGGCGACTCGGTGTCGGCGCGGCGGCTGTTCCACGGGTGGAACTCCACCGTGGACATCTGCACCGCCCAGATGACGCTGGCCAGCTCGGTGACGCACAGCTCGTCGGCCGTGCGGTTCCACCGGGGGAAGTGCAGCCGGACCGTCTCCACCCAGGGCGGCGCGCCGGCCGGCAGGCGCTTCTGGTGCACCTTGTCCCCGGCCAGGCCGCTCGGGAACCGGTGCAGCATGCAGGGTCGCTCGTACAGCGCGTTGACGATGCCGTCCCCCACCGCCAGGTAGTACTCGACCAGGTCCAGCTTGGTGGCGCCGGTCTCGGGGAAGTAAACCCGGTCGGGGTTGGTCACCCGCACCACCTTGTCGGCGACCTCGATCTCGACGGCGGGCGGCGTGGCGGGCATGGGCCCACGCTAGTGCGCGAGGGGCGGCGGGTCAGGTCCGCTGCCGGTCACGCCCGGCGCAGCAGCGCCAGGAACATCGCGTCGGTACGGTGCCGGTGCGGCCAGAGCTGGACGGTGCCCGGGAGCGGGCCTGCGCAGTCGGGTACGCCGGGCAGCAGCGGGGCCACGTCCTCGAGGACGACGTCCCCCCGGCTCGCCAGGACCGCCGCCACGACGCCCTGCGTCTCCGCCAGCACCGGGGAGCAGGTCGAGTAGAGCACCACTCCCCCGCGCCGGACCGACTCCAGCGCCGCGCCGAGAAGGGCCTCCTGGAGCGGGACCAGGGTGCGCAGGTCGTCCGGGGTGCGCCGCCACCGGGACTCCGGGCGGCGTCGCAGCGCGCCCAGTCCCGAGCACGGTGCGTCCACGAGCACCCGGTCGAAGG
>NZ_DAOMFK010000284.1:0-2849 GCF_035429765.1 Nocardioides sp. | reverse complement strand
GAGCGACCCCAGCAGCGCCTTGGCGCCGGTCGGCGTGAGCGCCTCGATGCCCGTGCCCGCGAGGGGCTGGCCGGGGGCGAGCGGGTCGGTCGTGTCGGGATCCGCACCGGCGGGCAGGCCCGGCCGGCCCAAGGCGGCGCGGCCGACCCGTGGGGCCCTCCCGGTGTCAGCTCGGAGGAGCCCCCCTTCTGATCCACCGGGCGGGCGCACAGCGCCCGTCCACCCACCCGAACACCCCTACCATTCCGGCGCAGTACCCACTCTGAGCCGGGCTTCGCGAAAGGAAGCACCACAATGGCCAAGGCAGTGATTCGCAAGCCAAAGAAGAAGGTTTGCCAGTTCTGCAAGGAGAAGGCGACCGGTGTCGACTACAAGGACACCGCGCTGCTCCGCAAGTTCATCTCCGACCGGGGCAAGATCCGCGCGCGGCGAGTGACCGGCAACTGCGTCCAGCACCAGCGCGACGTGGCCATCGCGGTCAAGAACGCCCGCGAGGTCGCCCTGCTCCCCTACACCTCCACCGGTCGCTGAGAGGAGCCGAGACTGTGAAGCTGATTCTGACCCAGGAGGTCGACGGCCTCGGGTCCCCCGGGGACGTGGTCGAGGTCAAGGACGGCTACGGCCGCAACTACCTCGTGCCCCGCGGCCTGGCGACCCGCTGGACCCGCGGCGGCGAGAAGACCGTCGAGTCGATCAAGAAGGCCCGTGCCACCCGCGCGGTGCGCGACCGCGAGCACGCCGACGAGATCCGGACCAAGCTGGAGGCGGCCGCGGTGGAGGTGAAGGTGCGCGCCGGAGCCTCCGGCCGCCTCTTCGGTGCCGTCACCGTCGCCGAGATCGCCGACGCGCTCGGCAAGGCCTCCGGCGAGGCGGTGGACCGGCGCACCATCGTGGTCACCAACCCGATCAGGTCGCTGGGCGCCCACCAGGTCGCCGTCAAGCTCCACGACGACGTGTCGGCCACCGTGTCGCTGAACGTCGTGCCGGGCTGACCCAGGCAGCGCACCACCGACGGCCCGTACCCCTGGGGGTGCGGGCCGTCGGTGTCAGCGGGGCTGCTCAGTGGCCGAGGACCTGGGGCCGGACCAGGACGCCGGCGCCGTCGATGCGGTCCTCCCAGAGGTCGACCAGGGCTCGGTCGGCCTCGGCGAAGGAGTAGGGCACGGTGTGCACCCGGATCCCGATCCGCGCCGCCTCGGCGAGGAACGCCTCGCCGTCGGCGCGGGTGTTGGCGGTGACCGAGAGCAGCCGTCGCTCCTGGAAGAGGTGCTCCTGGTAGCGCAGCACGGGGATGTCGGAGAGGTGGATGCCCGCGACGGCCAGCGTCCCGCCGCGGTCCAGGGCCGCCAGCGCCGTCGGGACCAGGTCGCCGACGGGGGCGAACAGGATCGCTGAGTCCAGCAGCTCGGGCGGGCTGTCGTAGGCGTCGCCGGCCGAGGCCGCCCCCAGGCTCCGGGCCAGCGCCCGGGCGGAGGCCGATCGGGTCAGCACGTGCACGGTGATCCCGCGGGCCACCGCGAGCTGGGCGGTGAGGTGGGCCGAGCCGCCGAAACCGTAGAGGCCGAGCCGGCCGCCCGGCGGGACCGCCGCCCGCTCCAGGGCGCGGTAGCCGATGATCCCGGCGCACAGCAGCGGTGCGGCGGTGAGGTCGTCGAACTGCGGGGGGATCCGGTAGGCGAAGGCCTCGGGCACCACGGCGTACTCGGCGTAGCCGCCGTCGGCGTCCCAGCCGGTGAAGGTCGGCTCGAGGCAGAGGTTCTCCCGGCCCGACCGGCAGAACCGGCAGCGCCCGCAGGTACGCCGCAGCCAGGCCATCCCGATCCGTTCCCCGGGCGAGAACCGCGTGGCGTCCGCGCCGCGTCGCACCACCCTGCCGACGACCTCGTGCCCCGGGACGACGGCCTCCCGGTGCACCGGGAGGTCGCCCATGGTCACGTGCAGGTCGGTGCGGCACACCCCGCACGCGTCGACGCGGACGAGGACCTCGTCCGGCCCCGGCTCGGGCACCGGCCGGGTCACCTGGCGCAGCGGCGTGGTGTCCAGCGGCCCCGGCTCGGGCACCGCCCAGGCCTGCATCGTCACCGGTACCTCGGTCACGGTGCCACGCTAGCAACCCGGACGCTCAGCGCACACCGGTGACCAGCCAGGCCTCACCGCGCTCCCGGCGCAGCAGGACGGCCGCGCGAGCACCCATGAACACCACGCAGAAGGTCGCCCAGATGCCGGTCAGGCTGCCGAGGGTCGCGGCGACCACCAGGACCGCGGGCGCGTAGACGGCCAGGACCGCGAGTCCGGCCCAGGCGAGGTAGGTCCCGTCGCCCGCCCCGATCAGGACTCCGTCGAGCACGAACACCAGACCGGCCAGCGGCTGACCCAGCGCCGCGACGACGAGCACCGGCACCAGCAGGTCCAGCACCGCCGCGTCGGTGGTGAACAGCCGACCCAGCCACGGGGCCAGCGCCCCCAGCCCGAGGGCGGTGACCAGCCCGCTGACCACGCCCCAGCCCAGCATCCGCCGGGTCACCGCCCGGGTGGTGGCCGCATCCCCGGCCCCCAGGTAACGACCGGTGAGCGCCTGGGCGGCGATGGCGATCGAGTCGAGCACGAAGGCCAGGAACGTCCACACGGTGAAGGCCAGCTGGTGGGCGGCGAGCTCGGCACTGCCGGTGGCCGAGCCGACCACGACGGCGTACGTCGTGACGATCAGCGCAGCGCGCAGGGTGAGGGTGCGGATGAGCAGCGGGACGGCGGCGTGCCCGGCGGCACGGATCCCGGGCAGGTCGGGGGCCAGCGGCGCCCCGTGCCGTCGGGCGGCGCGCAGCACCACTGCCACCAGCGCCGCCGCGACC
>NZ_DAOMFK010000283.1:0-2903 GCF_035429765.1 Nocardioides sp. | reverse complement strand
GGCCGCCGGACCCACCGGCGGGGACCGCGTCGGGCGCGGCGTAGGCGGCGACCACCCCGAGGTGGTCGAACTCGTCCCACCCGGGGTCCTCCTCGGGGGTGAGCGCCCAGCCGGCCGCCTCGGCCAGTCCCTGCGCCGTCTCCCGCTGCCGGCGCATCCGGCCGTGCAGCACCACGTCCGGGCGGAGGTCGCGCTCGGCCAGCCAGCGGCCGAGCACCCGCGACTGCAGCCAGCCCGAGGGCGACAGCACGTCGTAGTCGTCGGCGCCGAAGGAGGCCTGTCCGTGCCGCACCAGGACCAGCACCCCCATCAGGAGGTCACCAGGTGCCGGCAGCGGGTCTCCAGGTAGCCGACCGCCGGACCGAAGACGGCGTACGCCGGGTTGGTGGTCTGCCCGCGGGCGTAGCGGTACCAGATCTGCTGCGCGATCACTGCGAGCCGGAACAGCCCGAAGACCTCGTAGAACCGCCACCGCTCGGGCGTCATCGCGAAGCCCATCCGGTCGCAGTAGCGCTCGACGATCTCGGCACGCGTCCACATGCCGGGCGCGGAGGAGGGCTGCCGGCGGAAGCCCTGGAAGTAGTCGTCGTCCCCGGCCTCGACCCAGTAGGCCAGCGCCCCGCCGAGGTCCATCAGCGGGTCGCCCACGGTGGCCATCTCCCAGTCCAGCACGCCGACGACCCGCATCGGGTCGTCGGGCGAGAGGACCAGGTTGTCGAAGCGGAAGTCGTTGTGGATCAGCCGCGCCGCGACGTCGGGGGGCTGGTGGGCGTCGAGCCACACGGTGATGTCGGACCAGTCACCGGTGTCCTCGGTGCGGGCGTGCTCGAAGCGGTGGGTCCAGCCGCCCACCTGGCGGGCGACGTACCCCTCCCCCCGGCCGAGCCCGGAGAGACCCGCCGCCGCCACGTCGACGGAGTGCAGGTCCATCAGCACGTCCCACGCTCGGCCGCACAGCGTGGAGACCTGCTCGTCGGTCAGGTCCCAGGGCAGGTCGCGCCGCAGGATGGTTCCCTCCAGCCGCTCCATGACGTAGAAGTCCGAGCCGACCACCGAGGGGTCGTCGCAGAACCCGACCATGGCCGGGACCAGCGGGAACACCGGCTTGAGCGCCGCCTGGATGTCGTGCTCGCGACGCATGTCGTGGGCGCTCTTGGCCTTCACCCCGGCCGGCGGCCGCCGCAGGATCAGGTCCCGTCGGGGGTAGCGCAGCAGGTAGGTGAGGTTCGAGGCGCCACCGGCGAACTGGCGCACCTCCGGCACCCCCTCCAGGTCGGCCCGGAACGGCTCGGCCGCGTGCTCGCGCAGCCAGGCGGCCACCGCCTGCACCGCGAAGGCGTCCTCCTTGCGGACCTCGGCGGCCGGGTTGCCGGCGTCCTTCGCCTGCGTCATCTCAGACCTCCTGCAGCTTCGCGGCCTGCGCCCGCATGACGGCGTCGTACGCCGCCCGGTCCCGGTTCTTCAGCTCCCAGGCCGCGCGCGCAGGCTCGTCGGGGACGATCAGCTCCTCGCCCGCGTCCAGCCCCTCGAGCACCGCCCGCGCGATGTCGTCGGCGGTCAGGCTGGAGGCCGCCACCAGCCGGCCGATCACCTCCCCGACCAGCTGGTCCGACCCGGTCATCGACTCGACCAGGTTGGTGCGGAAGTACGACGGGCAGACCACGGCGACGCGGACGCCGTACCCGGCCAGCTCGTGGCCGGCGGTCTCGGTGAGCGCCACGACCCCGGCCTTCACGGCGTTGTAGGAGGCCATCCCGGCCGGGTGCACCAACCCGGCCAGTGAGGCGATGTTGACCACCAGCCCGGAGCCCTGCCGCTTGAGCAGGGGCACGAAGGTGCGCAGCCCGCGCACGACGCCGAAGAGGTTGATCTCGGTGAGCCAGCGCCACTCCTCGAGGGTGGCGACGTCCAGCCGGCCGCCGCCGGCGACCCCGGCGTTGTTGACGAGCACGTCCAGCCCGCCCCAGCGCCGCTCCACCTCGACCAGGGCGGCCGCCCAGTCGGTGTCCGAGGTGACGTCCAGGGCCAGGTCGACCGGCTCCGGCCCGGTCACCGTCCGGTCGGTGGCGAGCACGTCGTCCCCGCGGTCCCGGAACGCCCGGGTCAGAGCGGCGCCCAGACCGGAGGCCGCACCGGTGATCAGCACGCGTCGGCCGCTGTCATCCATGGCCCGACCCTAGCCGCGGGGCCCTCCCGCAGGCGCGGGGGGTCAGGCCGCCACGGTCACCACGACGCGGGCCCGCTGCACGGGGTCCAGCCAGTCGCGGCGGACCCAGAACAGCCGCACCAGCGACCAGGCCAGGAACGGGATGGCCAGGGCGACCGAGAGGTTCCAGGCAGGCAGCCGGGCCATCAGCGAGAACACCATGCCGGTCAGCGTGGTGCTCACGGCGAGCCGGGCGGAGTAGGCGACCATCAGCATCGGCGGGGCCGGGGTCGCACGGGCCGAGCGGAGGTCGACCGAGAACGGGCTGGCGTGGGACCAGCGCAGCGAGGCGCCCACCACCTGCACGGTGACCACCACCCACGTGCACAGCAGGGCGGCGAGCTCGTGCGGCTCGGGCAGCCCCGCGCGCAGCGAGCCGAGCACCACGGTGATGCCGGAGGCGACCAGCAGCCACTCGGTGAGCACCGCGGCGCGTGCGGCGAACACCGTCTCGGGGTGGGCCGGGACGCTCTCACGCCACAGCGTCCCGCGGCCGTCGAGGCACCACGCGTTGACGCCGAAGAGCAGCGCCGCGCCGGAGGCGACCAGCCCGGGCAGGATCGTCATCATGGTCCACTCGAGGTTGCCGGCCAGGGCGACCAGCCCGGGGCCGACGGCGAGGACCATCAGGCCGCGCCGCATCGGCACGGCCCGCCACACCGAGGCCCGGTCGATCCGGACCAACGCCAGCAGGTCC
>NZ_DAOMFK010000282.1:0-2912 GCF_035429765.1 Nocardioides sp. | reverse complement strand
CCTGCCGCGCGAAGGCCGACACCTACACCACCGACCCGGACAAGTCCGCGGCCGACGCAGTGGCCGACGCAGCCGAGGCCGCCAGCACCGTCTCGGTCGCCAGCGTCACCGACGCCGCCAACGACGCCGTCGCCGGCGCCACTCCGCACGACCGGGCGAGCCTCGACGTCGGCATCGACCTCGAGGCGGTCAGCCCGGGCGCCTGGGGCAACCAGCTGCGGGCGCGGGTCGACCACGACGTCGCGGGCGGCGCGGCGGACCTGTTCAACCTCGCGGTGCGCGACGGGCTCACCGGCCTGGTGGAGCAGCACCGCAACCTCTCGGTCGCGCCGGGGCACGTCCGCCGCGTCGACAAGGTGCTGGCCAACGAGTCGCGCCTGGTGCGGGTGGCCGATCCTTCCGCGCTGCCCGCGACCCGACCGGCCGCATCTGCAGACCTCGCCACCGGCCAGAGCGACGTGTGGGCCGACCACCAGCCCGCCACGAACGCGAAGGTCGAGGGGTCAGGCTTGGGGTCCGACGGCGGCCTGCTGGAGGCCATCGACTTCACCGGTCCGGGCAAGGAGCAGGCGAAGGCCGGGCTGTACGCCCTGCGCAAGGCCGACCTGTTCAACCTGCTGTGCCTCCCGCCGTACCTCGAGGGCGGCGACGTCGACCAGACCGTGGTGACCGCCGCCGCGGCGTACTGCGAGAAGCGCCGGGCCATGCTGCTGGTCGACCCGCCGACGACATGGGTCGACAAGGACGCGGCGAAGGCAGGGGTGGCCGGGCTCGGGACGACGAGCAAGAACGCCGCCCTGTACTTCCCGCGGCTGCGTCAGCCCGACCCGCTGCGCGGCGGTCAGGTCGACGCCTTCGTCCCGTGCGGCGCCGTCGCCGGCGTGATGGCCCGCACCGACACCGAGCGCGGCGTCTGGAAGGCACCGGCCGGGATGGCGGCGACGCTGGTCGGCGTGCCCGAGCTCAGCGTCCCGCTGACCGACGCGGAGAACGGCGAGCTGAACCCGCTCGGCGTCAACTGCCTGCGGACGATGCCGGCCGCCGGCCGTGTCGTGTGGGGTGCCCGCACCCTGCAGGGCGACGACCGGCTGGCCTCGGAGTGGAAGTACGTGCCCGTCCGGCGGACCGCGCTGTTCATCGAGGAGAGCCTCTACCGCGGCACCCAGTGGGTCGTGTTCGAGCCGAACGACGAGCCGCTCTGGGCGCAGATCCGGCTCAACCTCGGGTCGTTCATGCACAACCTGTTCCGCCAGGGCGCGTTCCAGGGCCGCACGCCGCAGGAGGCCTACTTCGTGCGCTGCGACAAGGACACGACCACCCAGAACGACATCGACCTCGGCATCGTCAACATCCTGGTCGGCTTCGCCCCGCTCAAGCCCGCGGAGTTCGTCGTGATCACGATCCAGCAGCTCGCCGGGCAGATCCAGGCGTAGGAGGGGCGAGAGATGGCTCAGTTCAGTGTGAACGCCCAGCGTTTCGACCCCTACAAGAACTTCAAGTTCCGGGTGAAGTGGGACGGGCGGTACGTCGCGGGCGTCAGCAAGGTGGGTGGCCTCAAACGGACCACGGAGGTGGTCAAGCACCGCGAGGGGGGCGACCCGTCGAGCAGCCGGAAGTCGCCGGGCCGCACCGAGTACGACGCGATCACCATCGAGCGCGGCGTCACCCACGACCGCGACTTCGAGCAGTGGGCCAACAAGGTCTGGAACTTCGGGTCCGGTCTCGGCGCGGAGGTCTCCCTCAAGGACTTCCGCAAGGACATCACGCTCGAGGTCTACAACGAGGCCGGCCAGCTGGCGATCGCCTACAAGGTGTTCCGCTGCTGGGTGTCGGAGTACCAGTCGCTGCCCGACCTCGACGCCAACGCCAACGCCGTGGCCATCCAGCACCTCAAGCTGGAGAACGAGGGCTGGGAGCGCGACTACGACGTGCCCGAGCCGAGCGAGCCCACGTTCACCGAGCCCACCTGATCGGTCGGCGTCGACATGGGGGCACCGACGGTGGACGCGCTCATCGACGCGTGGGAGCAGGGTCTGGGCGCGTCGCCGACGCGGCGCGCCCTCGTCCTGCTTCGCGCCGCGCACCCGGGTGCCTCGGCCGACGAGCTGGCGGGGCTGACGCTCGGCGAGCGCGACGTCTCGCTGCTGAAGCTGCGCGTGACGCTCTTCGGCGACCACATCGAGGCTCTCGGCAGCTGCCCGGCGTGCGACGAGGAGCTCGACGTGTCCTTCGACGTGTCGCGACTGCTGGGGTCGCTACCGCCTGCCGGGACAGTCGTGCGGGAGATGGTCATGGACTCCTGCGCCGCGACCGTGCGCCCACCGACCAGTGCCGACGTCCTCGCCGTGCTGGGCGAGGGGACGCTCGAGAACGCCGGTGCGCGGCTGCTGGAACGGTGCGTGACGCGGACCGCCGGCTCGACGGACGGAGGCGCGCCGGCGGCCCTGCTCGACCGGGTGGCCGAGGAGGTCGTGGCCGCCGACCCCGCCGCCCGGATCCAGCTCGGGCTCGCGTGCGCGGAGTGCGGGCACACCTGGTCCGAGGTGCTCGACGTCGCCGGGTTCGTCTGGAGCGAGGTCGCCGCCTGGGCGCGGCGCACCCTGCGCGACGTGCACCTGCTGGCGCGTGCCTACGGGTGGCGGGAGGCCGACATCCTGGCGCTCACCCCCCGCCGCCGGGCCGCTTACCTGGAGCTGGTGACGGGATGACCGCCGCGCTGCCCGACCTCTTCACCACGCTCGTCGCGCGCGAGGCAGGGGCTCTGGCCGGCCTCGTGCCACGCCTGCCGACGGTGTTCGAGGACGTGCCCACCTCGGACGGCCCCGAGCCGGCCGGAACCGTCGCGGTGACGCCGACCCAGGCCACCGCGCCCCGGGTCGAGCCACCGTCAGCGGCGGCACCCACCGCCCGGC
>NZ_DAOMFK010000281.1:0-2927 GCF_035429765.1 Nocardioides sp. | reverse complement strand
ACCGGCGACCAGGTCCGTGCGGCGTACGGCTCCGGCGACGGCGCGACCTGGAGCATCGAGCAGCAGTGCAAGGACGACGGCCCGGGCGGGGTCTGCTACAACCCGGTGAGCTGTGTGAACGCGGCCGGGGTGCCCGGCACGTTGTACAACATCTACCGCACCCCGGCCGGCGGTCCGCGGGGGCTCTACGGGGTGGCGTGCCTGACCTCGGGTGAGGCCGGGGAGCTGGGAGCGATCACCCCGGCGCTGGTGTTCGACGCGATGAGGAGGCTGAGCTGGCCGAGGTCCGAGCTGGTGGTGGAGCCGCCGGGCGGCGAGACGCTGGTCAACCTGGCGACCAACTTCTACACCACCAACACCGCCCCGACGACGCAGACGGTCACGCTGCTGGGGCAGCGGGTGGAGATCGAGGCCACCCCGGGCGGCTACCTGTGGCACTGGGCGGGCGAGGGGGACGACGGCGGGGCGGAGCGGACCGCGAGCCCCGGCGCGGCGTACCCCGACCTGGAGGTGACCCACACCTACCGCGACGCGGACGTGACGGTCCACCCGCGCGTGGACACGGTCTACTCCGGGCGGTACTCGGTCAACGGCGGTCCGTGGACGCCGATCCCCCAGACCCTTACCGTCCCCGGCGACCCGGTGGCGCTCCGCGTGCTGTCGGCGCGGCCGGTCCTGGTCGGCTAGCCGGCCGGTCACGAGGGCGGCACGTACGCTCGGGGCATGCCGGTCCCCGAGTTCATCCGACGGCTGCGCGCGCACGTCGGGACCGCGGAGCTGTGGCTGCCAGGCATCACCGCGGTGGTGCTCCGTGGCGAGGATCTTCTCCTCGTGCTCCGCGCGGACGACGGCGAGTGGGCTCCGGTCGGCGGCATCGTGGAGCCCGGGGAGGAGCCGGCCGCGGCGGCGGTGCGGGAGGCGATGGAGGAGACCGGGGTACGGATCCGGGTGGACCGTCTGGCGGGGGTCGACGCGACCCCCCCGATCCTCCATCCCAACGGGGACGTCGCCACCTACCTCAACCACACGTTCCTGTGCACGTGGCTGGAGGGCGAGCCGTACGTGGCCGACGACGAGTGCACGGACGTCGGCTGGTTCCCCCGGGACGCGCTGCCGCCGCTCTCGCCTTCGGTGCAGGCCCGGGTCGACGACGCCCTCTGCGGCGAGGTGGCCGCCCGGTTCCGGCTCTGACCGCCGCTCCATCAGCCCTACTCGTCACTCCGCGCCCGGCAAACTCTCACTTCGCACGGGAAGCAACCCCCGACGGGTGCGGGTTTCCCCGCCCGGGGAAACCAACAGACCCCGAGCACACCCCCACGCACCACCGCCACCCCCACAGTCCATGATGGGCGCACCAGGAGGAGGTACGCCGATGCAGCTCCAGCTGTCCCCGGAGGATGCCGCGTTCCGCGAGGAGATGCGGGAGTTCTTCACCACCCAGGTGCCCCAGGACATCCGTGACGCGGTGGCCGACCGGCGCGAGCTGACCAAGGACCAGTTCGTGCGGTCCCAGCGGGTGCTGAACGCGGCCGGGCTCGCCGTGCCGCACTGGCCGGTGGAGTGGGGCGGCAGGGGCTGGTCCAGCCTGCGCCACCACCTGTGGCACGAGGAGATGCAGCGGGCCTGCGTTCCCGCACCCCTCGCGTTCAACACCTCCATGGTGGGGCCGGTGATCGCCACGTTCGGCTCCCAGGAGCTCAAGGAGCGGTTCCTCCCGGCGACCGCGAACCTCGACATCTGGTGGTCGCAGGGGTTCTCCGAGCCCGACGCGGGCTCCGACCTCGCCTCGCTGCGCACGACCGCGGTGCGCGACGGGGACACCTTCGTCGTCAACGGCCAGAAGACGTGGACCACGCTGGGCCAGTACGGCGACTGGATCTTCTGCCTGGTCCGCACCGATCCCGAGGCCCGCAAGCAGCGCGGCATCTCCTTCCTGCTCATCGACATGACCTCGCCCGGGGTCACCGTCCTTCCGATCGAGCTGATCGACGGCAGTCACGAGGTCAACGAGGTGTGGTTCGAGGACGTGCGGGTGCCCGCCGAGAACCTCGTCGGCGAGCTGAACGCGGGGTGGGACTACGCGAAGTTCCTGCTCGGCAACGAGCGCGTCGGCGTGGCCCCCGTGGGCGCCACCAAGCGGGTCCTGGTCCGGGCCAAGGAGTGGGCCCGCCAGGCGCCGGGAGGCGACCTGCTGGCCGAGCCGCTGGTGGCGGCGCGGGTCGCCGAGCTGGAGAACCAGCTGCTCGCGCTCGAGCTCACCGCCCTGCGCGTCGCCGCCCACTCGGCCGACGGCAAGCCGCACCCGGCCTCGTCGGTGCTCAAGCTCCGGGGCAGCGAGCTGCAGCAGGCCGTCAGCGAGCTGGTGGTGGACCTGGCCGGGCCCGCCTCGCTGGCCTCGGGCGCCGGTGAGGGCTCCGAGCTGCCGGAGTGGGCGACGAGGGCGACGCCGCTCTACCTCAACCTGCGCAAGGCCTCGATCTACGGCGGCTCCAACGAGATCCAGCGCCAGATCATCGCGCGCACGATCCTGGGACTCTGAGAGGCGGTCGGGATGGACTTCACCTACGACGACGAGCAGCAGGCGCTGCGCGAGGCGGTGCGCGGGCTGCTGGGCACGACGTACGCCGACTTCGAGGCGCGCCGCCGACGGGTCGCCGAGGACCCCGGCTTCGACGAGGCCCTCTGGGGCCGGCTGGCGCGGATGAGCGTGCTCGGCCTGCCGTTCGCCGAGGAGGACGGCGGCGTCGGCGCCGGACCGGTCGAGGTCGGCATCGTCGCCGAGGAGCTCGGCCGGGTGCTTGCTCCCGAGCCGTTCCTCACCTCGGTGGTGCTGGCCGGCGGCGTGGTGGCCGCGGCCGGCTCCCGCGAGCAGCGGGCGGAGCTGCTCGGCCCGCTGGCCGCCGGCGAGCAGGTCCTGGCGTTCGCGC
>NZ_DAOMFK010000280.1:0-2952 GCF_035429765.1 Nocardioides sp. | reverse complement strand
CATCGCCAGCCAGGGGTCGAGCCGGGCCACCGGGGCGTCGGACCCCAGCGCCAGCCGCACCCCGGCCCGCCACAGCGTGGCCAGCACGAAGCAGCGCTCGGCCCGGTCCGGCCAGTACCGCTGGGTGACGTCGCGGTCGTCGAGGAGGTGCGCGGGCTGCACGCTCGCGGTGACGCCCAGTGCGGCCATCCGGGAGGGGTCGCCGGGACCGAGCAGCTGCGCGTGCTCGATGCTGCCGCGGGCCCCGCTGGCGGCGTACGCGTCCAGCGCCGCGCTGACGGCGGCGTCCCCGATCGCGTGCACCGCCGTCGACAGGCCGTGCGTGTGGGCGCGGCGCAGCACCTCGACGAGCTCGTCGGTCGGCACGTTGAGCTTCCCCCGCGGCAGGTCGAGATCGGCGGCGTCGCGGTAGGGCTCGTGGCAGTACGCCGTCCGGGTGTTCAGCGACCCGTCCGAGATGATCTTCAGCGGCCCCATCGTGACCAGGCCCTCGCCTCCCGGCAGCGGCTGCCCGGTGCGCAGGCCGGCGGCGAGCACCGCCTCGAGCGTGTCGAGGTACGTCGCGGGCCGGGCCCGCAGCGACCTGACGCCGCGGGAGACGCGCTCGGGCCACTCGACGTACCCGCGGCCGAACTCCATGTCGGTGACGCCGACGACACCCCTGGCGGCGGCGTCGGCCACCGCGGCGGCGTACGCCTGCTCGTCGGCGGCCCGGTCCATCGGCAGGTCGGAGAGCCGGGCGAGCACCGGGAACCAGTCGTTCTCGTCGAGCGCGCCCTGCCTCGCCGGCACCCCGAGCAGCGCCAGGGCGGCCGAGCTGAGCCATCCGTTGTGCGCGTCGCCGCTGATCAGCACGACCGGGCGGGGGCCGGCGACCGCGTCCAGCTCGGCCACCGTCGGCTGCCGGTCCCACGGCCCGGAGCGGTAGCCGAACCCGACGAGGACCGGCTCCTCCGGCTGCCCCGCGAGCCGCGCGGCGACTCGTGCGACCACCTCGGCGGGGCTCGCGGTGCCGGACACGTCGAGGCGGAGCCGCGTCCGCGCCCACTGGGCCAGGTGCACGTGGTGGTCCCACAGGCCGGGGGCCAGCCACCGGCCGTCGGCCTCCAGCGCGGGGTGCCCGGAGTCGTCGAGCTCGGGGGCGACCGCGACCACCACCCCGTCGCGGACCAGCACGTCCACGGGCCCGGCGTGGGCCGCCGGCCGGCCCACCGGCACCAGCCGGGCGCGGCGGACCAGCAGGGAGCCGGTCACCGCTGCAGGCCGTCCCAGGACCAGTGCGGCAGCACCAGACCGTCCGGGACGTCGTCGGCGGACTCCTCGTAGCGCGCCAGGGTCGTGGTGGTGGTCCACGCGAAGTAGTCGTGCAACGCCTGCCGCAGCACGTCGTCGGCGTCCAGCCCGCAGTCGACGAGGGCCTGGTCGAAGCAGGCGATCGCCAGCCGGTCCAGCTCGGGGTGCGACCCGTTGCCGCTGTGCAGCCGCACGACCGTGGAC
Source organism: Nocardioides sp. (assembly GCF_035429765.1). GTDB lineage: Bacteria > Actinomycetota > Actinomycetes > Propionibacteriales > Nocardioidaceae > Nocardioides. Next base: position 1,455 of record NZ_DAOMFK010000280.1, on the reverse strand, counting down.
TCGTCCCCGTGGGCCGAGGTGTAGGCGGGTGGGCCGCCGAGGGCCTCGGCCCAGTACGCCGCCAGCCGGTCGGTGTGCTCGGGGTGGAAGCCGTGGCTGAACGGGTGCCGGGTCGTCTCGCCGGCCATCATCCGCTCATGCCAGGCATGTGCGAGGCGACGCAGCCCGTCCTGGCCGCCGGCGGCGTCGTACAGCGTGCGCATCCTGGCACCTTGCCAGCCGGGCCGACGCCCGGCAACGTGGGGGGCCACGGGCAGCCCGCGCCGCCGACGGACCCGGGCCGCCGACGAACCGACGGGAGAACACCATGTCGCGCGTCATCCACTTCGAGATCCACGCCGAGGACGTCCCGCGGGCCGTCGAGTTCTACCGGGCGGTGTTCGGCTGGGAGTTCCAGGACTGGGGGGAGTTCGCCGGGATGCCGTACTTCGGCGCGATCACCGGCGCCGACGACCAGCCCGGCATCAACGGCGCCGTCATGCAGCGGCAGGGACCCAACCCGGCCCCGGGCGCCACGGTCGCGGGGGCGGTCCTGACGATGGGCACCGGCGACTTCGACGCCACGGCCGCGAAGATCCTCGAGGCGGGCGGCACGGTGGCGCTGCCCAAGCACGCCCTGACCGGGATGGCCTGGCAGGGCTACTTCCTGGACACCGAGGGCAACGTCTTCGGCGTCCACCAGCCCGATCCCGACGCCAGGTAACGCTGCCCGCTCGTTGCCCGGCGACAGCGGTCAGCGGAGCGAGGCGCTCGTCGACCCGTGCCGGCCACGGTCCGTCAGCCGCCCGGCCAGGTGGGCCGCCAGCCGGGCTCCCACGAGCAGGAGGGACAGCACCACCAGCGCCACGACCACGAACGCCGGCGCGGTGCCCTGGTCGGCGACCCGGCGCAGCAGCATCCCGGCCACCACGGTCACCACCGCCACGACGGCGCCGGCCACCACCCCGCCCGGTGGACGGCGGAGCACGGCCAGCAGCGCGTGCCCGAGCAGCGCCCCCACCAGGAACGGCCACGCGGTCTGCCACCACCCGGCCGGCGTGAGGGACTCGGCGTGGCTGAGCCGGCCCACGACGGCGAAGACCGAGACGAGCAGGAGGTCGACGCCGACCCAGCGCCCGGTCACTCGCGCCACTTGATCGAGCAGCCCATGCTGGGCCGGTGCGGCTCGGGCACGGGCTCGCCGGCAAGGACCCGGCGGGCCGCGTCGTCGAGCAGCTCCCCGGTGACCGGTACGCCGTTGCCGGGGGTCGAGCCGTCCATGGCCCCTCGGTAGGCCAGCCGGCCGGCCGCGTCGTAGAGGAAGAAGTCCGGCGTGCAGGCCGCCGCGAAGGCCCGGCCCACCTCCTGGCTCTCGTCGACCAGGTAAGGGAAGGTCCAGCCGGCCCGCTCGGCCTGCTCGGCGAGCCGGGCGGGCCGGTCCTCGGGGTAGGCCTCGGCGTCGTTGCTGCAGATGCC
>NZ_DAOMFK010000279.1:0-2990 GCF_035429765.1 Nocardioides sp. | reverse complement strand
TGCTCCAGGTCGCGCCGTCGCCGGAGCCGTACGCCGCACGGACCTGGTCGCCGGTGTAGTAGCAGCCAACCTCCGCTTGGTAGAGGTCGCCGTCGGCGCTGCACCCGGCGGAGGCGGGCGACGCCGGTATCGCGACGACCCACACGAGGGTCAGGGAGCCCAGAAGTATGAGACGCGCGGGCGCTCTCATGTTGGCAACTCGAAGAGCTCGGAGACGAGCCAGTACTGCGGACGCCGTTCCAGTGTTACGCGGAAACTCGTTGGTCCGCCCGGGAGGTGCTTCAGACTCCCGCTGGCTGTCTCACGGTACTGAGTTGGCTGGGAGTCCACATCGAGGATGAAAACGGGCGAGCGCCTGCTGCCTTCATCCGTTGCGGCAATGGATGTGATGACCCAGCCATCAGTGTCAATGAATCCGCCGGCACGGTAGTAGCTCTGGACTCGGTCCGCGAAGCCCTGGCAGGAGACGCACGGAGCGACCATCCGACGGTATGCGGCCGTACGACCGCTGTTCTGCATGGCGGTACCGGCCCGCACCCACCGACGAATGAACTCCTCCGCCGACTCAGGCTTCGGGTCCGACGAGGGGCTGGACGACACCGTGGCGCTCGGGCTCACCGACGGCGAGACCGGGGGAGCGGCGACGGTGTCGCCGCTGCAGCCGGCACCAAGCGCCAGCACCGCGGCGAGGAGGAGCGCGACGATCGGGCGACCCACCGGCATCCGAACCCCCCTTCCGAGACACGCTGGGACGAAGGTAGCGGCTCCCCGGACGCCTGGCACCTGTCGATCAGACCGGCTGTGGACGGGCGATCACGTGACGACCCGGACCTCCAGCCCCAGCCGCGCACCACGGAGCAGGTCGAGGTTGTCGCCGGACCAGAACTTGCCGGGGTCGTAGAAGTTGGTGGGGCGGTCGTCGGGGAGCAGCCCCATCGCGGTGTACGTCGCGGCCACCACCTCGGCGCAGTAGGTCAGCTCGGCGCTGGCCCGGCGGCGTACTCGGCCGCGCAGCCACCGGCCGGCCAGCGCAGCGGTGGAGGGGAAGGGGGTCCCGTCCAGACGGGCGATGGTGCGCAGCAGCGCATCCTCCATCTCGCGGGTGATCTCGGCGTCGAGCTGGCGCAGCCAGGCGACCTGGTGGTACCGGCCGGTCCACTGCTCGACCGCCGCTCGGAGGTCGTGCAGCTGGACGCCGCGGTGGTGCGAGCCGGACCACACGTCCACGAGCCCCTTGCCGAGCTCGGCGTGCCACATCAGCGGGGGCAGGTCGGCGAGCACCACGGCCATGCCCACGTGGTTCACCGGCGCGTTGGTGAGCAGACGGATCGCGTGGTCCGCGGTTGAATTGCCCCTGAACAACCAGAGGTCCCCGGTGCGCGTCAGGTCGACCGCCTCGGTCAGGGTCAGCTGGCTCTGGGTCATCGAAGGAGTCCTCGTCATGAAGCTGTGGAAGGTGCTCGGTCTCGCCGGGCTGGCCGGCGTCGCCGCCACGGGAGCCATCATCGCCCGAGACCAGCGCCAGCGCGCGCAACTCACCCCGGACCAGGTGCGCACGCGCCTGCACGAGCGGCTGGACCAGCCCGCGGACCAGCCCGCCGACCAGCCGGCGAGCGCAGGCGAGCCAGGACCCGCCGGCGGGGATTCCACGGCGACACCGACCAACCGGTAGGCTCGCGCACGCAGCCCGTCCGGTCTTGCCTCGGGCTCGCGGCGCAGCTCCGAGCGCGCCCCTCGCCCTGCGAGGCACCGCTGAACCAACGTCTCGTCGCCGACGGGACGCGGCCTGGTGAGACACCGACCGAATGCGATCTCCTTTGTCATCCACCCCTTCCTTCACCCTGCTCGGCGTGCCCGCGGACCTCGCGGCCGTCCTCGCCGGGCTCGACATCACCACCCCCACCCCGATCCAGGCCGCGACGCTGCCCGACTCCCTGGCAGGTCGCGACGTGCTCGGCCGCGGCCGCACGGGGTCGGGGAAGACCTACGCCTTCCTCCTGCCGCTGGTCGCACGCCTGGCCGAGCGCCGGCGTACGCCGCGCGCAGGGGCCCCCCGCGCGCTGGTCCTGGCCCCGACCCGAGAGCTCGTCGGGCAGATCCACACCGCGCTCGGTCCGCTCGCCGAGGCGGCCGGGCTCACCACGGCCACCATCTTCGGAGGGGTCGGCCAGAACCCGCAGGTGCAGGCGCTGCGCCGCGGCACGGACGTGGTCGTCGCGACGCCAGGACGGCTGGAGGACCTCATCCGGCAGCGGCACGCCAGCCTCGCCGACGTCGAGATCACCGTCCTCGACGAGGCCGACCACATGGCCGACCTCGGCTTCCTGCCCGCGGTGCGACGACTGCTGGACCAGACCCCGCGGCGCGGCCAGCGGCTGCTGTTCTCGGCGACCCTGGACGGCGCGATCGACGTGCTCGTGCGCAGGTTCCTCGACTCGCCGGTGACCCACGAGGCCGACTCGGTCCAGTCGCCGGTCACCACCATGCGCCACCACGTGCTGCACCTGGACCGCACGCACCGGGTCCCGGTGCTGGTCGACCTCACCAGCGCACCCGGGCGGACGGTGGTCTTCACCCGCACCAAGCACGGCGCGCGCACCCTGGCCCGCCAGCTCAACCGCGAGGGCGTGCCCACCGTGGACCTGCACGGGAACCTGAGCCAGAACGCCAGGGTCCGCAACCTCGACGCCTTCCACTCCGGTCGCGCCAGCACGCTGGTCGCCACGGACATCGCCGCGCGGGGCATCCACGTCGACGACGTGGCGCTGGTCGTCCACGCCGACCCGCCGGTCGAGCACAAGGCCTACCTGCACCGCTCCGGTCGTACGGCGCGGGCCGGCGCCGAGGGCACCGTGGTCACGCTGATGACCGACGACCAGGTGCGCGACGTGCGAGCGCTCACCCGCGCGGCAGGGATCAAGCCCACCATCACCCGGATCGACGGCAGCGCGCACCCCGTGCTGGCCACGCTCGCTCCCGGTGAGCGGACG
>NZ_DAOMFK010000278.1:0-2998 GCF_035429765.1 Nocardioides sp. | reverse complement strand
TGGGCCCCCAGGCGTTTCGCTGAGGTCCTCGAGCGGCTGGCCGACGCGCTAGTGCTGGTCCGCGACGCCGCCCGCGCCTGCCTGTCGGCGTACCCCAAGGAGTCCGACGCGGAGGAGGCCGACGCCGGCCGCAGCCAGGCCCGGGGGATGGTGCAGGAGGTCTTCGTCACCGCCGAGCGGATGGCGGCCGGGGTCGAGAGCGACGTCTTGTGGCTGGCCGAGGCCGGCGACCGGGTGCCCGCGCGCCTGTGCGTGGCGCCGCTGGAGGTGTGGGGACCGCTGCGGGAGAAGCTGTTCCGCGGCAAGAGCGTCGTGCTCACCTCCGCGACGCTGCGGCTCGGCGGGGACTTCTCCGCGGTGGCGACCTCGGTCGGGCTCAGGCCCTCCGAGCGGCTCGCCGAGGAGGACGACGAGGGGCCGCCGGCCGGGGACGACGTGATCGGCTGGCGTGGGCTGGACGTCGGCTCGCCCTTCGACTACTCCCGGCAGGCGATCCTCTACGTCGCCCGGCACCTGCCCCCGCCCGGCAGGGACGGGCTGGGCCCGGCCCGCCTGGAGGAGATCTGCGAGCTGGTCGACGCCGCGGACGGCCGGACGTTGGGGCTGTTCTCCTCGCGGCGCGCCGCGGAGGAGGCGGCGGCGACGGTCCGGGAGCGGCTCCCGCACCTCACCACGCTGGCCCAGGGGGAGGCCCAGCTCCCCGAGCTGGCCAGACAGTTCGTGGCCGACCCGCACACCTGCCTGTTCGGCACGCTCAGCCTCTGGCAGGGGCTGGACGTGCCGGGCGACACCTGCCAGCTCGTCCTCATCGACCGGATCCCCTTCCCGCGCCCTGACGACCCGCTGATGTCGGCGCGGCAGCGGGCCGCCGACAAGGCGGGCGGCAACGGGTTCATGCAGGTCGCGGCCACCCACGCCGCGCTGCTGCTCGCCCAGGGGGCCGGTCGCCTGATCCGCACCACCGAGGACCGCGGGGTCGTCGCGGTGCTGGACCCCCGGCTGGTCACGGCACGCTACGGCGGGTTCCTCAAGGCCAGTCTGCCCCCCATGTGGCCGACGACCGATCCCGCCGTGGTGCGCACCGCCCTGGCCCGGCTCGCCGCCGCGCGCTGACCCCGCGGTCGGTCCTCAGACCCGGCGCAGGACCGCGGTGACCTTGCCCAGGATCGTGGCGTGGGTGCCGTCGATCGGGTCGTAGGCGGCGTTCTGCGGGAGCAGCCAGACCTGCCCGTCGCGCCGCTGGAAGGTCTTCACGGTGGCCTCACCGTCGATCATCGCCGCGACGATCTCGCCGTTGTTGGCCGTCGGCTGCTGGCGGATCACGACGTAGTCGCCGTCGCAGATGGCGGCCTCGATCATCGAGTCGCCGGAGACCTCGAGCAGGAACAGGGTGCCCTCGCCCACCAGCTGGCGCGGCAGCGGGAAGACGTCCTCGACACGCTCCTCGGCCAGGATCGGGCCACCGGCCGCGATCCGGCCCACCACAGGGACGTAGGAGGCGGCCGGCAGCGCGTCGCCCACCCCGGTCGGGTCCAGGCTGGACTCGTCGGCGGCGGAGATGGCCCGCCGGGCCGCCATCACCTCGGGCAGGAACACCTCCAGAGCCCGGGGCCGGTTGGGGTCGCGCTTGAGGTAGCCCTTCTGCTCGAGCACCTTCAGCTGGTGGGCCACGCTCGAGGAGCTGGTCAGCCCCACCGCGTCACCGATCTCGCGCATGCTCGGCGGGTAGCCCCGCTGCTCGATGGAGTCCTTGATGTGGGCCAGCACCCGCTGCTGGCGCGGGGTGAGGCCGGTGGCGTCGGCGGGACCGTCGGGAAGCTCGCTCACCGTGGCGCGGGGAGTGCCCGCCTGGGAGCCGCTGTGGTGCCGCGGGGTTCTGGCCATCGCCGGGGTGCCTCCTGCTTGCCGAAGTGGGTGAGGCCACGCTAGCCCGTCGGCGGGCCAAGTTCAAACAGGTGTTCGAACGGCGTGTCGCGCGCCGGTGGCCGTTCGCGCGGGGCCGAGCGGGGCTTGCGCGATTCGAACACGTGCTCTACCGTCGTACATGTGTTCGATCGAACGTCTGATCGAGTGGCCCCGGAGCGGCGGGGCGGGCGGGGCTCGCGGCCCGCCGGGAGGAGGCCGGCAGGACTGTCGGTGGCCACCGCTAGACAAGGACCGACGCACCACCACCGGCCGACACCACTTCCCCAGGAGGCCCCGATGAGCACCGTCGCCGTCACCCACATCCACCCGACCCGGGGCGAGCGCACCGCCCGCCCCCAGGCCCCGGCCAGGTCCGGCTCCGGCCACGTCCGGCTGACCCGACGCGGAAGGGTCGTCGTCTGGCTGCTGGCGCTGGGCCTGCTGCTCGGCGTGGTCCTGGTGCTCGGGGCGGGCTCGGTCGCCACCGAGCGGCCCGGCCCCCCGGAGCCCACCCGGGTGGTGATGGTCGACGAGGGCGACACCCTCTGGGGCCTGGCCTCCGACCTGACGACCGACGGCGACGTGCGCGCCATGGTGGAGCGGATCCAGCGGCTCAATGCCCTGGACTCCGCCCTCGTCCAGGTGGGGCAGAAGCTGCGCGTCCCGGTCAGCGAGTGACCGGGAGCGTGACGGCTACGGCCGGACCCACGCGGGGTCACGGCCGATGAACCCGAGCAGCCGGGACTGCACGTCGGCGTCCGCCGGGACGGGGACCCGCGCGCCGTACTGTCCCGAGCCGCGGATCACCTCCTCCATCGGCTCCATGCCGGCCAGCAGGTCGGCGCAGACCTCGGCGTCCAGGCGGTCGTCCTGCCCGGTGGCCCGGGCCAGGTCCCAGGTGTGCAGGAAGACGTCGGTCGTGTAGAACCGGTCCACCGCCTCCGCGAGCGGGAGCTCGCCCAGGTGCGGGTTGCGCAGCACGCGTCCCTGGGTCGCCGGGTCCTCCAGCAGGGCCTGTACCGCGTCGGCGTGCACCTGCCAGGCGCCGACCGCGCCCACGTCCGCCGACGGGACGGCCGGCAGCTCCACGGCC
>NZ_DAOMFK010000277.1:0-3027 GCF_035429765.1 Nocardioides sp. | reverse complement strand
CTAGCGTCGGAGGCGCAGGCGGTCCGGAGAAGGGAGGTTCGCGTGGCACCGGAGGAGAGCGGCACCCTCGCCTCGGTCGACGCCTCGCTCGAGGAGTCCGCGGCCGTGGCGCTGCGGTTCGGGACCGACCCGGAGTCGGGGCTGGGGGTCGCGGAGGTACGCCGCCGGCAGGAGCGCTTCGGCCCCAACGAGCTCGTCGAGGCGCCACCGGAGCCGACCTGGGTCAAGGTGCTGCGGCAGTTCCGGGACCCGCTGATCTACCTGCTCTTCGTCGCCATCGCCGTCTCCGTGGCGGCGTGGGCGCTCGAGGGGGCGCACGGCTGGCCGTACGACGCGCTGGTGATCGCCGCGATCGTCGTGGCGAACGCGGTGCTGGGGTTCGTCCAGGAGGCGCGCGCCGAGCACGCCGTCCAGGCCCTGGAACGGATGTCGGCCACGATGTCCACGGTGGTCCGCGACGGTGCGCAGGAGCGCGTGCCCTCGCGTGACCTGGTCCCCGGCGACCTGATGGTGCTGGGGGAGGGCGACGCGGTAGGTGCCGACGCCCGGCTCCTCGCGGCGACCGCGCTCCAGGTCTCGGAGGCCTCTCTCACCGGCGAGAGCGAGGCGGTGCGCAAGCAGGTCGAGGTGCTGGCGGAGCCGGCCGCCCTGGGGGACCGGCAGAACATGGTGTTCCAGGGCACGGCCGTCGCCCAGGGCGTCGGCCGCGCAGTGGTCACGGCCACCGGCATGCACACCGAGATGGGACAGATCGCCGACCTCCTGCTGACCACCGAGGAGGAGCCGAGCCCCCTCCAGGTCGAGATCGGCCACATCGGTCGCACGCTGGGCCTGGCCGTGCTGGTGATCGCGGCGGTGGTCACGGCCACGGTGCTGCTGACCGCCGGGGTCCACACCGCCCAGCAGGCCGTCACCGCGCTCCTGCTGGGGGTGTCTCTGGCGGTGGCCGCCGTCCCCGAGGGTCTGCCGACGATCATCTCGGTGGTGCTCGCGCTCGGCGTGCAGCGGATGGCCGCCCGGAACGCCATCGTCAAGCGGCTCTCCTCGGTGGAGACCCTCGGCTCGGCCTCGGTGATCTGCTCGGACAAGACCGGCACGCTCACGCGTGGGGAGATGACCCTGGGCCGCGTCGTCACCGCTCTGGGCGGGCTCACCGTCACCGGAGCCGGCTACCGCCCGGAGGGGGCGGTGGAGTACGCCGGGCCGGGTCCGGAGCCCCCGGGGCTGCGGGAGCAGGCCACCGAGCTCGTGGGCTACGGCTGCCTGGCCGGCAACGCGACCTGGGGCGAGGTGGACGGGGAGTGGGAGATCCAGGGAGACCCGACCGAGGCCGCCTTCCTGGTCGCGCGGGCGAAGCTGGGGAACGGGTCCGCCGGGGCGGACCGCTACCGGCGGGTCGGGGAGGTCCCCTTCACCTCCGAGCGCAAGATGATGTCGGTCCTGGTCGCCGATGCGGAGCGGGGCGGCCGCGTGTCCGTGGTCAGCAAGGGGGCCCCCGACGTCCTCCTCGACCACTGTGCCTGGGTGCAGTCGGGCCCGGACGTGGTCGCCCTCGACCAGGCCGGCCGCCGACGCGTCCTCCACGAGGTGGAGCAGCTCTCCGCCGACGCCTTCCGCACCCTGGGGGTCGCCTACCGCCACCTGGACGGCGACCAGTCTCCCGAGCCCGGTGTCGAGGTCGAGCACGACCTGGTGCTGTCCGGCGTCGTCGGCATCATCGACCCGCCGCGTCCCGAGGCGGCACTGGCCGTCGCGGACGCCTCGCGGGCCGGCGTACGGGTGCTGATGATCACCGGCGACCACCCGCTGACCGCCTCCCGGATCGCCCGCGACCTGGGTGTCGTCGACCCGGCCGGTCGGGCCCTGCGCGGCACCGACCTGGACGAGCTGGATGACGTCGGGCTGCGCGAGGCGGTCCGCCGCCACTCCGTCTACGCCCGGGTCACCCCCCGGCACAAGCAGCGCATCGTGGACGCCCTGCAGGCCGAGGGGCACATCGTGGCGATGACCGGTGACGGGGTGAACGACGCGCCGGCGCTGAAGTCCGCCGACATCGGGGTCGCGATGGGCCGCTCGGGCACCGAGGTCAGCCGCGAGGCCGCGAGGATGATCCTCGCCGACGACAACTTCGCCACGATCGTGGCGGCGGTCCGGGAGGGCCGCGGCATCTTCTCCAACATCAAGAAGTTCCTGCGCTACCTGCTGTCCTCCAACGTCGGTGAGGTGCTCACGGTCTTCCTCGGTGTGGTGCTGGCGGGGGTGGTCGGCCTGACCGCGCCCGCCGGGGGGCTGGCTGTGCCGCTGCTGGCGACCCAGATCCTGTGGATCAACCTGCTCACCGACAGCGCGCCGGCACTCGCGATGGGGGTGGATCCCGAGTCGGAGGACGTGATGGCCCGACCGCCGCGCAGCCGGTCCGACCGGGTCGTCGACCTCACGATGTGGCGAGGGGTGGTCGAGGTGGGCCTGGTGATGGCGGCCGCGACCCTGCTGACCCTCGACCTGATGCTGCCCGGCGGCCTGGTCGAGGGCGACAGCAACCTGCTGCACGCCCGCACCGCGGCGTTCACCGTGCTGGTGCTCGCCCAGCTGTTCAACGCGCTCAACGCACGCTCGGAGACCGTCAGCGCCTTCCACGGGCTGTTCGCCAACCGCTGGCTGTGGGCGGCCCTGGGGCTGTCCCTGCTCCTGCAGGTCGCAGTGGTCCACCTGCCGTTCCTCAACCGCGCGTTCACCACCACGCCGCTGACCGTCCAGGAGTGGCTGCTGTGCGCCGGGATGGCCAGCACCGTGCTGTGGTTCGTCGAGCTGCGCAAGCTGGTGCTGCGGAGGGCGGGGGCGTCCCGGCTTGGCGCCGGGATCCCTGGTGAGGGTAGCCTTACCTCTGACCGTGGCGACACGGCCCCGACCCCTGTGCAGGACCCCGTGCAAGGACAGCCCGGATGACCGACCTGAGCGACCGCCTCCGCCGGCGTGCGGTGCGCCCGCTGCCGAGCCGCGGCGGCCCCGCCGGCGTGCTTGCGGACC
>NZ_DAOMFK010000276.1:0-3092 GCF_035429765.1 Nocardioides sp. | reverse complement strand
CCAATTGAGCTAGAGGCCCGGGAAGGGCGGCCGGGAGACCCGCCGGCCCTTGCCGGTCACACCCTAGCCAGGCGCCGCCACGGCGGACCGGCCCTCCCCTCCCGCCCTCCCGCGTCGGGCTACCGGTGCGTACGGCGTACCAGGTGCGTCGTACGCACCAGTAGACGGGGTGGGTGGGGCCTCAGACGCGTCGTACGCACCAGTAGACGGGCGGGGTCCGGGCTGCCGCCGTACGCGCCTGCGGACGGCCAGAGGTGAATTCTGTCCGAACAGGGGGGCGAGGGTTGTCGGTCGGGGGTGGGACCTTGCTAGTGTGGGGGCAGCAACAGGTGCAAGTTCCAGCAGGTCTGACGCCCGCGGAGTTTGTGATCCAACGGCGTTTCTTCTCGTGGGCCCCACCGGGGCGCTCAAGTCGGAGCGACGTGTCACCGCATCTGGAGCGGGTCGTCGAGGTGACGGCCCTCGCCCCGACGAAGGAGTAACGAGCACAATGGCTCAGGGCACCGTGAAGTGGTTCAACGCCGAGAAGGGTTTCGGCTTCATTGCGCAGGAGGGTGGCGGCGACGACGTCTTCGTGCACTACTCGGCGATCCAGTCCCAGGGTTACAAGTCCCTGGACGAGAACCAGAAGGTCGAGTTCGACGTCACCCAGGGCCCCAAGGGCCCGCAGGCTGAGAACGTCCGTCCTCTCTGACCACAGACGCCAGCCGGTTCGCCGGCAACGTATGACGCATGGGGCTCCGCTCGACCGAGCGGGGCCCCCTGCGCTTCCCGGAGGGGAGGTGCCGCCGCCGTGACACCAGGGCAGCGGGCCCGTCTAGACCAGCCTGGCCTAGTCCAGAATGGGTTGCTCTGGACCAGTGTCCATTCCGGGGGGTTTGATAGACACTTGGTGGGGGAACAATCTGGCTCGGAGGAGTGTCCCGACGATGACTGACGAGGGGGGCAACGTGTACGACCAGTTCGATGTGACGCTCGAAGACAGCGACCTTCTGGGCGAGGTGGAGCTCACCACCAACCTGATCATCGCTGCCACCGAGTCCGACGATGCCCTCTCGGTGGAGGAGATCGACCGGATCCTGGGTGTCGTCCCGCACCCGCGCAAGGGCGACTGACCCCGCGCGACGGGCTTCCGCCGCGGCCTAGGCTTGACCCTGACAGCGCCGCGACCGGTGGGTCGCGAGGGAGCGACGAAGGGGTTCCATCCGATGAGAGAAGTCAGCACCTGGACCGTGACCGGCATGACCTGCGGTCACTGCGTCGCCTCGGTCACCGAGGAGATCAGCGAGATCCCCGGGGTCGAGTCGGTCGAGGTGGTCCTGGACAGCGGGCAGGTCACGGTCGAGAGCACCCGCCCCTTGGACCGCGCGGACGTCGAGGGCGCGGTGACCGAGGCGGGCTACGCCCTGGCATGAGCGACGCCACGCGAGCGGCGTACTTCCTCGCGGGGCTGGTGGCCGTCTTCGTCCTCGCCTACTTCCTCGGCACCGTCCTCGGGCCGGCCGTCGTCGACGAGCCCGCCCCGCCCGAGCACACCATGAGCGCACCCGGTGGTGAGCCGTGAGCGACGTCGAGCTCGACATCACCGGGATGACCTGCGCCGCCTGCGCCAACCGCATCGAGCGGAAGCTGAACAAGCTCGACGGGGTGGTGGCCACGGTGAACTACGCCACCGAGCGGGCCAAGGTCAGCTACCCGGCCACGCTCCCCGCCGAGGACCTGCTCAGCACCGTGGCCAAGGCCGGGTACGCCGCCACCGTGCACACCGACCGGGTCGAGCGGGCCGACGAGGTCGATGCGCTGCGCCGGCGGCTGGTCGTCTCGGCCGTGCTGACGGCGCCGGTCGTCGCCGTGGCGATGGTGCCGGCGTGGCAGTTCACCGGCTGGCAGTGGGTGTCGCTGCTGCTCGCCACCCCCGTGGTCACCTGGGCGGCCTGGCCCTTCCACCGCGCCGCCTGGCTTAACCTGCGCCACGCCGCCACCACGATGGACACCCTGGTGTCGCTGGGCGTCACCGCGGCGTACCTCTGGTCGCTGGTGGCCCTGCTGCTCGGCACCGCCGGCGAGCTGGGCATGGTCCACGAGTTCACGCTGACGGTCAGCCGCGGCGACGGGCTCGACAACATCTACTTCGAGGCCGCCACCGGGGTGACCACCTTCCTGCTGGCCGGCCGCTACTTCGAGAAGAGGTCCAAGCGCCGCGCCGGCGCAGCCCTGCGCGCCCTGCTGGAGATGGGGGCGAAGGAGGTCTCGGTGCTCCGCGACGGCGTGGAGCAGCTGGTCCCCGCCGACCGGCTCGTGGTGGGGGACCGGTTCGTGGTGCGGCCGGGGGAGAAGGTCGCCACCGACGGGGTCGTGGAGTCAGGAAGCTCGGCGGTCGACGCGTCGATGCTGACCGGGGAGCCGGTGCCGGTGGAGGTCGGCCCCGGCGACGAGGTCACCGGCGCCACCGTGAACGCCGGCGGCCGGCTCGTCGTCCGCGCCACCCGGGTCGGCGCCGACACCCAGCTCGCGCAGATGGCGCGGCTGGTGGAGGACGCCCAGAACGGCAAGGCCGAGGTGCAGCGGCTGGCCGACCGGATCTCGGCGGTGTTCGTGCCCGCGGTGATCACGCTGGCGGTGGCCACCCTGGGCTTCTGGCTGGGCAGCGGGATCGGGGTCACCTTCGCGATCTCCGCCGCCGTCTCGACGCTGATCGTCGCCTGCCCCTGCGCGCTCGGGCTGGCCACCCCGACGGCGCTGATGGTCGGCACCGGCCGCGGGGCGCAGCTGGGCATCCTGATCAAGGGACCCGAGGTGCTCGAGTCCACCCGCCGGATCGACACCGTCGTGCTCGACAAGACCGGCACGGTCACCACGGGCCGGATGAGCCTGGTCGGGACCGTCCCGGCCCGGGACGAGTCCGCGGAGGAGGTACGCCGGCTGGCGGCCGCGCTGGAGTCGGGCTCGGAGCACCCCATCGCCCGGGCGGTCGCGGCCGGGGCCGGGGCCCCGCTGCTCGCCCCCGAGGGCTTCGCCAACGTCGAGGGGCTCGGTGTCCAGGGCGTCGTCGACGGTCACGCGGTGGTCGTCGGCCGGCCCCGGCTGCTCGC
>NZ_DAOMFK010000275.1:0-3101 GCF_035429765.1 Nocardioides sp. | reverse complement strand
GACGACCTGCCGCGCCAGCAGCGCCGACGCCGGCCCGCCCGCGACGTGGGCGCGGCTGTCGGTGTCGAGGGTGGCGGTGCGCGTGGGCCGGACCGGGCTCATGGCCGCACCGCCGTGCTCGCGCGGTCACCGACCTGCTGGCACACCTGCGCGTAGACCTGCCTTGCGACCCGGGCCGCGCCGTCGGCCACGGTGACTCCGCGGAGGTCGACGGGTGCGGTGGGACGCCGGTTGGTCGCCGGTTCGGCCGACCAAAGGCCCCGCTCGGTGAGCAGCCGAGTGAGCTCGGCCTCCACCTCGGCGCGGAACCGCTCGCGCTCGCGGGCGTCCCACCGGAAACCGTCCAGCACGAGGCGGTCGATGCGGAGGTCCACATGCCTGGGTCGAGGGCCGGTCATCCTGTCCCCTCCGCGGGTTCCAGCCAGCGGAGGTCGGCCTCGTTGACCGGCTTGTCCAGCTTGCGCAGCTCGGCGCGGGCGGCGTCGAGGACGAGCGGCATGGTCACCCCTGTGCCGGCGGCGGCGGCCGCGAAAGCGGCGTTCAGGGCGATCGTGTGGATGCTTCCGCCGGTCAGGTCCAGGCGGGCCAGCCGGGGCAGGTCCAGGTCGTCGGCCCGGGCCGCCTCGGGGAAGATCCCCGCCCAGATCGCCGTGCGCTCGGCCACTCCCGGGAACGGGAACGTCACGATGAACCGGAGCCGCCGCAAGAACGCGGTGTCCATCGAGCTCCTCCGGTTGGTGGCCAGGATGGCCAGCCCGCGGTAGTCCTCCACGCGCTGGAGCAGGTAGTTGATCTCGATGTTGGCGTAGCGGTCGTGGCTGTCCTTGATCTCGCTGCGCTTGCCGAAGAGGGCGTCGGCCTCGTCGAAGAAGAGGATCGCGCCACCTCCCTCGGCGGCGTCGAAGAGCCGGCGCAGGTTCTTCTCGGTCTCGCCGATGTACTTGTCGACGACCGCGGACAGGTCGATCCGGTAGAGCAGGAGGTCGAGCTCGTTGGCGAGCACCTCGGCCGCCGTCGTCTTGCCGGTGCCGCTGGCACCGGCGAAGAGGACGCTGATGCCGAGACCACGGTTCATCCGCTCGCGGAAGCCCATGCCGTCGTACACCTCGGCACGGTGCGCCACCTGGTCGGCGATCTGGCGCAGCTGGCGCAGCTCCGGCTCGGGCAGCTGCAGGTCCGTCCAGGTGGCCTTGGGCTCCACCCGCTGGGCGAGCTCGTCGAGGACAGGCCTGGAGTGGAGCAGGCAGGCGCGCCACAGCGCTGCCGCGCGCTGGTCGGCGGTCACGTCGGAGGTGTCGCGCAGGAGCCGCCGGATCGTGTCCAGATCGAGGTCGAACTGTCCGGTCAGGCGACGGGCGGTCGCGTCGTCCGCGCCGCCTGCGACCCGCCAGGCGGCCAGCTGCTCGGCGGGCGTCGGGAGGCTCACGTCCACCGCCAGGGCACCACCGCCGGCCAGGTCCGGGCGTGCGTCGCGGACGTCGAGCAGCACCAGGCCGGGTCGGTCCCGTAGCCAGCGCCGAACTGCGGCCGCGCCGGGTGTCCCCCGGTCGACGTCCTGCGCCTCCAGGTGCAGGGCGACCGGCGCCAGCAGGGTCTCGCGGTGCCAGAGCCGGCTCAGCAGGTCGAGGTCGGGACCGGGCGGCGGCAGCTCCTCGGCCGCGAGACCGAACGGGTGCAGTCCGACCGAGCGGGCCACCTCACCGGCCACCAGCCGCTTGCAGGGCGTGTCCGGGCCCAGGAGGAGCACCACCGGCGAGGGATCACCCTCCGCGGCCGCCCGGCGCAGCCCCTCGGTCACCTCCTGCACGACCGCGAGCTGGGTCGGCGCCAGGTGCTCGTCGGTGGTCTCCGGCATCGGCCGAAGCAGGGGGCGCAGCCGTTCGTCCAGGTGGTACAGGCCCTTGACGAAGCTGACGACCCGGTCGTCGGCGCGCAGCCGGCTGGCGGTCAGCGGCTCGGGGCCGCTGCGCAGCACCTCGACGAGGTGCCACTGACGCAGCGGCCTCTCCGGCGACAGCGCGTCCCACGCCGGGTCGTCGAACACCGACATGGCCAGCGCGAAGGTCGGGTGCGCGAGCGCCGGGTCGCCGTGGGCACGGGCGCAGAGCCCGGCGATCCGGGTGTCGAGCTCCATGCCGACGGCCAGCAGCAGGACGTTGCGCTCGAAGGCCGTCAGCCCGAAGCGGCGGGCGAGGGCCACCAGCGGCGGTGGGTCGTCCTCGCGCTCGGCCTCGGCCAGCACGGGCGGTGCCGCTGTGGGAGCACCGGTGCCCGACCCGGGAGCGGGTACGGGTACGACGGCGCGCTGGCCCGTCCGCCGCCCGAACAGGGCCTTCGGCTCGTGCGGGCGGGCGCCCTCGGTCGCCTCAGCGCGCACCTCGCGGGCGGCCGCTTCCAGCCGTTCGCGGAGCCAGGCCACTGCGCCGGCCAGGAACCGGTCGTTGGCGGCCAGCCACTCGTCGTACTCGGTCATGGCACCGCCACCTGCTGGTCGGGGTCGAACGCCGGCAGGGGTGGGTCGCCGGCGTAGGTGACGGGGATGCTGTCGACGCCGTCGACGCGCAGGCGCACGGGATGGGAGCCGGCGGGGACCTCGGGCACCGCGAACGTCAGCGACGTCGGCAGCGACGGGTCGGCAGGGCTGGTGAGCGAGGCCGGATCGACCTGCTGACCGGCCAGCAGCAGCCGGACCTTCTGGCCCGGCTGCACGCGCGGGGCGCAGGTGACCGTGAGGGTGCTGCCGGGGGCTGCGGGGCCGTCGGCGGCGCGCGGGCTGACGGTGATGGTGGGCGCCACGGCGACGGCGACCGCGTTGCTCACCACGGCCGGCAGGCCCGGCGGCTCGCGCACCGCGGTCACGGCGACGAAGCCGGGAGCCCAGCGGACCAGCGCCTGAGGGTCCTCGGTGAGTGGCCGGAGCCGCAGCACCACCTGGTCCGCGGGCTCGTCCGGCTCCGGCGGCCGACGGCGCAGCTCCACCGGCGGCAGCGGCTCGGACAGCAGGTGCGTGAACCGGAACAGCGTCTCCGGGTCGCCCAGCTGCGACCCCTCCACGACCAGCTCCTCCCCCAGCCGCACGGCGCTCTGCGACCGCGGCGGCG
>NZ_DAOMFK010000274.1:0-3126 GCF_035429765.1 Nocardioides sp. | reverse complement strand
AGGCACTGGCCGCACTTATTCTTCGGCTCCCGCCCGTCCCGCGGTCGGTAGCGCCGGCGGGCACGGGCCCCGCCGAGGTAGTGCCACGGAGACGTCTCGTGGCCGCCCCAGGGGCCGTACCAGACGGTGTAGGAGAGGAAGACGATGCCACCGGGCCGCGTCACCCGGACCATCTCGTCGGCCATCCGCCACGGGTCGGGCACGTGCTCGAGCACGTTGGAGGAGTAGCACAGGTCTACCGAGCCGTCCCGGAAGGGCAGTCGCATGCCATCGCCGATCACAGTGCCTGCGGCGATGCCACCCAGGCCCGAGAGCTCGCCGACGTCGGCGTCGAGGGCGAGGTAGGTCGACCCGGCCCGGCGGAAGGCGTCCCGGAAGTAGCCCGGCCCGCCGCCGACGTCCAGCACGGTGGCCCCGGCCAGGTCGAGGTAGCCGGCCAGCTGGCCGGTCGAGTCGGCTGCCAGCGACGAGTAGAACCTGGCCGGGTCGTCCTGCTCGTGCCGGAAGTCGGCGAACAGCCGGACCGAGCGACCGAGCGTCGCGGACCAGGGCGAGGGCAGTCCTCGGTCTCTGATCGGCACCCGCGAACCCTACCCGAGGGTAGTGCGCGTCCAGGCGGCGGTGACCACCCGCTAGCGTGGGGGATTGTGTCCGACTCCGAAGCCGATCCGCTGCCAGGTCTGCACGTCGTGCTCCTGAACTGGCGCGACACCGGCAACCCGGAGGGCGGCGGCGCGGAGCTGTACCTGGAGAAGATGGCGTTCGGGCTGGCCCAACGCGGTTGCCGGGTGACATTCTTCTCCGCGGCCTACCCCGGGGCCGCCCCGGACGAGACGATCGCGGGAGTGCGGTTCGTGCGTCGCGGCTCGAAGCTCACCGTGTACTCCCGCGGGCTGGCGGCGTTGCGGTCGGGTGCTCTCGGGCCCGTCGACGTGGTCGTCGACGTCCAGAACGGGATGCCGTTCCTGAGCCGCGCGATCACCGGGAAGCCGGTGGTGGTGCTCGTGCACCACGTGCACCGTGAGCAGTGGCAGGTCGTCTACCCGGGCTTTCCGGGACGGGTCGGCTGGTTCGTGGAGAGCAGGCTGGCGCCCTGGCTCTACCGACGCTGCCAGTACGTCGCGGTCTCCCGCGCCACTCGGGAGGAGCTGGGCGAGCTGGGGGTGGACGGGTCCCGCGTCGCGGTCGTCCACAACGGCACCGACCCCGTCCTCGCGGTGGACTCCCGGAAGTCGGCGAACCCGAGCATCTGCGTGGTCGGGCGGCTGGTTCCCCACAAGCAGGTCGAGCACGCCATCGACGCGGCGGTGGGGCTGCGCGAGCGGCTGCCCGACCTGAGGCTGCACGTCGTGGGCTCGGGGTGGTGGGAGTCGGAGCTGAGGGCGTACGCCGCTGCGAAGGACGCGGGCGACACCGTGGTGTTCGAAGGTCACGTGGACGAGGTGCGCAAGCAGGAGGTCTACGAGAGCTCCTGGGTGATGGCGCTCCCCTCGCTCAAGGAGGGCTGGGGCCTGGTCGTGGGCGAGGCCGGGATGCACGGGACACCCACCGTCGCCTACCGCAGCGCGGGAGGCACCCGGGAGTCGATCGCCGACGGGCGCTCCGGTCTGCTCGTGGACACCCTGGCGGAGTTCACCGCGGCACTCGGGTCGGTCCTCACCGACCCCGACCACCGGGCGCGGCTCGCGGCGGGCGCACGGCACCACAGCCGGCAGTTCACCTGGGAGCACTCCCAGGCGGCCTTCGCGCACGTGGTCGCGGCCGCCGTGCAGGGACGGCGGATCAGCGCCCAGGACGAGGTGGGGTCAGGTCACTCCGTGGAGCCGTAGTCGATGGTGGGACTGCTGACGTCCCCCACGCGGTCTGCGTGCCCGTTGACCTGCCCGTTGATCAGACCGAACAAGGTCACCGTCGCCACCGTGCCGCCGACGAGGACACTGACGATCATGCCGATGATGCTGCCGATACCCACGACCGGACCCCTCCCTAGGCTACCCGGGGCGACACTATCACCGACGGGCAACATCCCCGGTATCGAGTGGTCCGCCTCGTCCGGCTGCTCGCGACCGCACCCGGACGAGGCCGGCGACAGCCGCCAAGATCAGGCCCAACCAGGCGGTCCACGCCATCGCGAGGACCGCACGGTCGCGCCTGGCCACCACCCTGGGCACGGCGGTGGCGGCAAGCTCGACCACCCGTACGTCGGGCCCGGCCACCAGGGATCGCCCGGCCAGCAGCACAGGGTCCCCGGGGTCGACCGCTGCGTACTGGATGCCGAGTGCGGCGAGCGCGGTGGAGCGCTCCTGCGGGGTGGGCCGGCGCAGCGCGGCGCGGACCCGGGGACCGCGCGGGTCCTCTCCCGCCAGCACCCGTCCGGACACGCTGAGCTCGTCGCTGGTCACGTCGTTGGGGGTGAGCACCCTCCCGAGCGGCGCAAGCACCTTGCGGTGGTCGTTCCAGGCCGGAGCCCGGTAGCTGGTGAACGGCAGGATCACGACGTCGCCCGGCCGGGATTCCTCCGCCGACGCGAGCGCGGTCCGGGCCGCGGCGTAGCCCAACGGGAACTCGACCGGTCGCAACGCACCCCCGACGCCCCAGGCGAGGTCCGGCAGCACCATCACGGGGAGCAGCACCAGGCCGCCGGCCAGTGCGGCCCGGGGCCCCGGGTGCGGGACCCGGCGCAGCGCGACCTCGGCGCCCGTGCCGGCCAGCACCGCCACCAGCGGTGCGCACAGGGCGAGGAAGCGGGCGCTGTCTCGGACCAGACCGAGCCCGGGGACCAGAGCGGCCAGCTGGTCCACTGCCCCGGGCAGCAGCGCCGGCAGCAGCGCCGCGGTCAGCCCCACCCCCCAACACACGACCAGACCGGGACCGGGACCGCGCCGCGCCCGCCGCCACCAGGTCCGCGCTCCGGCCGCGGCCAGCGCCACCAGCCCGGCCAGGGACACCCAGGCCAGCAGCCCGTCGCGGGAGGCGGGGACCACCTCGGTGTTCCAGATGCCGCCGAGAGTGAGGCCGGCCAGCAGCGGCGGCAGCGGGCCCTCGCCGTGGAGTGCGTACACGCTCGCGTCGCTGGAGGTCGCGGTGCCCGCGTGGAGCGCCCCTGCCACGAGCCAGGGGGCGTTG
>NZ_DAOMFK010000273.1:0-3189 GCF_035429765.1 Nocardioides sp. | reverse complement strand
CGTGCCGGGCCACCGCCTCCAGCCCGCGGGCGTGGGCGCCGGCGGCAAGCACCAGCGCGGAGGATCCGGCCGTGCGGGTCTCCCGGGGGAGCACCGCGCGGGCGTCGTCGGGATACACGACACCCATCGCCGCGTGCCAGGACACCCGGACCAGCGCCCGGCCCGGGCCGGAGGCGCTGGCGAGCCGCTCCGCGCCGTCCAGCCCGTGGCTGCGCGCCAGCCAGCGGGCGGCCTCGGTGGCGGTCTCCTCCCACTCCAGGCCGGTACGCCGGGTGTGCAGGCGCAACCGGGCGAGCTCACCGGCCAGCACCCGCTGCTTGCGGTCCAGCAGGTCGCTGCCCCGTCGGGCCATCTCGATCTGGTGCACCAGGCGGAGTCGGCCGGAGCGCCCGGTGGGGGCGCTCACGACCCGACCTCCGCGGGGGGACCCGCAGGCAGGTACCGCTCGACCAGCGCGGCGTCGAGCATCGTGAGCTCGCGCCGGGGGAGGGTGGCCAGGGACCGCCACAGCAGGTCGAGGGTGGTGGCGACCGGCCGCCGCTCCCGTACCCCCTGGTGGAGCACGCCCTGCTCCAGCGCGGTGCGGTACTCGAGGTAGAGCCGGTCGGTCCGGTCCAGCGCGGCCGGGCCGACGAGCTCGGCGAGCTCGGCGGTCTGCCGGGCCCGGGCCAGGGCGGCCAAGGCCTGGGCGGCGACGTCGAGGTGGTCCTCGCGGGTGCGGTCCCGTCCGACGCCGGCCCGCATCAGCCGGGACAGCGAGGACAGCACGTCGATCGGTGGGTAGACGCCGCGGGCCTGCAGGTCGGGGCTGAGCACGACCTGCCCCTCGGTGATGTACCCGGTCAGATCGGGGACCGGGTGGGTGATGTCCCCGCCGGGCATGGTGAGCACCGGCAGCAGGGTGACCGACCCGTCCCGGCCCACCACCCGCCCGCACCGTTCGTAGAGCGAGGCGAGGTCGCTGTAGAGGTAGCCGGGGTAGGCACGGCGCGCCGGGATCTCCTGTCGGGCCGCGGACACCTCGCGCAGCGCCTCGCAGTAGCTGGTGATGTCGCACAGGACGACCAGGACGTGGAAGCCGTGGGTGAAGGCCAGGTCCTCGGCGACGGTGAGGGCGATCCGGGGGGTGAGCAGCCGCTCGATCACCGGATCGTCGGCCGCGTTGAGCAGCATCACCAGCTCGCCGGCCGCCGACCGCTCCTCCAGCGCGTCACGGACGAAGGCGAGATCGGCGTGCGGCAGGCCCATGCCGGCGAACACGACCCGGAAGGACTCGGCGCCGGCGGTCGCCTGGGCGGCGATCTGCGTCGCGAGCCGTAGGTGCGGCAGGCCCGGGGAGCTGAAGATCGGGAGCTTCTGGCCGCGGACCAGCGTCATCAGCGCGTCGATCGCACTCACGCCGGTCTCCACCGGCTGCCGCGGCCGGTCGCGGTGCACGGGGTTCAGCGGCCACCCGGCGGTCGGCGCCTCCCGGACGTCGTACACCGGGGGGCCGCCGTCCAGCGGCTCACCCCGCCCGTTGCACACCCGCCCCAGCCACCCGGTGCCGACCGGCACGTGCATCGGCCTGCCGGTGAAGCCGACCGCGACCCGTCCCGGGGCCAGCCCCGCCGTCCCCTCCAGCACCTGGACCACCGCCAGGTCCTCGTCGACCTCGAGCACCAGACCGTGCCGGGACGGGCCGTCGTCCACCTCGACCACCGCGAACTCGTCCCAGCCCACGCCGCGCGCCCCGCGGACGACGAGCAGCGGGCCGGCGACCGAGGCCACGTCCGAGCAGCTCACCGGCACCAGGTCGGCGACGGGTCGGGCGAGGTCCCCCTGGGTCATGACAGCTCCACCAGCCTGGCGAGGGCGGCGTCCCGGCAGCCCTGCACGCCGGCGACGTCGTCGGGCCCGGTCGTCTCCCGCACCCGCACCACGTCGGTCAGGTCGAGCTCCTCCACCGCGGTGGCGGCGACGCCTCGCGCGACGGCCTGGTCGCAGCCGTCGAAGACGTCGAGCACCATGGCCAGCAGCGCCTGCGCCTTCTCCGCCGAGCAGTGGGCGTCGTTCGCGCTGAGGGCGCTCTGCATGAGCACCCCTTCCCGCAGCAGCCGCCCGGCCAGGAGCACCATCCGCTCGTGGCCGGGGAGCGCCTGGGCGCCGAGGATCTCGGCCAGGGCGGCGAGCCGGTCCGCCTCGGCCAGCAGGCCGGCCGCCCGAGCCCGGTGCCGCACCCAGTCGGGCTGCCCAGCAGCGGTACGCCGGGCGCCCAGGGCCTCGACCTCGCGGGAGAACGACCCGCGCCAGCTCACGGCGGGGTAGTGCCGGGAGTAGGCCAGGTCGCGGTCCAGGGACCACACGGCGCCGACGAACCTCTCGGTCGCCGTGGTGACCGGCTCGCTCAGGTCGCCACCCGGAGGTGAGACCGACCCGATCACCGTGACCGACCCGGTGCCCCCGGAGAGCGTGCGGACCCGACCGGCCCGCTCGTAGAAGGCCGCGAGCGCCGACGCCAGGTCGGCCGGGTAGCCCTCCTCCGCGGGCAGCGCGCCGGAGCGGGAGGCGAACTCGCGCAGCGCCTCGGCCCAGCGTGAGGTCGAGTCCGCGATCAGGACCGCGTCGTAGCCCATGTCCCGGTAGTACTCCGCGACCGTGATCCCGGTGTAGATGCTCGCCTCGCGCGCCATCATCGGCATGTTGGAGGTGTTGGCCACGATCACGGTGCGGTCGGCCAGCCGGCCCCCGGTGCGGGGGTCGGAGAGCTCGCCGAGCTCGGCCAGCACGTCGGCCATCTCGTTGCCGCGCTCGCCGCACCCGACGTAGACGATCACGTCGGCGTCGCACCACTTGGCGATCTGCTGGAGCAGCATGGTCTTGCCGGTGCCGAAGCCGCCGGGCACGGCCGCTGCGGACCCGCGCGCCAGGGGGAACAGCAGGTCGATGACCCGCTGGCCGGTGTGCAGGTCCAGGGCCTCGTCAAGGCGCTCCACCGCCGGCCGGGGGGTGCGCACCGGCCACTGCTCCACCAGCGGCACCTCCCGCCCGCCCACCCGGGCGATCGGCTCGGTCTCGGAGTACTCACCCTCGCCGGCGAGGAAGGTGAGCGTGCCGGCGCAGGAGGGCGGCACCAGGACCCGGTGCTCGACGCTGCCGCCGCCCGCGACGGTGCCCACCAGCTCGCCCGGGGCCAGCGGGGACCCCAGG
>NZ_DAOMFK010000272.1:0-3220 GCF_035429765.1 Nocardioides sp. | reverse complement strand
CGGCCAGGCTCTCGAGGAAGGCACCGGCCCCGGTGTGCCCGCGGCGGTCCTCGGCCCGGGCGGCGGCGTCGAAGAGGGCACACACCGCGTCGAGGTCGCGGTGGGCGAGCCGGGCCGCCAGCCCCCCGCGACCGAGGGAGGCCCGCAGCCGGCCGGGCCAGCCGGTGCCGTCCCAGAGCAGCCACAGCAGCTCCTCGACCGTCGCCCCCTCCTGCATCTGCGCATGGGCCCGGTGCAGCAGCATCGCGAGTGACGCGGCCCGGCGCTCGCCGCTGGTGGGGTCGGGAACACCGGCGAGCAGCTCGGGGTCCAGCAGTGCCGCCCGGAGCAGCTCTCCGGACCCGCGCGGGCCACGGCCCTCGGCGACCGCGGCCCGCTTCTCCGCCGACCTCAGCCGACGGGCGACCAGGCGCACGTCCGCGGCGTCCAGGCCGGCGAGCGGCGAGGCCAGCAGGGCGTGCGCACGCTGGGCGTCGACGTACCCCGGGTGGTGCGGGTCGTCCACGGCGTGGTGCACCACCGCGCCCAGCGCGTCCAGCAGGGGTACGACGGCCGGCTCCCGCACCAGCGGGGTGTCGTCGGCCGCCACGTCCACCGGGACCCCGGCCGCCAGCAGCGAGCGGCGCAGCCCGGGGATGGTGGTGCGCCCGGACCGGACCAGCACCGCCATGTCCGACCAGGCCACGCCGTCCTCGAGATGGGCCCGGCGGAGCAGGTCGGCCAGGTGCTCGGCCTCGGCGCGCTCGGTGTCGAAGGTGAGCAGCTCGACCCGCCCGGGGTCGGGGTGGGTGGAGACGGGCCGTGCGAAGGCCTCGCGGGCGGCGGCCGGCACGCTCCCGGGGAGCGGCAGCCGGGCCGCCACCTGCTGGCTCGCCCGCTGGATGCGGGAGCCGAAGCGACGGGTGGTGCCGAGCACCACCGTCTCGGCCGGCCGGCCGTCGCGCTGCCGGAACCGGTCGGGGAACTCCAGGATCCCCCTGACCTCGGCCCCCCGGAAGGCGTAGATCGACTGGTTCGGGTCGCCCACCACGACCAGGTTGCGACCGTCACCGGCGATGGCCTGCAGCATCGCCACCTGCGCCGGGTCGGTGTCTTGGTACTCGTCGACGAACACGTGGGAGTACTGCGCGCGGAGCTCCTCGCGGACCGGCTGGGCGGGGTCCTGCAGCATCCTCACGGCGGTCGCGATCAGGCCCGGGTAGTCGAGCAGGTTCTGGCTCGCGGTGACCTGGTCGTACTGCTCCATGAAGGCGGCCGCGGCGACCAGCTCCGGCAGCGCCTCGGCCTCGCCGACCCGGCGCAGCGCGTCGAACCCGAGCCCCTTCTCCTGCGCCCGGGCCAGCACCTGGGCCACCTCGCCGGCGAACCCCCTGGTGCCGAGCGCGCCGCGCACCGGCTCCGGCCAGACCACCGACTCCTGCGCGGCGGTCAGGATCTGCTGCAGGACGACGTCCTGCTCGGCCGCGGAGAGCAGCCGGAGGGGCTGGTCGTAGAGGCCCACGGGGCTGTAGCGGCGGACCAGGGCGAAGGCGAAGGAGTGGAAGGTGGAGCTGAGTGAGGTCGACATGGTCCGGCCCACGCGGGCGGTCACCCGGTCGCGCAGCTGCTCGGCGGCCTTGCGGGAGAAGGTGAGGGCGAGCACGCTCTCCGGCGCCACCCCCTCCTCCAGCCGTCGGGCGATGGCCTCGACCAGCGTGGTGGTCTTGCCGGTGCCGGGGCCGGCCAGCACCAGCAGCGGCCCACCGGCGTGGTCGGCCACACGGAGCTGGTCGTCGTCGAGCGCTACCGGCCGGTGCTGGGCCGGGCGGGGCCGGACCAGGCGGTAGGCGGGTCCGGTGGCGGTCATGGGTCCCACCCAATCATCCGCCGCCGACACCGGCCCCGGGACCGCGCAGCCACGACGTCACCACGCCCCGGCGGGTGGTCAGGACTCGAGCGGGCGGTCGTTGTAGTGGTCGGCCATGGGCTGCCCGGTCAGCTCGGCGATGGCCGCCATGATCTCGTCGGTGACCCGCCGGCGGGCGCGCGCCGAGGGGACGCTCTGCTCGTAGCTGCCGAAGTGCAGCGGGGCCCCGAAGGAGACGCTGACCTTGGCCAGCCGTGGCAGCCGGGCCCCGACGGGCTGGAGCTTCTCGGTCCCGGCGAGCCCGACGGGGACGACGGGTACGCCGGCCTGGAGGGCCAGGTGCGCGACGCCGGTGCGGCCGCGGTAGAGCCGGCCGTCGCGGGAGCGGGTGCCCTCGGGGTAGATGCCGAACGCCTCGCCGCGGGACAGGACCTCCAGCGCGATGTCGAGGCTGCCGAGCGCGGCCCGCGAGTCGTCCCGGTCGACCGGCAGCATGCCGAGGCCGCCGAACCACGCCCGCGAGGCGGCGCCGCGCAGCCCGGTGCCGGTGAAGTAGTCGGCCTTGGCGAGGAACACCACCGAGCGGGGGACCACGACGGGGATCACCACGCTGTCGGCGAAGCTCAGGTGGTTGCTGGCCAGGATCACCGGCCCGGTCGCCGGGATGTTCTCCAGCCCGCGCACGGTCGGCCGCCAGACCGCCATGACGACCGGGCGGACGACGGAGTGCGCGACGGCGTACAGCATCTGCCCATTGTGACGCCGCGCGAGGTCCGTGTGACCCGCTGTCCACCGGAGAACGGGCCCGGGGAACGGGCCCGGAGAACAGGCACAGTGGACACGTCCGGGAAAGGCGAAGGGCCCTTGTGAGTATGAGTCACAAGGGCCCTTCTGGTGACCGGACCCTGGTGACGCCTCCGGTCGACCGCTCTTCCTGCCTGGGCCCCTACGGCATCGTCACCCTGCCGCAGCGGCGAGTTGCCCCGCCGAAAGGACCCTCGTTTCCGAGCGATCCCGCGTTCCCGAAGGACCGCGTAGAAGAAGTTCTATGCCCCAGAACCCCTGCCGCACAAGGGTTTTCGCGAACTTTCTTGGGATCGTGCCGATTCTCGGCGTGTCGTCCACAGACAGGCCCTAGTCCTCCACAGCCGAGCCGGGTTGTCCACAGGTCAGCGCGGGCCGGCTGTGGACGAGCGGTCCGGGTCGGCCGGGTCCCAGAACGCCCGGCGCAGGTCGACCTGGCCGGGCCCGCGCAGCGGCGTGCCCTCGGCGAGGTGCTCCTGGTGGGCCTCCGGGCGGTGCCGCTCGGGCGGTGTGCCGTCGGCGCGCACCACCCGCCACCAGGGCCCCGGACCGCCGTGGCCGGCCAGGACC
>NZ_DAOMFK010000271.1:0-3223 GCF_035429765.1 Nocardioides sp. | reverse complement strand
ACGCACCACGTCGAGTGCGTCGCTTTGCTCACCCGGTGACCTGGACCGGCCGCAGGTCTCAGTCCCCGCCCCCCAGGTCGACCGCCGCGGCCTCGTAGAGCAGGTCGGCGCCCCGCTGGCGGTGGCGGACCAGCCGGACCAGCAGGTCGGTCGCGGTGTCGCGGAGCTCGTCCAGCTCGGCGGGCTCCGGCGCCTCCTCGTGCGCGAGCAGCCGGTCGAGCATCGCCTGGATCTGCACGTGGTCGGCGGTGAGCCGGTCCACCGGCCCGGACAGCCACGGCGCGGAGCGGCGTACCTCCTCGTGCAGGCCCTGGGGACCCTCGTTCACGGCGAGGTGCTCACGCAGGTCGGCCGACAGCTCGACCAGGGCGACGTGGACGCGCTGCCACCACCGGTCCGGGTCGGCCGCAGCGGGGGCGGCGAGCGCGAGCTCGAGTGCGTTCAGCGACGCGCGCAGCTCCGCCCGACGTCGCCGCAGGGTGTCGACCAGCTCGTCGTCCAGGGCCGACCGGCCCGACTCCATGGACCCAGTTCCCATGGGTCCAGTCTGTCGTATCGCCGGCGCGGTGGCACCCCGGACCCCTCCGACGAGCCGCGGGCGTGCCGGTTGCACTAGTACCTCGACCTCATGTATCTTGACATCAAGATAAATCGAGAATCGACCCACGGGCCCCCTGTCGGCACCGGCCGGTGCGCAGGCAAGATGGAGGGCGCCCACCCGACGTCACCGAGGAGATGCGACTGATGGCCAGTCTGGACAGCTTCGGCGCCAAGAGCGCCCTGGACGTGAACGGGAATAGCTACCAGATCTTCCGGCTGGACGCGGTGACCGGAGAGGGCCTGGACGTCGCGTCCCTGCCGTTCTCGCTCAAGGTGCTGCTGGAGAACCTGCTGCGCACCGAGGACGGCGCGAACATCACCGCCGAGGACATCCGGGCCCTGGCCGGCTGGGACGAGACCGCCGAGCCCGACAAGGAGATCCAGTTCACCCCCGCCCGCGTCATCATGCAGGACTTCACCGGGGTCCCCTGCGTGGTCGACCTGGCCACCATGCGGGAGGCGATGGCCGAGCTGGGCGGCGACCCGGCGCGCATCAACCCGCTCTCGCCGGCCGAGATGGTCATCGACCACTCGGTGATCGCCGACGTCTTCGGCAGCCCCGAGGCGTTCGAGCGCAACGTCGAGATCGAGTACCAGCGCAACCGCGAGCGCTACCAGTTCCTGCGCTGGGGCCAGGGCGCCTTCGCCGACTTCAAGGTCGTGCCACCCGGCACCGGCATCGTGCACCAGGTCAACATCGAGCACCTGGCCCGTACCGTGTTCACCCGCGAGGTCCCCGCGGCAGACCCGGGACAGGCGACCGAGGTGCTCGCCTACCCCGACACCTGCGTGGGCACCGACTCCCACACCACCATGGTCAACGGCATCGGAGTGGTGGGCTGGGGGGTCGGCGGGATCGAGGCCGAGGCGGCGATGCTGGGCCAGCCGGTGTCCATGCTGATCCCGCGCGTGGTCGGCTTCAAGCTCTCCGGCGAGCTGCCGGAGGGCTCCACCGCGACGGACCTGGTGCTGACGATCACCGAGATGCTCCGCAAGCACGGCGTCGTGGGCAAGTTCGTGGAGTTCTACGGCGACGGCGTCTCCGCGCTGCCGCTGGCCAACCGGGCGACCATCGGCAACATGAGCCCGGAGTTCGGCTCCACCGTCGCGGTCTTCCCGATCGACGAGGAGACCGTGCGCTACCTTCGGCTGACCGGGCGCTCCGAGGAGCAGCTCGCCCTGGTCGAGGCCTACGCCCGGACACAGGGTCTGTGGCACGACCCGGCCGCGGAGCCCCGTTACTCCGAGCGCCTCGAGCTCGACCTGGCCTCGGTGGTGCCCTCGCTCGCCGGTCCGAAGCGGCCGCAGGACCGGGTCGCGCTCGCGGACGCGAAGGTCGCCTTCCGAGGTGCGCTGGTCGACTACGTCGACGAGACCGAGCAGGTGCCGGCCGGTCGGCCGAGCCGGCCGACGCCGGTCGTGCTGGCCGACGGCACCTCGTTCACCCTCGACCACGGCGCCGTGGCCATCGCCGCGATCACCTCCTGCACCAACACCTCCAACCCGTCGGTGATGATCGGCGCCGCCCTGCTGGCCAAGAAGGCGGTCGAGAAGGGCCTGCAGCGCAAGCCGTGGGTGAAGACCACCCTGGCACCGGGGTCGAAGGTGGTCTCGGACTACTACGAGAGGGCCGGCCTCACGCCGTACCTCGACAAGCTGGGCTTCAACCTGGTCGGCTACGGCTGCACCACCTGCATCGGCAACTCCGGTCCGCTGATCCCCGAGGTGTCGGCGGCCGTCCAGGAGAACGACCTGTCGGTCGTGTCGGTGCTGTCGGGCAACCGCAACTTCGAGGGCCGGATCAACCCGGACGTGAAGATGAACTACCTGGCCTCGCCCCCGCTCGTGGTGGCCTACGCGCTGGCGGGCACCATGGACGTCGACCTGCTCCGCGACCCGCTGGGCACCGACGCGGACGGCAACGAGGTCCGGCTGGCCGACATCTGGCCGAGCCCGGCGGAGGTGGAGGAGGTGATCGCCGGGGCGATCTCGGCCGACACCTTCGCGACGGAGTACGCCGACGTGTTCGCCGGCGACGAGCGCTGGCGCTCGCTGCCCACCCCTGAGGGCGACATCTTCGCCTGGGACGAGGGCTCCACCTACGTCCGCAAGGCGCCGTACTTCGACGGCATGCCCGACGAGCCCGAGCCGGTGCGCGACATCGCCGGCGCCCGGGTGCTGCTGAAGCTCGGCGACTCGGTCACCACCGACCACATCAGCCCGGCCGGGGCGATCAAGAAGGACTCGCCCGCGGGCCGCTACCTCACCGAGCACGGCGTGGAGCCACGCGACTTCAACTCCTACGGCTCCCGTCGCGGCAACCACGAGGTGATGATCCGGGGCACCTTCGCCAACATCCGGCTGCGCAACCAGCTGGCGCCGGGCACCGAGGGCGGCTTCACCCGCGACTTCACCCGGGCCGCGGACGCCGCGGCGGCGCCGGTCAGCACCGTCTACGACGCCTCGGTGAGCTACCTCGCCGCGGGCACGCCCCTCGTGGTCCTCGCCGGCAAGGAGTACGGCTCCGGCTCGTCGCGCGACTGGGCGGCCAAGGGGACGGCGCTGCTGGGCGTGAAGGCGGTGATCGCGGAGTCCTACGAGCGCATCCACCGCTCCAACCTGA
>NZ_DAOMFK010000270.1:0-3233 GCF_035429765.1 Nocardioides sp. | reverse complement strand
CCGGCGCCGGCAGCTGCGGCAGCCGCTCGCGGGCCCGGTCGACGAGTGCGACGAACGCCTCGGGAGTCATCCGGACCTCCCCGGTGGGGGTGAAGCCCACCTGCGCCACGGCGGTCCCCGACCGGGCGATGCCCATCAGGTACGTCGCGGTCGCGGTGTCTGAGAGCTCCACGTCCACCCGCCACACGGTGAGCTCCTCCTCGCCGTGCCGGGTGTCGGCGAGCCGGACCACCTGCGTTCCCGGGGACTTGTCCTCGCAGCCCGCGAGGCGCTCGCGCAGCCCCGCGACGAATGCCTGCGCAGCGGGCTGCGGCATCGTGCCGACGGTCTCGGTGAGGCCGAACGTGGCAGGAAGGCTGGCTCGGGGGAACAGGAACGTGCGGGTGAGCGCATGGGTGATCGGGCGTTCGGTGAACTCGGCCCGGTCGCACTGCGTGGCTGCCGCGTTCACCGTCGCCCGGCGCGGGTCGGTGCCGACCCAGGCGTCGTCCACCGAGGTCACCGGCGGCAGGTCGATCGTGCTGAGCATGCCCGGCACGGCGCCGGTGGGGAGGGGGGCGACGCGCGTCCGGGTGGGCGGGGCGGCGCAGCTCCCGGTCCCGGGAGCCCCGCAGAGGGTGTTGACGGCCGCCGCGAGCAGCGCGGCGTGGCTGGCCAGGTCCGGCGCCTGAGAACCCGTCCGGCTGCTCATCGTGGTGGTGGTCACCCGGCCGGTCCGGGCCACGCCCACGACCATCGTGGTGACCGGCGGCGCCCAGGACCGCAGGACCAGCTGGACCGCCTCGTCCCCGACGCCGTCGAGCCGCTCGGTCGAGAGCAGCTGGACCCGGTCCTGGACGCAGCCCGCGAAGGACTCGGCCGCCACGGTGAAGGTGCGCCGAGCGGCTCGCGGCGTGCTGGCCAGCAGGGAGGACTGGGTCGCCGCCACGCTCTCCTGCCGCTGGGCCGGTGGGGTGCGCGGGCCCGGCGAGGTCAGGTAGGTGCGGACCAGTCCCTGGGTCGCGGGACCGGGGAGCGCGGTGTCCTGGCACGGGAGGGAGGGCGCGCTGTCGGGCCCGGTCGGGCTGGTCGTGCGCACCGACCAGCGCCGGTCCGGCGCCACCCGGCCGAGCTGCCGGGCGGTGAGCAGCCGGTCGGGCGTCAGCTCGACGGGGGCCGGTGCCGGCGTGCTGGCGACCGGTGAGGCGGAGGCGACCACGGTCTGCTCCGTGAGCCGGGGGCGGACCCCGCCCCCGTGGCTGACCGCCGCACCGCTGGCCAGCAGCACGCCCACCACCGCCGCGGCGCCGACCAGGGTGTGGGTACGGCGTCGCGCGCTCCCGGCCCGCCGGATGATCGTCGGCCGCGGCCAGTGGTGGTCGGCGGTCACCTCGGCGAGCTGGTCGAGCACCACCCGGACGGTCGGGGAGTCGATGCCGCGGTGGGCCGCGAACAGCGCGGTGGCCGACTGGAGCTCGCGCTCCGCGGTCGCCAGCGGCAGCTCCGCCTCCCGGGCCAGGTCGGTCATCGAGCCGCGGGTCAGGTGGGTGAGCAGCAGCATCTTGCGCTGGCTCGTCGTGAGGCGACCCAACGCGTCGAGCGTCTCGGCGACCCCGGGCACGTCGCTGCGCCCGCGGTGCCAGACCCGGGCGCCGTGCCGGCGCTGCGCGTGCGACCAGGCCAGCGGGCGCACCCACGGCTCGGGGTCGGCGAGCAGCGAGACCCTGTCCCAGTGGTGCCAGGCCCCGACGAAGGCGTCCCTGACCGCGGCGTACGCCGCCGGCAGGTCGCCGGTCAGGGCGTAGGTCTGGTGCAGCAGTCGCTGACGCGCGTCCTGGTAGAACGCGTCGAAGGCGGCGGGGTCCGTCATGGCCCGTCCACGGTACGTGAGGCCCGGTTGACCCCGCACATCGTCGGCTCCCGGCGTGGGTCCGCCCGAGGGCGGTCGCCCCGGGTGATGATGGCAAGGTCATGACGTCCCTGCTCGCCCCGCCCGGAACGCCCGTCACCGACCTGCGCCACCGGCGACCCCTCGTCGCGGTGGCGGCGCTCGGCGGGGTGGTCGCCGCCGCGAGCACGCTCGTGGTCTGTCTTGCGCTCGCGGTGGTCGGCTGGTTCCTGGCCGACGCCGGTGCGCACGGAGCGCCCCACGACGGGCTGAGGGTCGGCACGCTGGGCTGGCTGATGGCACACGGCTCCGGGGTGCACGTGCAGGGCGCGGCGGTGACGGTGGCCCCGCTGGGCCTGACGCTGCTCTGCGGCTGGGTGGCGTGGCGGGTCGGGCTGCGGGTGGGTGACTCGGTGTCCGGCCACGGACCCGACGCGGACCGTCTCGCCGACGGCGAGCGTGACTGGACGGTGCCGGTCGCGACCCTGCTCTTCTCGGTCGGCTACGCGCTGGTGGTGGCGGTCGCCTCGTCGTTGGCCGGCGACCCGGCCACGTCCCCCTCCACGGTGCGCGCGGTCCTCTGCGCGGTCGGTCTGGCCGTGCTCGTGGGAGGCCCGGCCATCGCGCTCGGCTCCGGCCGGCTGGCGATCTGGGCAGCCGTGCTCCCGGAGCCGGTGAAGGCGGTCGGCGCCTCGGCCGGCCGCATCCTGGGGTGGTACCTCGTGGTGTCGGCGGCCGCCTTCCTCCTCGCCCTGCTGCTCGACCTGGCCTCGGCGGCCAACGTGCTGGCGCAGCTGCACACCTCGGCGGGGGAGACAGCCACCTTCGTCGCCCTCTCGTCCCTGCTCGTCCCCAACGCCGTGGTGTTCGCCGGCTCCTACCTGCTGGGCCCCGGGTTCGCGGTGGGCACGGGCACGGTGGTCGCGCCCAGCGGGGTCGTGCTCGGGGCGATGCCGCTGTTCCCGCTGCTGGCCGCCCTTCCGGACGCGGGTACGTCTCGCTGGACCCCGTGGCTGATGGCCCTGCCGCCCGTGGTGGCCGGGTGGGGCGCCGCCCGGGCGCAGCGGCGTCACCCCACCCTGCGGTGGGACGAGGGAGCGCTGCGCGGCGGGCTCGGCGGGATCCTCGCCGCCGTCGGGCTCGCCCTGCTCGCCTCGCTGGCCGGCGGCGCGGCGGGCCCCGGCCGGATGCGGGAGGTGTCCCCGTTCGTGCTCGACGTCCTCGTGCACGCGGTCCCCGCCCTGGGTGTCGGCGGTGTCCTCGGGGGCCCGCTGGCCACCTGGTGGGAGCGCCGGCCCGCGGCCGCCGAGGAGGGCTGAGCCGCCCGGGGGGGGGGGCCGCCACGGAGGAAAAACTACGGCGGTGC
>NZ_DAOMFK010000269.1:0-3252 GCF_035429765.1 Nocardioides sp. | reverse complement strand
AAACAGCGACGGGTCAGCGGCGGACGGCGGACGCCAGCGCACCGGCGAGGTCGCCGCGGGGCTCCACGACCACGTCGGCCAGGCCGAGCCAGTCGGCCAGGCTGCGCAGCTCGTCGGCCAGCTCCTCGGCAACCTCCTCGGGGGCGTGGGGCTCGGCGAAGGCCGAGCGCACCAGCAGCAGCCGGGCCGCCCGGTCGGCCTTGAGGTCCACGCGGGCCACGATCTGGTCCCCCAGCAGGAACGGCAGCACGTAGTAGCCGTGCACCCGCTGGTGCGCCGGCACGTAGATCTCGATGCGGTAGCGGAAGTCGAAGAGCGCCTCGGTCCGCGCGCGCTCCCACACCACCGGGTCGAACGGGCTCAGCAGCGCCCGCGCCCCGACCCGGCGCGGCAGCCGCGCGTCGCGCTGGAGGAACACCGGGCGGTGCCAGCCCTCGACGGACGCCGGCACCAGCTCACCCGCCTCGACCAGGGTCGCCACCGCCGGACGTACGTCGGCCACCGGCATCCGGAAGTAGTCGGCGAGGCACTGCACGCTGGCCACGCCGTAGGACGCGGCCGCCCGGCGCACCAGCTCGACGGCCGCGTCCTCGCGGCTCGGCGTGGCGGCGGCCAGGA
Source organism: Nocardioides sp. (assembly GCF_035429765.1). Taxonomy (GTDB): domain Bacteria; phylum Actinomycetota; class Actinomycetes; order Propionibacteriales; family Nocardioidaceae; genus Nocardioides. Next base: position 2,634 of record NZ_DAOMFK010000269.1, on the reverse strand, counting down.
CCTCCGGCGGCAGCACCCTCTCCGGCAGGTCGTAGACGACCTCGAACTGCGGGTTGCGGCCGGCCACGGCCAGGTCGCCCACCATGAACAGGAAGTCGAGCACGCGTCGGGCGTCCGACCAGTTCCAGCCCCAGTGCTCCTTGGACCGCGGGCCGCTGAACTCCCCGTCGAGGACGCGCGCGGTGGTCGGGCCGCGATCGCGCACCGCTGCCAGCACCGACCGCTCCAGGCCAGGGTCGGCCTCGAGCACACCCCACTTGCCGCGCCGAGTGCGGTAGTGCTCCATGCGGTGCTGCATCACCGGCCACAGGTCCACGGGCATGAACGCCTGGACGTGCGCCCAGTACTCCACGATCCGGCGGGGCCGGCGCTCGGCGGCACGCCGCAGGAGCTCGGTGTCGTAGGGCCCCATCCGGGAGAACAGCGGCATGTAGTGGGCCCGCTGCAAGACGTTGACCGAGTCCACCTGCAGCAGGCCGGTGCGCGCCAGCGTGCGCGAGAACGTGCGCATCGTGGGGACGGCGTGCCGGGGGTCCCTGAACCCCTGGGCCGCGAGCGTGATCCGCCGGGCCTGGGCCCGGGACAGCGCCTGGCTCAGGGGATGTCCAGCAGCTTCTCGCGCACGGCGTACATCACGGCCTCCATGCGCGAGTGCAGCTGGAGCTTCTCCAGGATGTTGCGCACGTGGTTCTTCACCGTGTTCTCGCTGATGAACAGCTGTCGGGCGATCTCGCGGTTGTTCAGCCCCTTGGCGACCAGCCTCAGCACCTCGAGCTCCCGCTCGGTCAGCCGCAGCCCCGGTACGTGCTCACGGTCGGGCTTGGACATCTGCTTGAACTCGTCGATCAGCTTGACCGCCATCGACGGGCTGATCAGGGACTGCCCGTCGGCCACGACGCGCACCGCCTGCGCCACCTCCTCGATCGAGGAGTCCTTGAGCAGGTAGCCGGAGGCACCGCTCTTGACGGCCTCGTAGAGGTCGGCCTCCTCGTCGGAGACGGTGAGCATCACGATCTTCGCCGACGGCACCGCCTCCTTGATGGCCAGGCATGCCTCGATGCCCGTGCGCTTGGGCATGCGTACGTCGAGCAGCACCACGTCGGGCGCGGTACTGACCGCCAGCTGGGTGCCCTCGACGCCGTCGCCGGCCTCCCCGACGACCTCGATGCCGGGCTCCTCCCCGAGCAGCATGGTGACACCGCGGCGGAAGAGCTCCTGGTCGTCGACCACGAGCACCCTGATCGGCTCGGCCTCCGGTGTTGGCAGGTTCACGCAGGCATCATGGCACGTGCCAGCGGCCAGCGCTCAGACATCGCCTCCCAGGTCGAGGGAGATCACGCCGTAGTCGTACCCGCGGCGGCGGTAGACCACCGACGGGCGCTCGGACTCCTTGTCCACGAAGAGGTAGAAGTCGTGGCCGACCAGCTCCATCTCGTACAGCGCCTGGTCCAGGGTCATCGGCCCGGCCCGGTGCGTCTTCTCGCGCACCACCAGCGGTCCCTCACCGGTCACCGTGAGCGGCCCGACCTGGTGCTCCAGGTCGAGGCGCTCCTCCTCGTCCCCGGCGGCCGGCCCGACGAGCCCGGCGAGCCCGGGCTGCCCGGCGGCCCCCCGCGCCTGGCGGCTGCGCACCCGGCGGTTGGCGGCGCGTCGCATCTGCGCGGCCATCTTGTCCACTGCGAGGTCCAGGGCCCCCATCTTGTCAGCGGCCGCCGCCTCGGCCCGGATCACCGGGCCCCGGGAGAAGGCGGTGAGCTCCACGCGCACCGCGCGGTCGTGCTGGCGGGGGTTGCGCTCGCGCTCCACCTCGACGTCCACCCGCATGATCCGGTGGTCGTGCTTCTCCAGCCGCGACAGCTTCTCCGCAACGTGGCTGCGGAACCGGTCCGACACCTCGCAGTGCCGACCTGTGACCAGGACCTCCATGTGAACCTCCCGTGTGTCGCCGACAGTGGGTTGGACGCAAGGCGCGAGCCTTCGCCGTGGGTGGAGTCCGCCCGGCCGACCTGGTCTTCGTCCCCACAGTCGCCTGCTGAGGCGTTCGCAGCTTCTCCGCCACTACTGGCCTTCTCCCCTCCGTCGCCGGATCTGCCGGCGGGGACGGGGCAGGACTTACTTCTAAGCCGCACCGTGATCGACCCTCCGGGGCTGACCGCCGCCGGGCGGGTCTTACGTGGGCCGTTTCGCCTGCGACTGGCATCGGCTTGCCGCCCGGACCGACCGCCACTGTCGGCGCGGCCTACCCGGGTGACGCAACCACGGACCCGGACGGACTCCATACCACGACGCTAGTCCGTCCTCGGCCGGGACGAAAGCGGTACCCCTGAAGATCCCCTGTGAGCGGCTGGTGGCACCCGGCGGGCGGTGGCGGCCACCGTGGCCACCGCGAGGACCACGACGCCCACGGCCTCCAGCGCGCGCTGGGCCTCCCGCGCGGTGGCCCCGGTGGTGAGCACGTCGTCGCACACGACGACCTGGACCCGCTCCCGCCAGCGCGCGAGCCGGCGCAGCCCGTCGTCCGGGCACCACATCGAGCCGGCGAGGTTGGCCGCCCGCTCCGCCGCGGTCAACCCCGCTTGGTCGAGGACGGCGCCTCGCGAGCGCAGCAGGGGCCCGAGCCTGGCGTCGTACCCG
>NZ_DAOMFK010000268.1:0-3293 GCF_035429765.1 Nocardioides sp. | reverse complement strand
CGCCCCGGCGCAGATCCCGGTCGGCCCGGGCTACCAGGTCGCCCTCGCCGCGGGTGTCCGCCGCGCCGGCGTCCCGGTCGGCGCGGTGGGACTCATCACCGAGCCGGCCCAGGCGGAGACGGTCCTGGCCCAGGGTGCGGCGGACGTGGTGCTGCTCGCCCGCGCCGCGCTGCGCGACCCCGCCTGGCCCCAGCGGGCCGCCGCCGCTCTCGGCGTGGACCAGGAGCTGGCCGCCTACCCGCCGAACTACGTCAGGGGGGCCTGGCCCCGCTCCGGCTGAGCCTGCGGTACGTCGGCGGCGGCGTCCCAGCGCCGCCACAGCCGACGCAGCCAGGCCGGCCGGGCGTCTTCGAGATCGGCTCCGGCCACCAGCGCCGTCCACCACCGGTCCAGGCGGTCCGCCTCCGCCGCAGCCTCCCCGGGCTCGGGCGGCGCGTCGAGCCAGGCCCGCTCGGTGGCGTCACGCTCCTCGCGGAAGAGGGCGAGCCCCGCGGCGTGGTCGCGCAGCACCGTGCGGTGCAGCAGCTCGTGGCGCCACCAGGCGGACGCCGGGTCGAACCGGTTCGTGCCGGGGTCCTCCGGGAGCGGCTGGTTCACCACCACCGGCCGGAACAACCCGGTGCAGGGGGCCGAGGTGCCGGTCACCCAGTGCTGCGGCGTCCCCCGCAGGTCGGCCACCCAGGAGGCCGTGCTCTGGGTGGAGGTGACCAGGCCGCCCGCGTGCGCGCACGGCGCCGAGAGGGCTCCGTTGACCAGGGACCAGGTGGGGGCCGGTCCGGCGTGGTCACGCAGCCCGGCGATCATGTCCGCCACCCCCGTCGCGCGCTGCGCTGACTCGGCGGTCCGCGCGCGGCGTACCGCGCACCGGGCGACCCGGCCGCGCAGTGGGTCGGCGTGGCGCTCGGCGAAGCCGGGGATCGTCAGCCCGTTGGAGATGCTCCGGCCGCGGCCCGCCACCTCCTCGCTCGCCCAGTGCCGCCCGGCGGTCTCCAGCACCGTCGCTCCGGCCGGGTCGGCGACCAGAAAGGAGTTGTCGTAGGTGAACCGCGGGTGCTCGTGGCTGCACGAGCCACCCTGGCCGTGCTGCTCCAGGAGCGTCACGATCACCTCGACCGCCTCGTCGCGGTGAGTGGCGCGCTCCAGCGCCAGCCGGAGCAGGTCCATGCCGAGCAGCTCGGTGCCGGTCCGGGCCTGCCGGCCGGTACGCCGGGTGAAGACCGCCTCGTTCCCGATCGTCACCCCGTGCTCGTTGGCCCCCATCTCCGCACCCCACATCCACCACGGCTGCGAGAGCACCACGGCGTGGGTGTGGGCAACCTGCGGGATGGTGGACCAGGTGGTGCGCAGCGGCTCCCCGGGCGGGTGGTCCGCCGCGGCGTACCACCGCAGCGACTGGGCCTCGTTGGGGTCGCGGTCGCTGTTCTTGGCCAGCAGCATCCCGGCGTCGGTGCGAGCGACGAAGGTGTCGCACATGGGGTCAATCTAGCGACCGCCCAGGCCGAGCATGCGCAGTGCCGCCCGCTCGACCGAGGCGATCGCGTCGCGGGCGCGCTGCTCGGGGTGCTCGACGACCAGCCACATGCCGAAGCCGTCCATCAGCGCGCAGAACTCACGCGCCGCCTCGGGAGCGGTCTGGTCGAGGTGGAACCTGCCGGCGGCCACCCCGGCGTCGATGGACTCCTGGACCAGGTCGACCCAGGCCTGCTGCACCTCCTCGGTGTCGGTGGCCAGCGCAGGCTCGTGGGCGGCGGCCCGCCAGTACTCCAGCCACAGCAGCCAGCCCTCCCTCCGTGAGTCCATGTCCAGGTCGATGGTCGCGACGACGTGCCAGCGCAGCTGCTCCCAGGGGTCCTCGATCTCCGCGAGGCCGGCCCGCATCTGCGCCAGCTCGACCCGGACGGCGTGCTCGAGCGCCTCCCTGCGCAGCAGGTCGAGGGTGGGGAAGTAGTGCCGCAGGCTGGCGACCGCGACCCCGCTGGCCCGGGAGACGTCCTGGTAGCGCAGCCCGGCGTACCCGCGCTGCACGACGGTCCGAGCCGCCGCGTCCAGCAGGTCCGAGCGCTGGTGGACCGGTGGCCTGCCCCGCTTGCGAGACCCGGTCGCCCCCACCCCCTGACGGTACCGCGTCCACCCGGTGGACCACCCGGTGCGTTTATCACTTTGCTGTGTCAGAATCTTCCCGGCGCCGGACCGTGGGGGACTCGGCGTCAGCTCGGGCTGACCGGGTGCGCGACCCGAGACGCCACCTGGGCCGAGTCCGACTGCGGCGGCGCGCACCACGGGGGAGCGCGTCGCCGCAGCTGTGTCCGGACCTCGCTCGCACCCTCGCTGCGGGGGGCTCAGCGCACGATCGAGTGGCTGATGCTGCGTGAGGCGCCGAGGAAGAAGATGCCCGGCAGCGTCTCGAAACCGTCGCTGGGGTTGCGCCGCAGCGTGGACCAGCGCAGCGCGAGGGTGCCGGTCCGGTCGTTGCTGACGAAGAAGATCGCCCCGCCGCCCTCGTTGGCGTGGTTTTCGGTCACCGTGGTGCCGGCCAGCAGCAGGTGGATGTCGTTGCCGTCGAGGTAGATCGCACCACCGGAGCCTCCGCCCTGCGTGCCCGAGCGCGGCGGGTTGGCGCCGTGGCCGACGGCTCGGTTCCCGGTGAAGGTGCTGTTGTACACCGACCACGACACCCCGATGCTGCCCAGCGCGCTGCCGTTGCTGCACACGCCGCCCCGGAACGTGCTGTGGACGACGTACACGGGGAGGTCGTGGTACTGCTCCAGCGCCCGCACGGCTGCTCCACCGAGGTCCGCGCCGTTCCGGCTGCAGCGGTTGTTCACGAACCGGCTGTTGACGATCTTCAGCCGGCCACCGCGGGCGAAGATGGCGCCGCCGCCGGCCGTGTAGTCGTTGGGCCCGGAGAAACGGCCCCGGGCGAAGGTGAGGTTCTGCACGACGAGCCGGGGGGTGGCCTGGTCGTCGCAGTGGTCGGTGGTCCACACCTGCTTGGGGTCGCAGGTGTTCTGGTACAGGATCCGCCGCTGGCCGCCCCCGCTCAGGGTGACCTTCCCCTCGCCGTCGAGGACCACCCTCGTGCTGGTGTTGACCACCTTGGCGGTCCGGGTCATCTCGATGCGCACCGGGTCCGGGCCGCAGCGGAAGCGGATGATCCCGCCCTTCCGCACCGCGGCCACCACCGCGCGCGAGGTGCAGCTCTCCGGTGTTCCGGTGCCCACCCACCGGGTGGGGTGCGAGGTGTCGACGGGCCGCGCAGCCGCGGGTACCGGCACCGGCTTGGCGCCGCGCTG
>NZ_DAOMFK010000267.1:0-3357 GCF_035429765.1 Nocardioides sp. | reverse complement strand
GACCGTCACCGACCGGGGCCGGGTCACCGGTCCAGCTCCTCGGCGATGCGCACGAACTCGCCGAGGCTGAGCGCCTCGCCGCGGGCCTGCGGGGCGACCCCGGCGCGCAGCAGGGCGGCCTCCGCCGCCTGACCGGAGCCGGCCAGTCCCCGCAGGGCGGCCCGGAGCATCTTGCGGCGCTGGGCGAAGGCGGCGTCGACCACCTGGAAGACGCGCTCCCGGGGGACCTCGGTCACCGGCGGGTCACGGCGGGTCCAGGCGACCAGGCCGGAGTCCACGTGCGGGGCCGGCCAGAAGACCGTCCGGCCGACGGCACCGGCGCGGCGGACCTCGGCGTACCACGCCGCCTTGACCGAGGGCACCCCGTAGGTCCTCGACCCGGGTGGGGCGGCCAGCCGGTCGGCCACCTCGGCCTGCACCATGACCAGGCCGTGCTGGAGCGAGGGCAGCAGGGCGAGGAGGTGGAGAAGCACGGGCACGGCGACGTTGTAGGGGAGGTTGGCCACCAGCGCGGTCGGCGCCGGTCCCGGCAGGTCGGCGACCCGCAGGGCGTCCGCCGCGACCACCTCGAGGCGGTCGGCCCGCTGGGGGGCGTACGCCGCGACGGTCGCCGGCAGCGCCCCGGCCAGCACCGGGTCCACCTCGACGGCGACGACGCGGTCGGCGGCCTCCAGCAGGCCCAGGGTCAGCGACCCCAGGCCCGGGCCCACCTCGACCACCACGTCGTCGGGACCGACGCCCGACTCGCGCACGATGCGGCGCACCGTGTTCGGGTCGATCACGAAGTTCTGCCCGCGCTGCTTCGGGGGGCGCAGGCCCAGGGCGGCGGCGAGCCTACGCACGTCCGCCGGGCCGAGGAGCCTCGGCCCGGCGGAGCGGTCGGTCGGAGCCCCCCCGGAGGGGGAGTCGGGCATGGCGCCAGCCTAGTGCGGCCGGCCCCGGATCAGCGGGGCAGCCCGAGCCGGGCGGCGCAGGCCGGCCACGCGCCGTACCCGCCACTGGCCGCCCGCACCTTCTCGGCGATGCGGATCTGCTCGGCCCGGCTGTTCTGGTGCGGGTACCCCGAGCCGCCGTAGGAGCGCCAGGTGCCCAGCGAGAACTGCAGGCCGCCGTAGTAGCCGTTGCCGGTGTTGATGGCCCAGTTGCCGCCCGCCTCGCACTGGGCGAGCGCGTCCCACACGGTGCCGCCGCCGGAGTAGTCGGGGGCCGGCTGCGGCTTGGTGCCCACCGTGACCAGCTGGCTCACGGGGGCCTTGGTCACCTCTTGGTCGAGCACCCGGCGGGCGACCAGGTGCCCGTTGCGGAAGGTGAGCCGGTAGGTGACGTCGCGGGCTCCCGGGACACCCGCGCGCTCCACCGTGCTCTCACCCTCGTACATGGTGGCGTCCTGGTGCTCCACCGTGGCGAAGTCGACCTGCTCACCGGTGACGTGCTTGGTGAGGATGCGGATCCGGGTGAGGACCAGCCGGTCACCGTCGGCGATGGGGGTCCCCAGCGCCGGCCGGACCTGGTCGTTCCGGCCGATCTCGACGCCCAGCTCGGCGAGGGCCTCGCGCACCGTCAGCGCGGTGAGCTCGCGCTTGACCAGCCGGTGGGCCCCGATCTTGACCTGCACACGCTTGGCGGTGACGATCTGCAGCTCCAGGCCGTCGCGGCCGATGGTGGCGCTGCGACTGGTCGACAGCTCGGCATCCCCGAAGGGCCGGCCGATCTCGGCCAGCGCGCTGGCCACCTGGGTCGAGGTGACCCAGTAGGTGCGCTCCTGGCCGTCGACGCTGAGCTGGAGCGGCCGGCCGAACCGGACGCTGATCTGGGAGCCGTCGACGATCTTCTCGTCGACGCCGGGGGCCACCAGGTCGTGCTCGCCCACCTCGATGCCCTGGGCGTCGAGGACGTCCCCGACGGTGTCGCCGAGGGCCGACACCTGGCGGGGCTGACCGTCCAGTGTGAGGGTCACCGAGGTGCTCAGCGCCTGGTAGCCCAGGACGCTCCCGGCGACGGCCAGGGCCACCACGGCCACCAGCCCGGTCAGCAGGACCCTGCTCCGCACCAGCTGTGCGATCCGAACGCGCACGATTCTCCGAACGTCGTACTCTCCGGGCCTCGGGCGTCGGCGCGTCCGTCCACGCCGGTCACCCGAGGGTGAGAGTCGCGAGCGGGGGTCTCGCTACGGCCCGCAGGCCGCCTGGTGCGCCGGCGGAATCAGTCCCGATCCCGGCCAACAATCACAGAACGATAACGGGGGCGGCACGGATGGCAAACTCGAACCCCCAGATTCAGCGCTCCGCGTGACGAGAGTCTCCTCCGCCGGGCGGGGCGAGCCGGCCGGTGGCGAGCGCCGCGGCCCGGTGCTTCTCGGGGAGCCCGGGTCCGGGCGTGGCGGTGACGTCGTCGAGGGTCAGCGGCGCCAGGCAGTGCTCGCACACCACGACCGCCCGGGTGTCGTGGTCGCAGGCACGGTGGTGCAGGACCACCGGCGGGCCGGCCGGGGCCAGCCACCGGTCGCCCCAGGCGGAGAGGGCGGCGAGCACCGGGAACAGGTCCGTGCCCTTCTCGGTGAGGAGGTACTCGTGGCGGACCGGCCGCTGCTGGTAGGGCACCTTCTCGAGGACCCCCTCCTCCACCAGCCGGCCCAGCCGCTGGGTCAGCACGTTGCGGCCGATGCCGAGGACCCGTTCGAAGTCGTCGAAGCGCCGGGTGCCGTAGAAGGCCTCGCGGAGCACCAGCGGCGTCCACCAGTCGCCCAGCAGGTCGACGCTGCGGGCGATCGAGCAGGGCCACTCGGCGAAGGAGGTGCGTCTCACAGCACCTCGATCCGCGCCGGGACCGACTTGTGCCAGGGGGTCCCGGCCCACTCGTCCCGGTCCTCGGTCGCGGTGAGGTCGTTGGGGGCGATGCCGGTCTGCTCCGGCCGGTCACCAGGGCCGGCGACCGCCAGCCCCATGCCGTTGGGCAGGGAGAGGTGGCCGGCGCGCATCCGGGGGGTGGGCGCCGCCACGACCTCCACCGAGCCGCGGCGGGTGCGCAGCCGCACCCGGTCGCCCGCCGCGACGCCCAGCCGAGCGGCGTCGGCCTCACTGAGCCGGAGGGCCCCCTGCGGGTCGCGCTTGCGCCAGCCGGGGTCACGGATGATCGTGTTCGCGGTGAACGCGCGGCGCTCCCCGGCTGAGAGCAGGAACGGCCACTCCTCGTCGGGGCCGGGGTCCGGCCGGTCCGCGAGGCCGGCGACCTGGGCCAGCAGCTCGGGTACGTCGAGCTGGATCCGGCGCCCGCCGAGCCGGCGCCAGGACTCGTCGTGGTCGTCGTCGGTGGTCACCACGCCCCAGGGGGTGGTGAGGATGGCGTCGAAGAGCCGTT
>NZ_DAOMFK010000266.1:0-3362 GCF_035429765.1 Nocardioides sp. | reverse complement strand
CGGCCCGCAGCCGCGCCAGCAGGTCGTCGGCCGCCTGGAGGTGCTGGAACAGCATGGCCGCGTCGACGCCGAAGAGGGCGAGCCCGCACCGCGGGCAGTAGACCGGGTTGCTGGGGAGCGGGGCGTGGCAGTCCGGGCAGCGCCTCGGGTCGGCGTACCTGGTCATGCTCGCAGTCTGCTCCCCTCCACGGCGGACTTCGCGGGCGGACCCGAGCGTGTGGGGACATCGCTCGGGCCCGCCCGCCCTGGCCACTGCCGGTAGGGAGAGCGCCCCGGTGGGGCGCCAGGACCGGCCGTGAGGCCCGTGCCCCGCGAGCGGGTGCGCGTCGGGTGTGAGTATGGTCACCGGTCGACGGCACCACCGGTGAACCGCCGATCTCGTGCCGGCAGTTCTAGACGTGCGGAGGACCACGATGTCTGACTACCCCTACGCCGAGCGCTTCGGCGTCACCAGCGCCCTGCCCGAGCAGGGTCGTCCCCGCGGTCAGGTGCTTGCCGAGCTGAGCGCGATGGCGGCCGAGGAGGACGCCTTCTGGGAGACCGGGAAGGTCTCCGGGACGATGTACTGCGGGGACCACGAGCACTACGCGTTCCTCACCGAGGCGTTCGGGCGGTTCGCCCACGTCAACGCCCTGCAGCGCGACATGTGCCCCTCCGCCACTCGCTTCGAGGGCGAGATCATCGCCATGGTGCTCGACCTGATGCACGCCTCGGCCGTCGAGGACGGTGAGCCCGCCGGCATGGTCACGACCGGCGGCACGGGAAGCATCCTGCACGCCCTGCTGGCCTACCGGGAGCACGCCGCGAAGACCCGGGGAATCACCCGGCCCAACTTCGTCAAGCCCGAGACCGGGCACCCGGCCTTCGACAAGGGCTGCCACCTGCTCGGGATCGAGTGCCGCACCGTGCCGGTGCGCCCGGACACCACCACCGTGGATCCCGCGGTGGTCGCCGCCGCCATCGACGAGAACACGGTGGCGGTCCTGGGCTCGGCCGGCAACTACCCCTACGGGACGATCGACCCGATCGCCGAGCTCGGCGCGCTGGCCCTCGAGAGAGGTGTCGGGCTGCACGTGGACGGCTGCCTCGGCGGGTTCATCCTGCCGTTCGGGGAGGAGCTCGGGTACGACGTACCCCCCTTCGACTTCCGGGTCCCGGGGGTGACCTCGATCTCGGCCGACACCCACAAGTACGGCTACGCGTTCAAGGGCTCCTCCGTGCTGGTCTTCCGGGACAAGGCGCTGCGCAACGCGCAGTACTTCCACGTGGCCGGCTGGTCGGGCGGCAAGTACATGTCCCCCGGCATCGAGGGGTCGCGCTCCGGAGGGCTGCTGGCTGCCACCTGGGCCTCGATGGTGCACCTGGGGCGGGCCGGGTACCGGGGCTACGCGGCGGAGATCTTCCGCACCGCCGCCGCCATGATGGACGTCGTGCGCTCGCACCCCGAGCTGCGGGTGATGGGCAGCCCGACGTTCTGCTTCTCCTTCACCTCCGACGACTTCGACATCTACCACGTCGCCGACTTCATGCGGCCGCGCGGCTGGCGGTTCAACGGCCAGCAGTACCCCAACGCCATCCACATGGCGGTGACCCGGCCGCAGACCCGGGCAGGTGTGGTGGAAGCGTTCGCGGCCGACCTGGCCGAGGCGGTCGACTACGCCCGGCAGCAGCAGGCGGCCGGCGCCACGGCGGAGTCCGGCGCGATCTACGGCGGCGTCGAGGGCGGGCTGACCAGCGAGATCGAGGACGTCATCGTGATGTTCATGGACGCGATGCTCGACGCCCAGCAGGGCGTCCCGGCGGAGCAGGTGTGACCGGCCTGGTCCTCGCGGTCGACCTGGGCAGCGGAGGTCCCAAGGTCGGCTACGTGACGGTGACCGGCGAGCCGGTGTGGTGGTGGTACGAGCGCGCGGACGCCGTCGGCGGGGCCGAGGTCCAAGACGCCGAGGTGTGGTGGGAGACCGTGGTCACGGCGGCTCGCCGCGGTCTGGCCGAGGGCGGGGTGGACGGTCGCGACGTGGTCGGGGTGGCGGTCACCGGGCAGTGGGCGAGCACGGTGCCCGTCGACGCCACCGGCCGCCCGGTGGCCGAGTGCCTGATGTGGTCGGACACCCGCGGCGGTGAGTACTCCCTCAAGCGGTTCGGCGGGCCGGTGGCCGGCTACGCACCCCGCGTGCTGGCCACCTGGCTGCGCCGCTCCGGCGGCATCCCCAACCCTGCCGGGGCCGACCCGGTGGCGCACATGCTCCACCTGGAGCACGACCGGCCGGAGGTCACCGCCCGTGCCCGGTGGTACCTCGAGCCGGTCGACTACCTGACCATGCGCTTCACGGGCGTGCCCGCGGCGACCCTGATGTCCATGACGGCGGCCTGGCTCACCGACAACCGCGACCTGAGCAGCCTGGCCTACGACCCGGTGCTGGTGCGGCTGTCGGGGGTGAACCCCTCGCGGCTGCCGCCGCTGGTGGCCGGTGGTTCCGTCGTCGCCCCGGTGGCTCCGGAGGTCGCGGAGCTGATCGGCATCGCCCCGACCGCCCAGGTGGTCCCCGGTGTGCCCGACCTCCACAACGCCGCGATCGGCTCCGGGTGCGTGGCGGCGTACCGGCCGCACATGTCGCTGGGCACCTCCTCGTGGGTCAGCTGCCCGGTGCCCGGCAAGAAGACCGACGTGATCCGGCAGATGGCCGCCGTCCCGGGGCTCGGGGACGGCAACTACCTGCTGGCCAACAACCAGGACAACGCTGGCCGCTGCCTGGAGTGGTTCCGGGCCGGGTTCGCTCCGGAGGTCTCCTACGACGACCTCGAGGCGCTCGCCGCCGCGGCCGAACCCGGCTCCGGCGGTGTGCTGTTCACCCCCTGGCTCAACGGCGAGCGCAGCCCGATCGACGACCGCCGGGCCCGGGGCGGGTTCCACAACGTCTCGCTGGGGACCACCCGCGCCGACCTCACCCGGGCGGTGCTGGAGGGGGTGGCGATGAACATGCGCTGGCTGCTGGCGGGCGCCGAGCACTTCGCCGGGCGCCGCTTCGACCCGATCCGGCTGATCGGCGGGTGCGCCCGGATGGACGTGTGGTGCCAGATCCTGGCCGACGTGTGCGACCGCACCATCGAGCGGGTCGCGGACCCGCTGGCCGGGGGACTGAGAGGCGCCGGGCTCACCGTCGGTCTGGCCCTCGGCGAGGTCCGGGCGGCCGACCTCCCCGACCTGGTCCCCGTGGACCGGGTGTTCACCCCCGATCCCCGGCACCGCGCCACCTACGACCGGCTCTTCTCCCAGTTCCCCAAGCTCTACTCCCGCAACAAGAAGATGTTCAGCCACCTCAACCGTTGACTCGCGCCTCCCGCCCCGTCGACTCGCGCCT
>NZ_DAOMFK010000265.1:0-3364 GCF_035429765.1 Nocardioides sp. | reverse complement strand
GGTTCCCCACGAGGGCACCGAGGACACCGCGCTGCGGGCCGTGCTCGCCGCACTGGCTCCGACCCAGGAGGAGGCCGCCCGGATCCGGGCCCACGGCCGAGCGCAGGCCCAGGCCCTGCGGGAGGAGTCGGTGAGCGAGGTGGCGGGGGTGCTCGCGCGAGCCCGGGTCGAGGCCGCGGCCCAGCGGGCGGTCGAGGCGTCCCGCGCCCACGAGGCCGGCGAGCGGGAGAGCCGGCGAATGGCCGAGGAGGCCCGGACGGAGGCCGAGCGGCTGCGGACGGAGGGGCAGCGCCGGCTTCCCGATCTGGTCGCCCTGGTCCTGGACGGGGTCCGCCTCGAGGGACGGCCGTGAGCATCGCCTGGGTGGCGGCGTCGGTCCGGGCCAGGGCGATGGCACGGCGCCGGCTCGGGCGCGAGGGCATCCGCCGGGTGGGGTCGGCCGGGTCCCTGCAGGCGGCGTGCCACCAGCTGGTCGACACCGGGTACGCCAGGGCGGCCCCGGCGACGGACCTGGCCTCCGCGCAGCGGGCGGTGGCCGAGGCCGTGCTGTGGGACGTGCGGATCCTGGCCGGCTGGATGCCCTCCGGTGGCACGCCGATCGCCCGGGCCGTGGTGGCCGCCTTCGAGCGCGAGAACTGCTGGGACCACCTGCGTCGCCTGGGCGGCCGACTGCCGCCTGGACAGCCGGCGCCGGAGCCGTTCGAGCTCGGATCGCTGTCGACGGCCTGGCACCGCGTCCGGGCGACGTCCTCGCTGACCGAGCTCCGCGCCGAGCTGTCCGCCTCCCCCTGGGGCGAGATGCCGGTGGACGACCCGGCGGCGTTCCGCGACGCGATGGCCGCCGCCTGGCTCCGGCGGGTCGCCGACGACCTTCCCGGCGTGGAGGGGCTCGCGATCCAGGCGGCCGCGCTCCAGGTCGCCCGCAGCCGACTGCTGGAGCACCGGGAGCCGGGTGAGCGTGAGCGCGGCGACCTCGAGGCGCTGCTGGGCTCGCGCTGGCTGGAGGCGACCACGCTGCCCGACCTGCGCACGGCTCTCGACCCTCTCGCCGGCCGCATCCTCCAGGGGGTCGAGTCCCCCGTGCGGCTGTGGTCGGCCGAAGCCGCCCTGTGGCAGGAGGTCGCCGACACCGGGATGCGGCTGCTGCGCGACCCGCTCTCCTCGCCCGAGGTCGTGGTCGGTGCCGTGGCCGTGCTCGCGGCCGACGCGTTCCGGGTGCGGGCCGCGCTCGCCGACGCGGCCCTGGGCGGACGAGGGGAGGTGCTCGGTGGGGTGGCGTGAGGACCTGCGCCCGCAGCGGATGCTCCGGGTCGCACTGGTGGCCCCGGAGGATGAGCTCGCGAACGCGCTGGCCAGGGTCTCGGAGTCCGGCTCCGTCGAGCTGGACCTGCCCGTCCACGACCCCGAGCTGGCCGGGCCCGACGACGGGCCCGAAGCCCGGGCCGACCCGAACCTCGCCGAGCTCACCCGCGTGTCCCGCGCCGCGGTGCGTTCGGGGGACGTGGCCGGGCTGGTGGCGTGGACCCCGGAGGACGAGCTCCCCGCTCTGTCGGAGGCACTGGCCCAGGTCGGCGCCGCCGCCGTACCGGTCCGCGCGCCCAGCGGGCTGCAGCCGCCGACCCGCCTCCCGGCGGGACGCGCCGCCCGGTCCTTCGACCTGCTCGTCGAGACCTACACCACCGTGCCGTACCGCGACCTGGACCCGACGCTGGTCGCCGGGCTCGCCTACGTCCTCATGTTCGGCATGATGTTCGGGGACGTGGGGCACGGTGCCCTGCTGCTGCTCGGGGCGGTGCTGGTGCGCACCGGCCGTCTCCCCGGTCGCGCGGGCCGGTCCGCGGGGCTGCGGCGGTCCTGGGCGTTCCTGGCCGGCGGCGGGCTGGCCGCCATCGTGTTCGGCTTCCTCTACGGCGAGCTGTTCGGCCCGACCGGTGTGCTGCCCGTGCTCTGGCTCAACCCGCTGGAGCAGCCGGTGCCCATGCTGCTCACCGCCGTCGGGATCGGCGCCGTGCTCATCGGCGGCGCCTACGCCCTGGGAACCGCGAACAGGGTCCGAGAGGGCGGCTGGACCTACGCCCTGTACGCCCGCACCGGGGTCGCCGGGTCGCTGCTGTTCGTCGCGCTGGCGCTGCTGGTCGCCGGGCTCGCCCTGCCCGCCGACTGGCTGGTCGCCGCCAGTGTCCTCCTCGCCGCGCTGGGGCTGACGCTGACCTTCGTGGGACTCCTGGTCGAGGCGGGGGGCGGGACGGCGGGCGTCGTTCAGGCGGTCGTGGAGCTCTTCGACGTGGTGGTCCGGCTGGGCTCCAACGTCGTCTCGTTCGCGCGGCTCGCCGCCTTCGGCCTCACCCACGCAGCACTGGGAGCGGTGGTGTGGCAGGCCACCACGGCCCTGTGGGGACCGGGTCTGGCCGCGCTCGCGGCCACGGTCGTCTTCATCGGCGGGAACGCCGTCACGTTCACCCTGGAGGCGCTCGTCGCGGGCATCCAGGCACTCCGGCTGGAATACTACGAACTGTTCTCGCGCGTCTTCGCCGAGGAGGGCCGGCCGTTCCGGCCGTGGCGGCTGCCGCCACCCGTCCCGGTGACCAGCGTCGAGACCGGTCAGGAACGAGGTGCGCGATGATCGTGTGGCTGGTCGGGCTCCCGGTGGCGGTGCTGCTCACCCTGGGTGGCGTCGGCCTCGTCCGGCACAGCGGCCGACTGCTGCTGCCGGTCCTGCTGACCGCCACCCTGCTCCTCGCGCTCGGCGCCGTGGTGGTCCTGCTCGTCGCGCTCGGCTCCGACCCGGCCACCGCGTCCACCGGCCCGGCCGCCCCCGTCGCCGCGGCGGCGTCCGACACCGCCGCCAACGGGTCGGCGCTGATCGGGGCCGCGATCGCGGTGGCCGGGTCCTCCATCGGAGCCGCGATCGCGGTCGCCTACACCGGAGCCGCCGCACTCGCCGCCATGAGCGAGCGGCCGGAGATGTTCGGCCGGGCGATGGTGGTGGTGGGTCTCGCCGAAGGCATCGCGATCTACGGCCTCATCGTCGCCATCATCCTGATCGGGAAGGCGTGAAACGGCCACGGACACCACGACGGGACCGGTGCTGGCGCTGGGTGAGCCCGCGCGGCTCGCCGGCTACTCCCTGGCCGGGGTCGTCGTGGTAGGGGTGGGCGCCCCCGACGAGGTCCGTCGCGCCTGGGACAGGCTGCCTCGCGAGGTGGCGCTGGTGCTGCTCACCCCGGAGGCCGCGGCCGCGGTCGGAGAGCGGCGCGAGCAGCCGGACGCGCTGCTGTCGGTGGTGCTGCCGCGATGACCGCCCCCACCGTGGACCCCCACCCGACGCCGCTCCCGCCGCCGGCCGACGCGGCGCTCGACCCGG
>NZ_DAOMFK010000264.1:0-3408 GCF_035429765.1 Nocardioides sp. | reverse complement strand
CCACGGCACGGGCGCCGAGGTCGGCGAGGTGCCGGGCGGCCACCTCGGCCGAGGACAGCGGACCGAGCAGTCGCAGCAGGTCCGCGACCCCCTCCGCGTCCCGGGCCCGGCGGTCGGGGGCCAGCCGCTGCAGCTCGGCCTCGACCTCGGCGAGCACCGCCGGGTCCAGCAGCTCGCGCAGCTCGGCCCGACCCAGCAGCTCGGCCAGCAGCCCCTGGTCCAGGGACAGGGCCGCGGCCCGACGCTCGGCGAGCGGGGAGTCGCCCTCGTAGACGAACTGCGCGACGTACCCGAACAGCAGGGTCCGGGCGAACGGGGAGGGCTGCTCGGTGGGCACGTCGGTGACGGTCACCTCCCGCCGCTCCACCCGCCGCATCAGGGCGGTGAGCGCCGGCAGGTCGTAGACGTCCTGCAGGCACTCGCGGACCGCCTCGAGGACGATCGGGAAGGACGGGTACCGCGCGGCCACCTCCAGCAGCTGGGCCGAGCGTTGCCGCTGCTGCCACAGCGGGGAGCGCCGGCCCGGGTCGCGGCGGGGCAGGAGCAGCGCGCGGGCGGCGCACTCCCGGAAACGGGCCGCGAAGAGGGCCGAGCCGCCGACCTCCGCCTGGACCAGCTCGGCGACCTCCTCGGGGTCGAAGACCACTAGTTCCGCTCCCGGCGGGTCGGCGTCGGAGTCGGGGACGCGGATGACGATCCCGTCGTCGGAGGCCATCGCCTGGCCGTCCACGGCGTACTGCTGCCGGAGCCGGGCGTTGACCGCCAGCGCCCACGGGGCGTGCACCGGCGTGCCGTACGGCGAGTGCAGGACCAGCCGCCAGTCACCCAGCTCGTCGCGGAACCGCTCGACGACCAGGCTGAGGTCGCTGGGCACGACCCGGGTCGCCTCCTGCTGCTCGGTCAGGTAGCCCACCAGGTTGGCGGCCGCCCACTCGTCGAGACCGCTGGCACGGGCCCGGGTGAGTGCCCGCGCCTCAGGGAGCGCGCCCAGCTCCCGGGCGAACGCGCCCACCGCCTCCCCGAGCTCGGCGGGCCGCCCCAGCGAGTCGCCCTTCCAGAAGGGCAGCCGCCCCGGGATCCCCGGAGCGGGGGTGACCAGCACCCGGTCGTGGGTGATGTCCTCGATCCGCCAGCTGGTTGCGCCGAGCGCGAAGACGTCGCCCACCCGCGACTCGTAGACCATCTCCTCGTCGAGCTCCCCGACCCGCCGTCCCGGCCCCTCGGCCCCGACCAGGAACACCCCGAAGAGGCCGCGGTCCGGGATCGTGCCGCCGCTGGTGACCGCCAGCCGCTGGGCGCCGGGCCGACCGGTGAGCGTGCCCGTCACCCGGTCCCACACCACGCGCGGGCGCAGCTCGGCGAACTCCTCGGAGGGGTAGCGGCCGCTGAGGAGGTCCAGGGTGGCCTCGAAGGCGCTGCGCGGCAGGTCGGTGAAGGGGGCGCTGCGGCGGAGCAGGTCGTAGACCTCGTCGACGCTCCACGTGTCCAGCGCGGTCATGGCCACGACCTGCTGGGCCAGCACGTCGAGCGGGTTCGCGGGGACCGCCAGCGACTCGATGAGGCCGGCTCGCATCCTTTCGACCGCGACCGCGGTCTGGGCGAGGTCCCCGCGGTGCTTCGGGAACAGCACCCCCCGGGACACCTCACCGACCTGGTGCCCGGCCCGCCCCACGCGCTGGAGGGCGCTGGCCACGCTGGGCGGGGACTCGATCTGCACGACCAGGTCGACCGCGCCCATGTCGATGCCGAGCTCGAGGCTGCTGGTGGCCACGACGCAGGGCAGCCGCCCCCGCTTGAGGTCGTCCTCGATCAGCGCCCGCTCCTCCTTCGAGACCGAGCCGTGGTGGGCCCGGGCGACCACCGGGGGAGCGGCGTAGGTCTGCCCGGACTGGGCCATCACCTGGGCCGGCGGTGCTCCGAGGCCGGGTCGGGTCGCGGCCGGGGCACCTTCGGAGGCGGCCCGCTCCGCGGCGATCTCGTTGAGCCGCGCGGTGAGGCGCTCGGCCAGCCGGCGGGAGTTGGCGAACACGATCGTGGCGCGGTGCGCGGCGATCAGGTCGGCGACGTGCTCCTCCACGTGCGCCCAGATCGAGGCGGCGCGCCGGGGGTCGAGCTCGTCCGCCCCGCCCCCCTCGTCGGGACTGGTCATGTCCTCCACCGGCACCACCACGCGGAGGTCCCACTCCTTGCGTGCCGGCGGCGCCACGATCCGGACCGGTGCCGTGCCCCCCAGGAAGCGGGCCACCTCCTCGTGGGGGCGCACGGTCGCGGAGAGGCCGACCCGCTGGGCCGGGCGGGGCAGCAGCGCGTCGAGCCGTTCCAGGGACACCGCCAGGTGGGCCCCCCGCTTGCCGCCCGCGAGGGCGTGCACCTCGTCCACGATGACGGTCTCCACGCCGCGCAGGGTCTCCCGGGCCTGCGAGGTGAGCATGAGGAACAGCGACTCGGGCGTGGTGATCAGGATGTCCGGCGGGTGGCTGGACAGGGTGCGCCGCTCGCCTGCGGGGGTGTCGCCCGAGCGGAGACCCACCCGCACCTCGGGCACCGAGGAGCCCAGCCGCTCCGCGGTCTGCCGGATGCCGGCGAGCGGCGCCCGCAGGTTGCGCTCCACGTCGACGGCCAGCGCCTTGAGCGGGGAGACGTAGAGCACCCGGCAGCGGTGCCGCCGCTCCGCCGGGGGCGTGCTGGTCAGCAGCCGGTCGAGCGACCACAGGAACGCCGACAGGGTCTTGCCCGAGCCGGTCGGCGCCACCACCAGCGCGTGGTGCCCGTCGGCGATCGCCGCCCAGGCGCCGGCTTGCGCGGGCGTGGGGGCGGCGAAGGACGCGGCGAACCATGCGCGGGTCGCCTCGCTGAACCGCGCCAACGGGTCGGGCGTCTCGGAACCGGACACGCCCCCATCCTGGCCCACGGCACCGACAGCCGGTTCCGGCGAGGCATGCTGGGGTGGTGGCGACCCGCAGACCAGCCCCTGCGTCCTTCACGGAGGCGGAGGCCTTCTTCGCCGGCTCCTCGCTCGGGCTGGCGGTGTTCCGGAGGGTGCAGGCGGTGCTCGAGCAGTGCGGTCCGTGCGACCTGCGGGTGGCCAGGACCCAGGTGGGCTGGGCGCGGCGCCGCGGCTTCGCGTTCCTCTGGCTGCCCGGCCGCTGGCTGCGCGCCCCGGACGCGGAGGTGGTGCTCACGGTCGCCCTGACCCGGCGCGACCCCTCACCGCGGTGGAAGGAGGTGGTCCAGCCGCGCCCCGGGCTGCACGTGCACCACCTGGAGCTCCGCGACGCGGCCGACGTGGACGAGGAGGTCGCGCAGTGGCTGCGGGAGGCGTACGCCGCCGCCGGGCCGGCGGCGGCCGCCGGGAGGCCCGGCTGACTCCGGCCGACCCAGCGTGCCCGTGCCGGTCACGAGCGACTC
>NZ_DAOMFK010000263.1:0-3410 GCF_035429765.1 Nocardioides sp. | reverse complement strand
CCCACCCGAGCTGGAGCCGGAACCGCCGGTGGTGCCCCCTGTGGAGCCACCGGTGTACCCACCGGTGACGCTGCCGCCCGTGCCGACCGAGGTCGAGCCGCCGGACGAGAGGTACTGCGTGGTCACCCGGGTGACCCGGGGCCGCTCGCGGACCACGACCTGGGGGTCGCTGCCCAGCGCCGCGGCGTACTGCTTGGAGGCCTTGACCAGGGCCCGGTGCTCGCGCACGGCCTGGCGGTAGGCGAGCCGCTCGGCGCGCTGCTCGGCCGCCTTGGCGGCGAGGTCCGCGTGGTGCTCGGAGGCTGCGGCGCCGGCGATCAGCCCGGTGGCGGAGAGGGTGCCGACGGTGACCAGGCCGGACACCGCGGCGACCGCCAGGCGGTACCGGTCTCGAACGACGGCGGAGTAGCGCATGGCGACAAGAGTGCCCGGGCCGTCGGCAAGGCGTCCTCATATTGCCGTTAAGAGCACCTCATGGACTCCCTTGAGGAAGTCTTGAGGTTTCCACCACACGCCCATAGCGACCGGTGGACAATCATCCCCGACATGAAGACCACCACGACCCTCATTGCCGCCGGCGCAGCCTTCCTGGGGCTGGGCGGTGCGGCTGCGGCCTACCAGCTCGCGGCGGCCGACGAGCCCACGCTCGCCCCGGTCAGCCAGCAGGTGAGCGAGGAGGACGCGACCCCGGTCGCCCCCACGATCAAGCCCCGCACCCACTTCGAGTGGGCCCCGTGCAAGGCGCCTGCGGTGCTCGACCACGGCGCCTGCGTGACCGAGGTGGTCCAGACCGTGGTCCTGCCCGGGCCGGCCTCGACCGGGTCGTCCTCGAGCGGGTCGGGCGGGTCGTCGGACTCCACGTCTGGGACGCACCACTCGAGTGCAGGCGGCTCCGGCGACGAGGCCGGCGAGGAGGAGACCGAGCCGGGCGACGACCACGGTGACGACGACGGCGAGGACCATGGCGACGACCACGGTGACGACGACGGTGGCGGCGAGGACGAGCCCGACGACGACTGAGGCCGCGGCCCGTGAGCGCGTGCTCAGGTCGCGACCAGGGGCAGGCTGACCTCGACCCGGGTGCCTGTCCCGTCGGCCAGGGCTGCCCCGACCAGGAGCTCGCCGCCGCAGGCGTTCGCCGTACGCCGGACGATGTCGAGGCCGAGTCCCGTGCTGCCCGGCCGCGGGGTGCGTCCGGCGGCCACCCCCGGACCCTCGTCGGCGACCACCAGCGAGGCCCGGTCCCCGTGCACGGTCAGCCACACCGCGAACGGTGTGCCGTCGGGGGTGTGGGCGAAGACGTTGTCCACGAGCACGTCGACCAGGTCGGTGAGGTCGTCGGCCGCGAGCGGCACCGGGACGCTGCCCTCGGGCAGGCGGACCCGCATCGGCCGGCCCTGGTCCTCGGCGAGCACCGTCCAGAAGGCGACCCGGCCACGGACGGCGGCGGTGGCGTCGCAGCTCGACGCGAGAGCGCTGCGCACCGGCCGCCGTGCCTCGGCCACGATCGAGTCGATCGTGGCCTGCAGCGTGGCGATGTGCTCCTGCAGCCGGGCGGCCAGCTCGGGGTCGGTGACCGCCTCGGCGTCCAGCCGCAGCGCGGTCACCGGGGTCCGCAGCCGGTGGGACAGGTCCCCGACCGCGGCCCGTTCGGCGACCAGGAGCTCGCCGGTGCGCTCGGCCAGGCCGTTGAGGGCGCGCGCCAGCTCCTCGGTCTCCTCGGTGCCGGTGACCACCGCCCGGGCCTGCAGGTCGCCCTCGCGCAGCTGGTGCGCCACACCGGCGACGGCCAGGAGCGGCTGGCTGATCCGGCGTCCGAGCCGGCTGGCCATCAGCAGCGCGAGCAGCAGCAGGGCCAGGCCCAGCCCGATGATGCTCGCCCAGGCCCGGGCCACCCCCAGCCGCAGGTCGGACACGGTCACCGCACTGCGCACCACCGCGGTCGCCACCTGCCCCCGGGCGTCCTCCACCACCACGGGGACCAGCACCCGGCCGCCGGCGCGGTCGACCACCCGGACCCCGGCCCCCGTCCGCGCCACCTGCTGCACCTCGGGGTCGGCGGCCATCCCCTCGGCCGCGCCGATCGTGGTCCCGTCCGGCGCGAGCACCCCGGTGCTGGGGAAGCCGCGCTGGTCCAGCCGGCTGAGCACCTCGGACATCTCCTCGGGCCGGCCCTGCAGCCCGGCCACCACGGTGGCGGCGTTGCGCGCCTCCTGGTCGGCGGCAGCCATCGCCCGCTCCTCCGCCAGGTTGCGCACCAGCAGGCACAGCGGGATCACGAACGAGACCACCACGGTCGACGTGGTGGCCAGGACCAGCCATGAGATCCGGCGCCGCATCAGCCGGTTCCGGGCTCGACCAGCCGGACGCCCACACCCCGCACGCTGATCAGGTAGCGGGGCGCCGCGGCGGTCTCCCCCAGCTTGCGGCGCAGCCAGGACAGGTGCACGTCCACGGTGCGGTCGGTGCCGCCGTACGCCTGCTGCCAGACCTCCGCGAGCAGCTCGCGCTTGGTGACGACCTCGCCGCGACGCTGGGCCAGTGCGAGCAGCAGGTCGAACTCCTTGCGGGCCAGGTCCAGCCGCTCGCCGGCCAGCGTGGCGGTGCGGGTCCGCTCGTCGATCACCAGGTCCCCCACCTTGATCGGGTCGCTGGGCTCGGCCGCCCGGCCGGTACGCCGCAGCACGGCCCGGATCCGGGCCGCGACCTGGTCGGTGCCGAACGGCTTGACGACGTAGTCGTCGGCGCCGCTGTCCAGGGCGCGCACCATCGTCGGGTCGTCGTCCTGCGCGGTGATGACGATGATCGGCACCTCGCTGGCCGCCCGGATCATGGTGATCAGCGTCAGCCCGCTGACGTCGGGCAGGCCCAGGTCGAGGAGGACCACCTGCGGCTCCTCGGCGAGGACGTGCTCGAGCCCGGCCAGACCGGTCGGCGCCGTGGCGACGGCGTACCCTCTCTCGGTCAGGCCGCGTCGCACCGCGTCGCGGATCGACGACTCGTCCTCGACGACGAGAATGCTGGTCATGCCGGGAGGCTACGCCGCCCGCGCTGTGACCGGGCTGAGACATCGACCGAGAAGAGGACGCCGTGAGACTGCCGCGCTCCGCCGTGCTGGCCGTGACCGCCTGGCTGGCAGTCGTGCTCGTCGGCTCCACCCTCGTGTGGACGGTCATCTCGCGCGCCGGCCAGGAGGTGCAGGGCGGGACCGAGCTGCGGGCTGCGCCGACCCGCGCGGGCTCGAGTCCGGCGGCGGTCCACCAGATCTCACCGGGCCGCACGCTCTCGCCCAAGCCGACCCCCTCGGGGCGTCCGGGCCGCTCGCAGCCCGCGTCGCCCGCCGCGTCCTCGGCGGCGCCGTCGCCAGGGCCGGGCCCGACCTCCTCCTCGCGAGGTACTTCGGTGCACGG
>NZ_DAOMFK010000262.1:0-3491 GCF_035429765.1 Nocardioides sp. | reverse complement strand
CCCCCGACTCCGCGCACAGCACCCGGTAGCCCCGGGGGGTGAGCACCGCGTCCAGGAGCCGGAGGTTCTCGGGTCGGTCGTCGACGGCCAGCACGGTGACCGGAGGACCCGCAGCGGTCGTCGCCATCACCGCTCCCGGGCGTCGAGGTAGGACCGGACCTGGTCGGGCAGCGAGCGGACGCTGATCGGCTTCTCGATGAACCCGTCGAACCCCGCCGCGAGGGCGAGCTCACGGTCGGTGGCCATCGCGAAGGCGGTGACCGCGACGATCGGCACCCCGGCTCCGAGGCCGGCCGCGCGCATCCGGGCCATGGTCTGCGTGCCGTCGAGACCGGGGAGCTGCAGGTCCATGAGGACCAGGTCCGGCGGGGTGTGGGCGACGGCGGCCAGGCCGTCCTCGCCGGTCGTGGCCTCGACGACGTGGTAGCCGTGTGCTTGCAGCACGTCCCGCAGGAGCTTGAGGTTGAGCGGGTTGTCCTCGACCACGAGGATCCGTCCGGTCATGGCACACCTCCCGCCGGGCCCTCGGCGCGCAGGGCGCCGACCCGGTCCAGGGCCGCCACCAGGTCCGCCCGCCGGATCGGCTTGAGCAGGTAGTCGGCTGCTCCCAGCGCCAGGCCGCGGGCTCGCTCGTCGACCACCGAGACCACCACGACCGGGATGCCCGCCGTACCGGGATCGGCCTTGAGCCTTGAGAGCACCTCCCAGCCGTCGAGCCGGGGTAGCCGGATGTCCAGCACCACGGCCGCAGGGGACAGCTGGCGCACCATGGTGAGCGCGTCGACGCCGTCCCGGGCGCGCACCACGTGGGCCCGGCCCCCCGAGAGGTACGCCGACACCAGGTCGAGCGAGGCCCGGTCGTCGTCGACCAGCAGCACCACCGGCAGGTCGTCGTCGGCCGGGTCGGGCTTCCGGTACCCGGGCGCGAGGGGTGGCCGCAACGGGATCGTGAACCCGAACGTGCTGCCCGCGCCCAGCGCGCTGTCCAGCCACAGGTGACCGCCGAGCAGCTCGACGAGACGTCGCGACAGGGTCAGGCCCAGCCCCGTCCCCTCCTCGCGCGGCGCTCCGCGGCCGCCCTGCTGGAAGGACTCGAAGATCCGTTCGCGGTCCTCCTCGGGGATCCCCACCCCGGTGTCGGACACGGTGACGGTCAACCCGTCGTCGGAGGCACTGGCGCGCACCGTGACCGTGCCCCCGTCGGGGGTGAACTTGACCGCGTTGCTGACCAGGTTCAGCACGACCTGCTTGAAGCGCAGCTCGTCGGCCTCGAGGAGCCCGACGCCGTCCTCGACCTGCAGGGACAGGGCGATGCGGTGGGCCGAGGCGCGCTCGCGCACCAGGGACAGCGCGTACTCCAGGGCGCTGGGCGCGAGGAACTCGGTCGGCTCGAGCTCGAGCCGACCCGCCTCCACCTTCGAGAGGTCCAGGATCTCGTTGAGCAGCTCCAGCAGGTGACGGCCGGAGTTGCGGATGTCGTGGAGGTACTCGTCCTGCCGCTCGTTGAGGTCACCGAACATCCGGTCGATGAGCACCTCGGAGAAACCGATCACGGCGTTGAGCGGGGTGCGCAGCTCGTGCGACATGCTGGCCAGGAACTCCGACTTGTGCCGGCTGGCCACCTCCAGCTCCTGGCTCTTGCGGGCCAGCTCCCCGAACAGCCTCGCGTTGACGATCGCCACCGCCGACTGGCTGGCCAGCGTCTCGAGCAGCTCGACCACCTCCTCCGAGAACGGCCCGACGCTGCGCCGGCGGATCACCACCACCCCCAGCAGCAGCTCGCCCCGCAGGATGGGTGCTGCCAGCAGCGAGCGCCAGCCGTCCCGGTACAACGCCTCCAGGTGCCGGTCCAGGCGGACGGCCCCCAGGTCCGGTACGGCGATGGGTCGCCGCTCCAGGCCGGTACGGCCCACCAGCGTGCGGTCCGCGCGGATCCGCACGCGGCGCAGCGCCGCCACCAGCTGCGGGGAGCTTCCGTAGGCGGCGCGGACCCGGAACTCGTCGTGCGCCGCGTCGTACTCCATCACCGAGCCACCGTCGGTGTCGGTGAGCACCACGGCGTTCGTGACGATGCGGGAGAGGACCTCGTCGCGGTCCAGGGTGGACGCCACCGCGTCCCCGACCTCGCGCAGCGCCTCGAGCTGGGCGACCTTCCGGGCCAGCTCGACCCGCTGCTCCTCCAAGGACCGCATCAGGTCGACCTGGCGCAGCGCGATGGCGCCCTGGGCGGCGAACTCCTCGAGCAGCGCCACCTCGCGCTCGTCGAACGGCACGACCTCGGCGCGCCACATCAGCAGGACGCCGACCACCTCCTCACCCACGATCAGCGGCGCGGCGAGCAGCGTCCGGAACCCGGCCAGCGCCTGCAGGTCCAGCCGGCCGTAGGTGGGGTCGGTCAGCACGTCGGCGATCTGCTGGGTGCGCCGGTCCTGGACCACCCGCCCGACCAGGCTCGACCGGTCCACCGTGACCGGACGGTCGCGCAGCTGGCGGTGGAACTCCTCGGGGACCTCACCGGCCATCCTCGAGACCTGGAAGCCCTCACCCTCGCGGAGGTAGAGCTGGGCGGCGTGGGCCCCGCACAGCCGCATGGAGCGCTCCACGATCGCGTCCAGCACCCGGCCGGGGTCGTCGGTGGCGCGGCCGAGCGCCTCCAGGATCTCCCGGCTCGCGCTCACCTGCTCCCGGGCGTCAGCCAGGTCCCGGGCCGGCGTGGGAGCGCGTCCGTCCGTGCTGCTGGGTGCTGACCCCGGTTCGGACATGGCGGCCCGCCTTCGTCTCCGGCCACCTTCCAGTGTGACCCCCGCCACACCCGCGGCGCAATGACGCGGTGGCGACCCGTCCGACGGCGCCGGGTCGGCCGGGTCAGGTGATCGTCAGCCCACCGTCGACCGGCAGGGTCTGCCCGGTGATGTAGCCGCCGGCCGCCGAGGCGAGGAAGACCACGGCCGCGGCGAGCTCACGCGGGTCTCCGCGTCGGCCGGTCGGGATCCGCGGCACCATGGCGTCGAGGTAGCCAGGGGGGTAGGTCTCGGTCATCTCGGAGTCGAAGAAGCCGGGAGCCAGCGCGTTGACGCGGATCCCCTTGCGTCCGGTCCACTGCTGGGCGAGGTCGCGGGTGAGCCCGATCAGGCCCGCCTTGCTCGCCGAGTACGCCGCCTGCGGCAGGCCGCCGGTGGTGATCCCGAGGATCGAGGAGATGTTGACGATGCTCGAGCCCGGCCCCATCACCCGACCGCACGCCTGTGCCATCCAGTAGCAGCCGCTGAGGTTGACGTCGATCACCTGCCGGAACTGCTCGGGCGTCTCGCGGGTGGCAGGCACGGCGGTGCCGACGCCGGCGTTGTTGACCAGCACGTCCACGTGCCCGAGCTCGGCCATGGCGGCGTCGACCAGCGACTGGCACTGGGCCGGGTCGGCCACGTCGGTGGCCACGGCCAGCGCGCGGCGGCCGGCGTCCCGGACCAGCCCGGCGGTGGACTCCAGCCGGT
>NZ_DAOMFK010000261.1:0-3552 GCF_035429765.1 Nocardioides sp. | reverse complement strand
GGGCCGGCCCCGACTTCGACTTTCGGCTCTTCATCCAGCCGACCGGCGGCGTGACGCGCCGGCCCGGGGCGGAGGACCCGGCCACGATCCTGCTCCGGCAGCAGCGCGGTCTGCGCCGCGCCCGGGCCGTGGACACCGTCGAGGCCGGGCTGGTCGGTGCCTGTGACGGCGACCTGACCGTCGGCCAGATCCTGGGGGCCCTGGCCGTGCTGCTGGACCGGGACGTCGAGACGCTGCGGACGACGTACCTGCCGACGGTCGCCGAGCTGGTCGCCGAGGGCTTCCTGACCCTCCACCGGCCGGGCTGACGGGGTGGTCCGGGACCCCGCGGAATGGACCCGGTATGGACCGGGTTGCAGGGTCCGGGGCCCGGTCGCGCTACCGTGATCGGCCGTGGGTCGTCCCACTCCCACCCGGACGCCCCGCGCAGACAGAACGGAAGAGACCTGGCAGTGGCACACAAGTTGGTGATCGTCGAGTCCCCGGCGAAGGCCCGCACGATCGGCGGGTACCTCGGTCGGGGCTACGTCGTCGAGTCCTCCATCGGCCACATCCGGGACCTCCCCCAGAGCGCCGCGGAGACGCCGGCGAAGATCAAGGACCAGCCCTGGGGGCGCCTGGCCGTCGACGTCGAGCACGAGTTCCGCCCCTACTACGTGGTGCCGCGGGACAAGAAGTCCCACATCGCCAAGCTCAAGTCCCTGCTCAAGGACGCCGACGAGCTCTACCTGGCCACCGACGAGGACCGTGAGGGCGAGGCCATCGCCTGGCACCTCCTGGACGAGCTGAAGCCGAAGGTGCCCGTGCACCGCATGGTGTTCCACGAGATCACCCGGCCGGCCATCCTGGCCGCGGCCGACAACCCCCGCGACCTCGACATGGACCTGGTCGAGGCGCAGGAGGCCCGGCGGATCCTGGACCGGCTCTACGGCTACGAGGTCTCACCGGTGCTGTGGCGCAAGGTGATGTCGGGGCTGTCGGCCGGACGGGTCCAGTCCGTGGCGACGCGCCTGGTGGTGGACCGGGAGCGTGAGCGGATGCGCTTCCGGGTCGCCTCCTACTGGGACCTGGAGGGCACCTTCGACGGTCACCCGGCAGGCGTCCCGGACGGGGGACCCCGCGACGTGCGGATGTTCCCGGCGAAGCTGCACTCCGTGGACGGGGTGCGGGTGGCCCGCGGCCAGGACTTCGGGCCGGACGGGACGCTCGCCAAGCGCAACGTCGTCAACCTGGACCGTACGGCCGCGGAGTCGCTCGTGGCAGCACTTGCCGACACCGCGTTCGAGGTGCGCTCGGTGGAGTCCAAGCCGTACCGGCGTTCTCCTTACGCCCCGTTCCGCACCACCACCTTGCAGCAGGAGGCCTCCCGCAAGCTGGGCATGAGCGCCTCGGCCACCATGTCGGTGGCCCAACGGCTCTACGAGAACGGCTTCATCACCTACATGCGCACCGACTCGACCACCCTGTCGGAGTCGGCGGTGGCCGCGGCCCGCAACCAGGTCCGGGAGCTCTACGGCGCGGAGTACCTGCCCGACCGGCCGCGCACCTACTCCTCGAAGGTCAAGAACGCGCAGGAGGCCCACGAGGCCATCCGGCCCGCGGGGGAGTCCTTCCGCACCCCCGGCCAGACCGGCCTCAAGGGTGAGCAGTTCCGGCTCTACGAGCTGATCTGGATGCGCACGGTCGCCTCCCAGATGAAGGACGCGGTCGGCAGCTCGGTCACCGTCCGCCTCGGCGGACGGGCGAGCACCGGCCAGGACGTGGTGTTCTCGGCCAGCGGCCGGACGATCACCTTCCACGGCTTCCTCAAGGCCTACGTGGAGGACAAGGACGACCAGTCCAAGAAGCGGGACGACACCGAGGTCCGCCTGCCCAGCCTGGCCGAGGGCGACCCGGTCGCGGCGGCGTCCCTGGCCGCCTCCGGGCACGAGACCAAGCCGCCGGCGCGCTACACCGAGGCGACGCTGATCAAGGAGCTGGAGGACCGGGAGATCGGCCGCCCTTCGACGTACGCCTCGATCATCGGCACCATCCTCAACCGCGGCTACGTCTACAAGAAGGGCACCGCGCTGGTGCCGGCGTGGCTGGCGTTCTCGGTGGTCCGGCTGCTGGAGGAGCACTTCTCCAGGCTGGTGTCCTACGAGTTCACCGCGCAGATGGAGGAGACCCTCGACGACATCGCGGGCGGCCGCAAGGACATGGTGAGCGAGCTCGGGGAGTTCTACTACGGCTCCGAGCGGGTCGAGGGGCTGCACGGGCTGGTGACCGGGCTCGGCGAGATCGACGCCAAGGAGCTGGCCACCTTCCCGGTCGGCGGCCCGGACTCCGGGATCGTGCTGCGGGTGGGTCGTTACGGCCCGTACCTGGAGGGGCCGGGCGAGGACGGCAGCTCTGCCGGCCGGCGCGCGAACGTCCCCGACGACCTGCCGCCCGACGAGCTCACCCTGGCCAAGGCCAAGGAGCTGCTGGCGAACCCCGCGGGCGAGGAGGTCCCGTTGGGCACCCACCCCGAGAGCGGGCTGCGGATCGTCGCCAGGAACGGCCGCTACGGGCCCTACGTGACCGAGGTGCTGCCCGAGGACGCCCCGAAGTCCGCCAAGGCCCGGACCGCCTCGCTGTTCAAGTCGATGAGCCTGGAGACCGTCACCCTCGACGACGCGCTGAAGCTGCTCTCGCTGCCGAGGGTGGTCGGCGCCGACGCCGACGGCGTCGAGATCACCGCCCAGAACGGCCGGTACGGGCCCTACCTCAAGCGGGGCACCGACTCCCGGTCGCTGACCTCGGAGGAGCAGCTGCTGTCGATCTCCCTCGAGGAGGCGCTGGCGGTCTACGCCCAGCCCAAGCAGCGGGGGCGGGCGGCCGCGGCCCCGCCGCTGAAGGAGCTGGGGGTGGACCCGGTCTCCGGTCTCCCGGTGGTGGTGAAGTCGGGCCGGTTCGGCGAGTACGTCACCGACGGCGAGTACAACGCGACCCTCCGCAAGGACGACACCGTCGAGGCCCTCACCCTGGACCGTGCCGCCGAGCTGCTGGCCGAACGACGGGCGCGCGGACCGGCGAAGAAGGCCGCCGCGAGGAAGACGCCCAAGCCCGCGGCCAAGAAGGCCGCCGCGAAGAAGACCGCGGCGAAGAAGACCGCCACCAAGAAGACCGCGACGAAGAAGACGGCAGCCACCCGCTGAGCCGACCCGCCTGCCGGGTGCGGGCTACGGCAACGGCAGCGGCGGCACCGGCACCGCCACGCCCAGGCCGGTGAGCAGGTCGGCCAGCTCCTGGAGGGTGAGGGTCAGCGGGCCGTTGTCGGGATCCGCCGTCCCCAGCGCCGTGAGCACGCAGGTGTTGTAGCCGTCGGTGGTGCTGGCCAGGTCGTCGACGAAGCCCAGGGTGGTGCACAGCAGGGTCGCTGTCTCCTCGGGTGTCGGCACGGGCGTCGGCTGGGTCGGGTCCGGTGGGGGCAGGTTGGGGTCCGGCGGCGGGGGCAGGTTGGGGGGCGGAGGCTCGCTGGGGCCCGGGGCCGGGGGGTCGTTGGGCCCCGGGGGCGGGGGGCCGGGTGCG
>NZ_DAOMFK010000260.1:0-3577 GCF_035429765.1 Nocardioides sp. | reverse complement strand
CCCCCCTCCTCGAGCGCGGTCGACAGGCAATGCACTGCGCCATCGGCGAGGTCTCCGGCCTTGTGATCGGCACCCTGTTGGGTCTCTCCCCGAGCGGCACGATCGCGCTGGCGATTGCCCTGGACTTCCTCTTCGGCTACGCGCTCTCCGCCCTCCCCCTGCTGCGTGCCGGCGTACCGCCGCGGTCAGCCATGGCCGTCGTCCTCTCGGCGGACACTCTGTCGATCGTGACGATGGAGGTCACCGACAACCTGGCCATGGCTGGCATCCAGGAGCGATGGACGCCGGTCTCGCAGATCCCCTCTTCTGGGTCAGCTTGGCCGTCTCACTTCTCGCAGCGTTCGCCGTAGCGTTCCCGGTCAACCGGTAGCTCATCGACCGGGGCAAGGGTCACGCCCTGCATCACCGGGGCGCATCACTAGGCGCGATTCAACTGGTCGCGACGCACCGCTCAACGGGGTGGGAGGCGCGATTCAACCGGTCGCCACGCACCACTCAACGGAGCACGAGGCGCGAGTCAACGGGGTGGGAGGCGCGAGTCAACGGTCAGGAGGCCTGGCCCTGCTGCTCGGCGAGCATCGTCAGCGCGATGTCGACGATCATGTCCTCCTGGCCGCCGACCAGACCCCGCCGGCCGACCTCGAGCAGCAGCGTGCGCGCATCGACGCCATACCGCTCGGAGGCCGCCTCGGCGTGACGCAGGAACGACGAGTACGCACCGGCGTACCCCAGCGTCAGCGTCTCCCGGTCGACCTGGACCGGCCGGTCCCGGAGCGGGCGGACGAGGTCGTCGGCCGCGTCCTGGAGCTTGAACAGGTCGCACCGGTGGTTCCAGCCGAGCAGGTCGGCCACCGCGATGAACGGCTCGATCGGGGCGTTCCCGGCGCCGGCACCCTGTCCGGCCAGCGACGCGTCGACGCGGTAGACACCCTCCTCGACCGCGACCACGGAGTTCGCCACCGACAGCGAGAGGTTCTCGTGGGCGTGGATGCCGATCTGCGTCTCCGGGCTCAGCACCTCGCGGTAGGCGCGCACGCGGTCCCGGACGGCGTCCATGGTCAGCCGTCCGCCGGAGTCGGTGACGTAGACGCACTGCGCGCCGTAGGACTCCATGAGCTTGGCCTGCTGGGCCAGCCCCTCGGGTGAGTTCATGTGGCTCATCATCAAGAACCCGGACACGTCCATGCCGATCTCGCGGGCGGTCTCGATGTGCTGCCGGGAGACGTCGGCCTCGGTGCAGTGGGTGGCGATGCGCACCGAGCGGACGCCGAGGGAGTAGGCGTGCTTGAGCTCCTCGATGGTGCCGATGCCCGGCAGCAGCAGTGTCGTGAGCACCGCGTTCTGAAGCACCGAGGCGGCCGCCTCGATCCACTCCCAGTCGGTGTTCGAGCCCGGGCCGTAGTTCAGCGACCCGCCGGCGAGGCCGTCACCGTGGGCCACCTCGATGGCGTCCACACCGGCGTCGTCGAGGGCGGCGACGATCTTCTTCACGTCCTCCGGGTCGATGCGGTGCCGGATCGCGTGCATCCCGTCGCGCAGGGTGACGTCCTGGATGTAGAGCTCGGTCACTGGAGTGCTCCTTCGGTCTCGGCCGGCAGCTGGGCCACGATGTGCTCCGCGGCCCGCAGCGCCGCCGAGGTCATGATGTCGAGGTTCCCGGCGTAGGCCGGCAGGTAGTGCGCGGCGCCCTCGACCTCGAGGAACACCGATACCTTGTGGGTCACGTTCACCTCGCCCACCCCCTTGCCGAGCAGGGTGTGCACCGGCTCGCCCTCCGGGATGCGGGTGAACTGCACCTGCTGCTTGAGCCGGTAGCCCGGGACGTACGCCGCCACGTCGGCCACCATCTGCTCCACCGACTCGCGGATCGCGTCCTGCAGCAGCTCCTCGGGGTCGTTGTAGAGCGCCAGCACGGTGTCGCGCATGATCAGGGGCGGCTCGGCGGGGTTGAGGATGATGATCGCCTTGCCCTTCCACGCGCCGCCCACGGCCTCGATGGCCGCGGCCGTGGTCTCGGTGAACTCGTCGATGTTCGCCCGCGTGCCCGGACCCGCCGACTTCGAGGCGATCGAGGCGACGATCTCGGCGTACGGCACGTCGGTCACCCTGCTCACGGCGTACACGATGGGAATCGTGGCCTGCCCGCCGCAGGTGACCATGTTGACGTTGTCGGCCTCCTCGTGGGTCTCCAGGTTGACCGCGGGCACCACGTAGGGCCCGATGGCGGCCGGGGTGAGGTCGACCAGCTTCTTGCCGTACGGCGCCAGCTTGGCCGCGTTGACCTTGTGCGCACCGGCCGACGTGGCGTCGAAGACGATCCTGATGTCCTCGAACCCGTCCATCGCGATCAACCCGTCGACGCCCTCGTGGGTGGTCGGCACCTTGAAGCGAGCGGCGCGCGCGAGACCGTCTGACTCGGGGTCGATGCCCACCATCGCGCCCATCTCGAGGGTCTTCGACACTCGCATCACCTTGATCATCAGGTCGGTCCCGATGTTGCCGGAACCGATCACCGCCACCTTGGTCCTGCCCGTCATCTGCTCACTCACCTTCCCTGGAGAACGTCGCGGTCACCGTGCCGAGACCGGTGATGTCGGCGGTGACCACGTCCCCTGCGGAGACGGCCACCATGGGGCCCAGTGCGCCGGACAGGACCACCTGTCCGGCGCGCAGCGGCTCGCCGAACTCGCGGGCCTTGGCGGCGAGCCAGGCCAGCGCGTTGAGCGGGTCGCCGAGGCAGGCGGCGCCGTTGCCGCTGGACACCTGCGCTCCGTTGATGCTCATGCTCATCTCCGCCCCGACGGGCTCGAAGTCGTCGAGAGTGCGTCGCTCCGCGCCGAGCACGTAGAGCCCGCTGGAGGCGTTGTCGGCCACCGTGTCGCCGAACCGGATGTCCCAGTCGGCCACCCGAGAGTCGACGATCTCGAGCGCCGCGACGGCGTAGGCGACCGCGCGTCGCACCTGGGTCGCGTCCAGCGGTCCGTCGGCGAGATCCTCCTCGAGGACGAACGCCACCTCGGCCTCGGCCTTCGGCTGCAGCAGCCGGCTCATCGGGACCGGCTCGTCCTCGCCGTACCCCATGTCGTCGAAGAGCACCCCGAAGTCCGGCTGGTCCACGCCGAGCTGCTGCTGGACGGCGGGCGAGGTGAGGCCGATCTTGCGGCCCACGATCGTGGCGCCCGCCGCGAGCCGGGCGGCGGTGAGCCGCTCCTGGACGGCGTAGGCCTGGACGACGTCGTCGGCGCCGATGAGGTCGCGCACCGGGGCGCACGGAACACCGTCAGCAGCGGCCTCCAGGAGCCTGGTGGCCGCCTCGACGATGTGCGGGGCGGGATCAGTGCTGCTCATCTGCCCTCCAGCGGGTAGGGATCGGGTGCCGTCCACGATGCGGGGTGCTCCCGCCCACGCGGAAGCCCAGCGTTCCGCTCACCGGAACCTAACGCGGGTAGACGGCGACGGGTCGGCTGCCATTCGTGACGGGTCGGCTGCCATTCGTGACGGGTCAGCGGGGGCGCAGCTGGGCGCGGCGGGCCAGCGTGGCCGAGATGCCGGCGGCGGCGGCGCGGACCGACGCGGC
>NZ_DAOMFK010000259.1:0-3694 GCF_035429765.1 Nocardioides sp. | reverse complement strand
GCGGCCGTGGCGCTGGCCGTCGCGGTCGGGGTGGCCGTCGACCCGGCCGCCCTGGCCGGAGCCGGTACGACGCGGTCCGCCGCGGCCGGCGTACACCCGACCGGGGAGACCACCACCGTCCGGGTGGAGACCAAGGACATGCGGTTCACCCCCTCCACGATCGAGGTGCCGGCCGGTGACCGGCTCGTCATCGACCTGGTCAACACCGACGGCGAGGACGTGCACGACCTCGTGCTGGACTCGGGCGCGGACAGCGGACGGCTGGCGCCCGGGGAGCAGACGCGGGTCGATGTCGGGGTGGTGGGCCGCGACCTCGACGGGTGGTGCTCGGTGCTCGGCCACCGGCAGATGGGCATGGTGCTGCGGGTCGAGGTGGCCGGCTCCCCGGCGGCTCCGGGGCAGGCCGGGCCGGGTGCGGCTCTGCACCACGAGATGTCCGACTCCATGACGGACTCGGGGCTGGACCTGATGGCCGACCCCGGCCCGGACTTCCGGGCCCGCGACGCCAGACTCCCGGCGCTGCTCCCGGGCCGAGTGCACCGGCGTACCTTCACGGTGCGGGAGGTCGACCGCGAGGTGGCTCCCGGCACGCGCGCGCACCTGTGGACCTACAACGGCCGTGCGCCCGGGCCGGTCCTGCACGGCCGGGTCGGTGACAGGTTCGTGATCCGGCTCGTCAACGACGGGACCATCGGCCACTCGGTCGACTTCCACGCGGGCGCGCTGGCGCCGGACCGGCCGATGCGCACCCTGGCGCCGGGGGAGTCGCTGGTCTACCGGTTCACCGCGACCCGGGCCGGGGTGTGGATGTACCACTGCGCGTCCATGCCGATGTCGGCCCACATCGCCAACGGGCTGTTCGGTGCAGTGGTGATCGAGCCCCCGGGGCTGCCGCCGGTGGACCGGACCTACCTGCTGGTCCAGTCCGAGCTCTACCTGGGTGGGGCGGGCGAGCCGGTCGACATGGACAAGGTGATGTCCGAGCGGCCGGATGCCGTCGTCTTCAACGGGTACGCGAACCAGTACGACCACCGGCCCTTGGCCGCGCGGGCGGGCGAGCGGGTCCGGATCTGGGTGCTCGACGCCGGGCCGAACCGGCCGTCGTCCTTCCACGTGGTGGGTGGGCAGTTCGACACCGTGTGGGCCGAGGGCGCCTACCTGCTGCATGGCGGTCGCGGCGGCTCCCAGGCACTCGCGCTGCAGCCCGCCCAGGGTGGGTTCGTCGAGCTGAGCTTCCCCGAGGCCGGCCACTACCCGTTCGTCTCGCACGTCATGGTCGACGCCGAGCGGGGAGCGCACGGCGTCGTCGAGGTGCGGCCGGCCGCGGGTCGCGGCGCCGCCGCCCGCTGACCGGCCTGCTACCGGCGACGGCGTGCCCGCTGACCGGGCCTAGCCTGGGTCCGTGGGCAAGGTCGACTCCCTGCGGGCGACGCTGCGCTCGCTGCCCCGCGACGGGTGGGCGGGCTACCTCACCGACCACTCGGACCTGCCCGGGCCTCGCGGCAACATCGAGCTGGGCCAGGCGTTCGCCGAGGAGGCCGACGAGGCGCAGGTCGACGAGGTGCTCGGCACCGGCGAGGAGTTCCTCACCTTCTGCGGGGTGATCGGGCTCGGTCGGCTGCTCTCCGAGGACGGTGCGCGTGAGGACCTGGTACGCCGCCTGCACCGGCACGCCGGCGACCAGCGGTGGCGGGTCCGAGAGGGCGTCGCGATGGCGCTGCAGCGGCTGGGTGACGCGGACCCGGCCCGGCTGCACGCGCTGGTGCTCCGCTGGGCGAACGACTCCGACCCGCTGGTCCAGCGGGCCGCTGCGGCCGGCATCTGCGAGCCTCGGCTGCTCGCCGACCCCGAGGCCGCCGCGGTCGCGGTGGAGGTCTGCCGGGCCGCAACCGAGTCGCTCGCCGGGCTGCCACGCGACGTACGACGGGAGCCGGGCGTGCGGGTGCTCCGTCAGGGGCTGGGCTACTGCTGGAGCGTCGCGGTGGCTGCCGACCCGGGGCCGGGGCTCGCGGCGTTCGAGGCGCTGGAGTCCCGGGCGGAGGCCGACCCGGACCTCGCGTGGATCGTGCGGGAGAACCGGAGGAAGAAGCGGCTGGCCCGGCTGCTCTGAGACGACCCGCCCGGTGGCTGGCGGTGCTCTCCCCGCCCGCCCGGGGAAACTGACAAGCCCCCAGCCTCACCCGGGACGCACTCACGCGCGCGGGGAGTCCCCGTGGCACGCCACGAACGCCCGGCCGCTGCCACAGCTGCACGGGGCGGCGGGGTCCCGGTGGGCGTCGGCGGCGGCGTACCACTCCCGCAGGCCGGTCGCGTCACGGCCGCGGCGCAGCAGCCCGGCCATCACCCGCATCGGCGCGTCGATGTGCCGGAAGAACAGCTGGTAGCCCTCGCACAGGTAGTGCAGCCCGGGCTCGCCGTCGGGGGTGAGCAGGAAGCGGTCCTTGGGGCAGCCGCCGTTGCAGGCGAACCGGACGTCGCAGTGCCGGCAGTACGCCGGCAGCGTGTCGAGCTTGGCGGCCCCGAAGGCGCGCTGCTGGGGGGAGTCGAGGAGCTCCAGCAGGGTCCGCCCGTCGGCGATGTTGCCGAGCAGGTAGTCCGGCTCGACGTAGTGGTCGCAGGAGTAGAGGTCGCCGTTGTGCTCCAGCGCCACCGCGTCGCCGCAGGTGCGTGCGTGCACGCACAGCCCCATCTGGTGCAGACCCATCCAGTGTGCCAGCGCGGTGTCGAACATCGAGACGAACACGTCGCCGACGTCGTGGCGGGCCCACTCCTCGAAGACGTCGACCAGGAAGCGGCCCCACTGGAGGGCGCCGACCGTGCGGTGGGTGGTCAGCTCACCCTCTTGGCGGTACAACGGACGGGCCCCCCGTCGGTGGCCCCAACCCCCCTCGGCCAGCGGCAGCAGCTCCGGGGTGACCCGCTCGACGACGGGGATCAGCTGGACGAAGCTCGCCCCCAGCTCGTCGCGCAGGAAGGTGTAGACCTCGCGGCCGTGGTCGCCGTTGGCGGCGTTGACGGTGGTCAGCGCGTTCCAGTCGACGTCGTGCCGGGCGAGGGTCCGGATGCCGCGCACCACCCGGTCGAAGGTGGGCTTCCCGCCCTTGTCCACGCGGTAGGTGTCGTGCAGCTCCCTCGGCCCGTCGATCGAGACGCCGACCAGGAAGTCGTGCTCGGCGAAGAACGAGGCCCACTCGTCGTCCAGGAGCGTCGCGTTGGTCTGCACGGTGTTGAGCACCCGCTGACCGGCCGGTGCGTGGGTCCGCTGCAGCTCCAGGGTGCGGCGGAAGAAGTCCAGCCCCATCAGCGTGGGCTCACCGCCCTGGAAGGCGAACACGATCTCGTCCAGCCCGGCCTGGGCCGCCAGCAGCTGGCTGACGTACGCCTCGTGCACCGCAGGCTCCATGCGGAACCCGCTGCCGGGGTAGAGCTCCTCCTTGGACAGGAAGAAGCAGTACTCGCAGTCGAGGTTGCAGATCGCCCCTGCGGGCTTGGACATCACGTGGAAGGCCCGCGGGGGGGCGCCGGTGGTCACTTGGTCAGTCTGCCGTCGTCAGTCCAGCAGGAACCAGCCACGGACCTCGGCCTCGTGGTCGACGTACCGCTCGCCGGAGACGTCGACGACGACCTTGTCGATGCTTCCGCCGGTGAACCGGTACGGCGCGGTGTAGGTGGGCGACACCGGGGAGGCGTCGTC
>NZ_DAOMFK010000258.1:0-3699 GCF_035429765.1 Nocardioides sp. | reverse complement strand
CACGGCGGAGCCGCCGTCGGCCGCCGTCGCGAGCCCCGCCGCCAGGGACTGCCGGCCGGTGGCGGCGACGGCGATTCGCCGATGGTCCATGGACCCATGATGCTGTACCGTGAGGGAGGGGGAACGTCGCCCGTCCGAGCACGGCGCGACACCAGTCTCGGGCCCTTCCCGCGACCTGGCGCAACCGATCGGTGACGGGGGACGTCCCACCGGCAGCGGACGCACTCCGCCGTCCGCACCGTTCACGGGAGAGGCACCGCCATGAAGCTCCGTCGCACCCCACGAAGGGTTCTCGCCCCGGTCGCCGCGGCCGCAGCCGCTGCGCTCACGGGAGCCCTCGTCGCCACCACCCCCGCGCAGTCCGCCCCTCCGGTCGAGGACTGCGCAGCCCCCTACCCGATCGCGGACCTCGTCCCCGACCAGCCCGTCACCGGGCTCACGGTCTCGAAGGGGACCACGCCCGAGCCGTTCACCGGGCAGGTGATCGGCGTCCTGGACAACGGCATCGGCCCCGGGCTGGAGATGGTGATGGTCCGCCTCACCTCGACCGAGATCGACCGGGTGGGCGGCATCTGGGCCGGGATGTCCGGTTCGCCCGTCTACGCCGCCGACGGACGCCTGATCGGCGCCGTCGCCTACGGCCTGGCCTGGGGCCCCTCGCCGGTCGCGGGCGTGACCCCGTTCGAGGACATGGACGACTACCTGGCCGCCGCCCCCACCAAGGTCCGGGTGCCGCGCGCCGACGCACGCAGCATCGCCGCGGCGACCGACGTGACGGCGGCCCAGGCCCAGCAGGGCTTCGCCGAGCTGCCGCTGCCCCTGACCGTCTCCGGGGTCAGCGCCGCCCGGCTCGCGAACGTCAAGGACCGCCCCTACCTGGACAAGACGGCCCACGCGACCAGCGGCTCCTCCGCCGCGGTCACCGCCGGGCCCGAGACGCTGGTCGCCGGCGGCAACCTCGCCTTCGGTGCGGCGTACGGCGAGGTCTCCATCGCCGCGACCGGCACCGTCACCTCGGTGTGCGGGGGCAAGGTCGTGGGCTTCGGCCACCCCGCCACGTTCGGTGGCACGGTGACCGCGGGGCTGCACCCCGCCGACGTGCTCTACGTGCAGGAGGACTCGCTCGGGGCGCCGTTCAAGGTGTCGAACATGGGCGCTCCCGTGGGCACCATCACCGACGACCACCAGACCGGCGTCACCGGCACGTTCGCGTCGGTCCCGGTGCCGGCGACCGTCAGCTCGACGGTCACCTACGGCAGCCGCAGCCGCACGGGCGTGAGCGAGGTGGAGATGCCGTCGTACGCCGCCAACACCGTGTACTACCAGGTCGCGGGCAACCACGACCGCGTGGTCGACGGCTACTTCCCCGGCTCGGAGAACGAGTCCTTCGTGGTCACCGGCACCGGCCCGACCGGAGCACCGTTCACCGTCGACCTCTCCGACCGCTACGTCTCCTCGGAAGCCATCAGCGACGCGGTGTCCTACGAGAACGCCGACACCGTGTGGTACCTCTCGCGGCTGCCCGGCGTCACCATCGGCTCGGTGACCACCGACGGGACCGTGGTCAACAACGCCAACACCTGGACGGTCGCCTCGCTGGAGTACCGCGCCGGCGGCAGCTGGATCCCGGTGGCGCCGCGCGGGCGGGTGCTCGGCACGGCGGGGACGACGCTGAGGCTGCGGGCGGTGCTGTCCGGCACCGACGACGCAACCCGCAAGGTCGCCCTCTCGGTGGACCTGCCGCGGACCCTCGCGGGCACGCGGGGCAGCCTGGAGCTGGTCGGGGGCGGAGAGCTCTACACCAGCTACTGGGACGCCCAGAGCCTGAAGCAGTTCCTGAAGCTGGCCCGGGCCGACGTGCGCAACGACGCGGTGGTCGCCCAGCTCTACGCCGACACGGGCGGGCGCGGCACCACCCGGACGGTGGAGTCCGCCCCCACCCAGCGGGTGGTCCAGGGGATGAAGGGCTTCCGCCTCGTCGTGCAGTAGCACGTGGGGGACGTCACGGCCGCGCGGACGCGGTGCGCCCGGGCGCGCAGCGGTAGGGTGTAAGAGACAAAAGAGGCTCGCTCTCTTACACCCACCGCAGCCCGGGCGACGACGGCCGGGCGGAAGGACACCCGGCATGAACACGCAGTTGCACCTGGCCTACGGGATCGTCGCAGGACGCGCCTGGTCGGCCGAGGACCGCGCCCTCCTGCGCAGCGTCGAGCTGGCCAGGAAGGAGTCGCGCCGCAACCGGCGTGAGCGCCGGGACCGCGAGCACTGACCGCCACGAGGTCCGTGGGCGTCGTCCAGGCGCTACCGTCGCGCCATGACGACCGACGCCGACCTGCGGGTGCGCCGCCTGCCCGAGAAGCAGGTGACCGACCGCGCGGTCCTGCACGCCCTGCTCGACGAGGCCCTGGTGGCGCACGTGGCGGTGGTGCGTGACGGGCTGCCGCTGGTGCTGCCCTTCGCGTGCGCCCGGGACGGCGACGCGCTGCTGCTGCACGGGTCGACCGGGGCGGGCCTGCTCCGGCTGGCCGGTCGCACCCCGGTGGCCGTGGCGGTGACCCACCTGGACGGGCTGGTCTTCGCCCGCTCGCTGTTCGAGAGCTCGATGCACTACCGCAGCGCGGTGGTGCTGGGGGAGGCCGAGGTGCTCACCGGTGAGGCCGCGGCGGCCGCGCTGGTGGTGCTCACCGAGCACCTGATGCCCGGGCGGGCCGCCGAGGTGCGGGCGAACAGCCGCAAGGAGCTCGCCGCCACGCTGGTGCTGCGGGTCCCGCTGGACCGGTGCAGCGTCAAGGTCAGCGACGGGCCGGCCGAGGACCCCGAGGACGGGGAGTCCCGGCTGGTGTGGGCGGGTGTGCTGCCGCTGTCCGTGCAGGCCGGCACGCCCGCGCCGAGCCCCGACGTCCCTGCCGGCGTACCGCTCCCGGCGTCGGTACGCCGTGCCGCCGCCCGCGGCGCCGGCGGGGCGGTCAGTCCACGGTCACGGAGGTGATCGTGACCGCCTTCTTCGGGTGCCCGTCGCCCGGCCCGAAGCTGTTGTCGGTGCCCGCCCGGGCGATCGTGGTGAGCGTTCGTACGGCGGCATCGTCGACCCTGCCGAAGACCGTGTACTGCGGACCGATCGGCGTGTCGCCGTACACGACGAAGAACTGGGAGCCGTTGGTGTCGGCGCCGTTGTTGGCCATGGCCAGCGTCCCGGCGGGGTACCGCTCGGACCCCGACAGCTCGTCGGCGAAGCGGTAGCCCGGCCCCCCGGTCCCCGTGCCGGTGGGGTCGCCGCACTGCAGGATGTAGAACCCGCCGGTGGTCAGCCGGTGGCACGGCGTGTCGTCGTAGTACCCCTGCTCGGCCAGCGAGAGGAAGGAGTTCACCGTGCAGGGGGCGGCGTCGGCGTCCAGGGTCGCGTGCAGGTCGCCCTGGGTGGTCTGGATGGTCACCGGCACCTGACCCGTCTCCGCCGGCCTGGCCGGCGGTGGGGACACCGTGCGCGCCGCCTTGCCGGGGGTGGCCGGGTACTCGCAGGTGACGCGGCCCGCGGCCCCCGTGGCGGCCGACCCGCCCGAGGACGTCCCGGCCGAGCCCGGCGAGCCGGAGCCCGGGGAGCTCGCCGCACCCGAGGACGAGCCGGCGGGGGAGGGGGAGGCGGTGCTGGTGCCGTTGTGCGGCGAGGACCCGGAGAGCGGGAGGACGGCGAGGACGGGG
>NZ_DAOMFK010000257.1:0-3732 GCF_035429765.1 Nocardioides sp. | reverse complement strand
ACAACGTGGTGGTCCTCGTGGAGCCCGACGCCCCGGCCGATGATCCTGATCTGCTGGGTCTGTACGAGGGGGTCGCGCTCACCGAGCGGGAGGCCAACTACTCCGCGGCCCTTCCCGACCGGATCCTGGTCTTCAGGGCTCCCTTGCTCGACATGTGCGAGAGCGTGGCCGAGCTGGAGGAGGAGGTGCGCATCACCGTCGTGCACGAGATCGCCCACCACTTCGGGATCGACGACGACCGGCTCCACGACCTCGGGTACGCGTGATCCTGACCGGTGTCAGGGGGCCGGCGGAGGGGGTGGCGGCGGCGCGCTCGCTGGCGGAGGGGGAGGCGGCGGAGGAGGAGCAGCTGCTGGGGGAGGCGGCGGCGGTGCGACCGGCCCCGAGGTGGCTCCAGGAGCAGGCGGAGGCGGCGCTGCAGTCCCCGGTGCCGGCGGCGCAGGCGCGGTCTGCAGGGTGAAGCCGGAGATCGCCCCGGCCGCCTCGAGTCCTCGTAGCGACTCGAGGATGCGGTCCCAGTCGGCGTCGAGGACGACCCGGTCGGTCGCCTTGAGGTAGGCCAGCATGCCCAGGTCGCGGAACAGCCGCTCGACGTCACGGCCTGTGCCGGCCGAGGACAGCTGCTGGTCGACGCTGGACACCAGGTCGCTGGCCGCAGCCTTGGCCTTGTCGAGGAATCCCATCGTGCACGCCTCCTAGCTTCCGAATACCGCCCGTCAGGCAGAGTCTAGGAGTCCGCCTCCTCGGCCTACGCCGTTGGCTAGGGTCGATGGCAGACAACGCAAACGGGAGGCGCAGGCGCATGGCGATCCACGGCACCTTGTTCGAGCAGTTCGCGGAGAACCCGACGCAGGACCCGTTCGCCCTGCAGAACAAGAAGCTGCTCAAGATCAACATGGCCTACGGGCAGGTCTGGGCGCGGACGGGGTCGATGGTGGCCTACCAGGGGGACGTGCGGTTCCAGAACGCGGGCAGCGGCGGGCTGGACAAGATGCTGAAGTCCGCGCTGACCCGCGAGGGCGTCGACATGATGAGCTGCACCGGGCAGGGCGAGCTGTTCGTCGCGGACCGAGCCTCGGAGATCCAGGTGTTCTACCTGGAGAACGACATGGTGTCGGTGAACGGCGCCAACGTGCTGGCCTTCAGCGGCTCCATCGAGTGGGACATCCACCGGGTCCAGGCCCGCGGCGGGATGATGGCCGGCGGTCTGTACAACGTGGTGCTGCGCGGCACCGGCTACGTCGCGGTGACCACGGAAGGTGAGCCGGTGGTCTTCGACGTCGCCAGCGCGCCGACGTACGCCGACGCTCAGGCCGTCGTGCTCTGGACGTCGGGGGTGAACATGGACATCCGGGTGGACACCGGTGGCCTGAAGTCGATGCTGCGCGGCGGCTCCGGTGAGCTGGTCCAGATGGCGTTCACCGGGCAGGGCTACGTGATGGTGCAGCCCTCGGAGTCCGTCGTGACCGGCGGCGGCCAGGCGGCCGGGTCCAGCGGCGGCGGGCTCAAGGGCCTGCTCGGCTGATAAGCGTCAGCGGGCAAACAGCGACGGGTCAGCGGGAAAACTGCGACGGGTCGGGGGTGAAGCGGATCGGGAAGCGCACGGCCCCGGTGTTGCCCGAGACGGGGAGCCACCGTCCTGGACCGTCGGGGACCGCGTCGGGCATCCGCCGCGCCAGCAGCGGCAGGGCGACGGCCATGTCGGTTCGCGCCACGAAGTGGCCCAGGCAGTGGTGGGCTCCGCCGCCGAAGCCCAGGTGGGGCGGTCGCACCCGGGTGATGTCGAAGGCCGGGTCGGGCACCGCCGCCGGGTCCGTGCCCGCGGCGTGGGAGAGCACCTGCACCACGCCCCCGGCCGGGACGTGCACCCCGTGCAGGTCGACGTCCTCGACGGCCTCGCGGGTCACCCAGGTCACCGTCGGGTTCACCCGCATCACCTCCTCCACGGCCTGGGGTCCCAGCTCGGGACGCTCGGCCAGCAGCCGCCACTGGTCGGGGTGGGCGAGCAGCGTCTGCAGCGCGAGGCCCAGCTGGTTGCGGGTGGTCTCCATGCCCGCGAACGCCAGGAACACCAGCGACACCTCCAGCTCGTGGCGGGTCAGCCGGCCGTCGGTCTCCTGCGCGTGCAGCAGCGTGGTCACCAGGTCCGCCTGAGGGTGCCGCGAGCGGTCCTTCACCACCTCGGACACGTAGCCGTGCAGCCCCTCGAGGGCCGCCTCGATCCGCGGCAGGTCCTC
Organism: Nocardioides sp.; assembly: GCF_035429765.1. Lineage (GTDB taxonomy): Bacteria > Actinomycetota > Actinomycetes > Propionibacteriales > Nocardioidaceae > Nocardioides. The sequence continues at coordinate 1,495 of NZ_DAOMFK010000257.1, read as the reverse complement.
TCGGATCCGGATGCCGAACGCCTTCCCCAGGTCGTCGGCCCAGTGCGCCACCTGCTCCCAGTGGTCCTCGGGCAGGCCCAGCAGCACGCACAGGATCCGGGCCGAGTACGGCTCGGCGAACTCGCTGACGAACTCCACCTCCCCCCGCGGCGCGAAGCCGTCGATCAGCTCCTGCGCCAGGGCCTGGAACCGCGGCCGCATGGCCGCGATGGTGCGGTTGCGGAAGGCCGGCATCAGCAGCCGCTTGAGCCGGGCGTGGTCGTCGCCCTCGAGGCTCAGCAGGACCTCTCCCCACCAGCGGCTGAAGGGGCCGTCGGCCACGCCGTTCTGCGCCGGCCACTGGGCGTTGCCCTGCCGGAAGCGCCGGTCCTTCAGCAGCGCGGAGGCCTCGTCGTAGCGCAGCACCGCCCAGCCGTAGCTGGTCTCGACGTACCAGCTCTCCTCCCGGGCGGCGTGCACGACCGGGGAGGTCACGTCGAAGGACGGGTCGGCGAGGTCGAAGTACCGCGGTGACTCCACCCCGGCATGCTCCCACCCTGGCGCCCGCTCAGCGCGCCATCATCAGCTCCCACGCGTCCAGCGGCCGGTACTTCTGCCGCCGACCGGTCGGCGCGAACCCGTTGCGGGTGTAGAACGCCTGGGCGCGCCGGTTGTCCTCCAGCACCCACAGGTACGCCGGCCGGTCGGCCAGGATCCGGTCCAGGAGCGCCTGCCCGATCCCCGTGCCGTGCCAGGCGGCCCGGACGTAGAGGGCGTAGAGCTCGGTCTCCACCGGTGGGTCGGCGTGCCGGGCCGGGCCGGCCGAGGCGAACCCCACCACCTCGTCACCCGCGACGGCCAGCAGCCGGGGCGGCCCGAGGACGATCCGGTTCCGCCAGGCGGCGGTCCACCTGTCGGCGTCGGCGAGGTGCGCCTCGAGCAGGGCAGGGTCCACCAGTGGCGCGTAGGCCTCCCGCCAGCAGGCCAGGTGCATCGCGGCTCCCGCAGCGCAGTCGCGGACCGTGGCGGGGCGCAGCTCGACGCCGGGCGGAAGCACGGCCCCCATCATCCGCCCAGCAGCGTCCACCCGGCGAGCAGGGCGATCACGAAGCCGGAGGCCACCCCGGTGACGCGGTGTCCGCGAGGGCTGGCCACGAACCTGCCCAGCGCCGCGCCGCCGACGGCGAGCGTCAGCTGCCAGGAGGCGGACGCCGCGAACACCGCGGCCACGAACGCCAGGCCCTCGGCCCCCGAGGAGACCAGCCCCTGGTTGCCGAGAACGACCGCGGCGAAGTACACCACGGTCGCCGGGTTGACCGCGGTGATGCCCAGGAACAGCGCGTACGCCGCCCCCGCCCGCATCGGCGCAGCCCCCGTGGCTGCGGCGGACATCGGCCGCAGCGCGTTGCGGACGGTGAGTGCGGCGATCACCAGCAGCACCCCGGCCGACACCAGGCGCAGCGCGCCGGCCGCCGGCTCGATCAGTGCGGCGAGGGCCGCTCCGCCCACGACCGCC
>NZ_DAOMFK010000256.1:0-3738 GCF_035429765.1 Nocardioides sp. | reverse complement strand
GGCCACCACCCGCGTCACCGCACGTCGGGCCGGCCCGCCGCGGCCGCTCCCGGCGGGGTTCCTCGGCCTCAACGGGAACAACACCGCCCGCCGGCTCGCCTGGGACCGGGCGGACCTCGGCGCCGCGCTCGAGGCCCTCGGCCCCGGGAGCCTGCGCTACCCGGGCGGGACCATCGGCAACTACTGGGACTGGCGGCGAGGCTGGTTCCAGCGGCACGGCCCGTGGCCGGGCCAGACGGTGGACGGCACGGTCATCGCCCGCTTCGACAACTCCCTCACGCCGTACGCCGTTGCGTTGCGCCGCAGCGGGGCGGAGGCGGTGTTCATGCTCAACCTGCTCACCGCCGAGGGCCGGGTGTCACGTCCTGCGGCGAGCGCGCGGCTGCTCGCCGACCAGATCGCCTTCCTCCAGCGAGCGGCAGAGGCGGGGATCGCGGTGAACCGGATCGAGCTCGGCAACGAGTTCTACCTCGGCCGGCCCAACGCCCCGGACTACCCGCGCCGGTTCGCCACGGCCAGGGAGTACGCGCGCGAGGCCTCGAGGTGGGCCGCGGAGCTGCGCACGGCGTTCCCGGACGCCGGGATCGCCGCGGTCGCCACCCATGCCGGCGGCACCTCTGGGCGGAGGACCCGCTGGAACACCGGGCTGCTCGCCGAGCTCACCGGCGTGGACGCGGTCACCATGCACCCCTACATCCCCGTCACCGGCCGGCGGGCCCAGCGCGGCTTCCAGGCTCTGCTGGCCCTGCCGCAGGTCTGCGCCGAGCGGTTGGCGCAGGGGTCACTGTCGGCGACGCGGGGGCTGGACGTGTGGGTCACCGAGTTCAACCTCTTCGACCGTACGCCGGACCGCCGGGTGGCCGGGACCTGGGCGCACGGTCTGATGGTCGCGGCGTACGCGTTGCTCCTGGCCCAGCAGCCCGCCATCACCCTGCTGCAGCTGCACAACGTCGTCGGGGACGCGACGATGGGCGTGCTGTTCGACTCGACGCGCGGGTTCGGCCCTCGCGGGCCCCGCACCGTGCGTCTCGCCCGCTCCGCGGTGGGCACCACCTACGGCAGCATCCTGGAGGCGGCACGGGGAGCGAGCAGCGGCCAGCCACTCGGGTTCTCCGGCGGGCCGATCCTGGCACCGGGGAACCCGGGGCTGGTCGGGACGCACTTCTCCGGCGCCGGCAGGCAGCAGGCGGTCGTGGTGAACCTCTCGCCCGACGCGGTGTCGCTGGATGTCGGCGGGGTCCTGGCCGGACCGGTCGACTGGTCGCACACCCGCGCCGCCGGCCTGGCGACCCGAGTCACCGGGCCCGCCGACCTCAACGTCGCCCACGGCACGTCCGACGGCGTGGTGCCCCTGCCGCGGCATTCGGTGGTGAGCGTGCGCGGGGCCTAGCATCCCGGGGTGGACGTGCAGGTGCTGGACCAGGAGACGTGGCAGGCTCTCGGCGCCGCCCACCAGCGCCGGGTCGACCGCTACCTGCAGCCGCATCTGGCCCGCCGGCGGGCGGGCCAGCCACACCCCGTCCACGACTTCCTGTTCACCTACTACTCCCAGCGCCCGGCCGCGCTGCGACGGTGGCACCCGGGCTACGGGGTCGCGCTCGCAGGACCCGCCGCCGCGGCGTACTCCTCGCTGAAGGGGTACGCCGGCCTTCCGCACCCCAGCGCCGGCGAGGTGGTCGGCGTGGACCCGGCGTACGTCGCGACCCAACGCCCGCTGGTCGCCCGCACCCGGGAGCTGCTGGCGGCCACCGCCGCGCGACCGGGCAACTTCGGCTGCTTCGGGCTGCACGAGTGGGCCATGGTCTACCGGATGCGCGAGGACCAGACCCGGCACGCGGCCTGGCCGCTGCGGCTCGGCCACGAGGGGACCGACCGGGTCGTGGAGACCCAGCGCATCTGCTGCTCGCACTTCGACGCCTACCGCTTCTTCACCCCGCCGGCGCGCCCGCTCAACACGCTCCGCCCCGGCCCCGGCGACCGGGCGGCCTTCGAGCAGCCCTCGTGCCTGCACGCGACCATGGACCTCTACAAGCACGCCTACCGGCTGACCCCGATGGTCGGCTCCGACCTGGTCGCGGACTGCTTCGAGCTCGCCTGGGAGGTGCGCGAGCTCGACATGCGGGCCTCGCCGTACGACCTGAGCGACCTGGGGTTCCAGCCGGTGCGGATCGAGACCCCCGACGGACGGCGGGAGTACGCCGACCGGCAGCGGGCCTTCACGGAGCGGGCCGCACCCCTGCGCGAACGCCTGGTGGACCGGTGCGACCGGCTGCTCGCCGCGGAACCCGGGTAGTCCTCCAGGGGATCAGTACTCCACCCGGCGCGCGGTGTCGCCGTCGCGGGTGGTGAGCACGTCGAAGCCCTTGCCGCCGTCGACGTCGTCCTTGCCCGAACCCCCGCCCACGGCGTCGTTCCCGGCTCCCCCGGACACGGCGTCCGAGCCGGCCCCACCGTTGACCCGGTCCGAGCCGGCCCCACCCGCGGCGCAGTCCCGGCCCCCGCCGCCGCGCACCACGTCGTCGCCGCCCCCGCCTCGGAGGGTGTCGTCGCCCCCACGGCCGGTGATCGTGTCGTCGCCACCCAGCCCGGTGATCACGTCGTCGCCCGGGGTCCCCTCGAGGGTGTCGTCCCCGGGCGTGCCGGTGATCACGGTGCCGGTGGTCGTGCAGCCCTCGCCGTCGCTCGCGGCGGACCCCGGCGCCGCGGCGCCGAGCAGCCCCGCCGACACGAGCGCGAGGGTGAGGACGAGAGTGCCGGGGAGCCGGCCTGGCTGCTGCTGGTGCGTGGTCATCTGCTTTCTCCTGTCGGTGTGGGTCAGCGCCCGCTCGCCACGGGGCGGGCGGGTCTGGGGGTGGTGGGGTGGAGCAGGTCGGGGTCGGGCACCGGTGCCTCGATCTCCCGCATCGCCTCGGTCCACCGGGCGAACGCCCGGCGCGCCTCGCCGTACCGTCCGGCACGGACCAGGCTGCGGACCCGGAGCCGGTGCGCCTGCTCGTCGTACGGGTCCTCCGCCAGGAGCCGGACCAGCAGCGCCTGGACGTCCACGGGTCGGCGCGCGTCTGGAGGCAGGGACACCAGTCGCCGGGCCGAGCCGATCCACGCCGCCCGGGCCTCCTCGCGCAGCGCGTCGGCCCACGGCTCGTACGGCTCGTCCTCGAACGCGGCCCCCCGGTAGGTGCGGTCCAGGTGCACGAGGACCTCCCGGGCACGGGTGAGGTCCCCCTCCTCGAGCAGCTCAGCCGCCTGGCCGGACTCCCGGACGAGATCCTCTGCGTCGAGGGCCACGTGGCGCAGGTCGAGCCACAGCCCGCTCTGGTCGGACGCGACGTGGTGCTCCGGGGCGCGCCGCCGGTCGGGGTCCAGAACGCCGCGGACGGTCGTGAGCAGCACCGAGAGCCGGTGGCCGGTCCGGGCCGGGTCGTCGTCGGGCCACAGCAGCTCGCACACCGCGCTGCGGGTGAGCGGCCGGCCGCGTCGCGCCGCGAGGAGCTTGACCAGCGTGCGCGCCTGACGGGAGCGCCAGGCCGTGACCGGTACCGGGGCCCCGTCCACGGTCACCGTGAAGCCGCCGAGCACCTCGATGCGCACGCGCGGCTCGCTCGCAAGGGCGGTCAACGGCCTCCCCTCCAACCGGACGACCCCGAGCCGCTCGAGGGTCCTGGCCGCCTCACGTGCCCGCGAGCGGGCCGCCGCGTCGCTGCCCTCGACCCACCCCAGCCGCACCCGCACCCGGGCCGC
>NZ_DAOMFK010000255.1:0-3739 GCF_035429765.1 Nocardioides sp. | reverse complement strand
ACGACCCGCCCCAGTCACGCACCCCACCCGGCGATTTCGCAACAGCCACCAGGTGGCGGGGATCTTCCGCGCTGTGCCGGTTCCGGGTCAGGTGGCCGACGCCCACCCGGTGCCCAGCGCCAGCAGCACGGCGCCGCCGACGAGGAGCCGGTAGGGCACGAACCACACGATGGTGTGGTGCGCGACGAAGCGCAGCAGCCAGGCGATGGCGGCGTAGGCCACCACGAAGCTGACCAGCGTGCCGACCACGGTCTGGCCGATCCCGATGTGGCTGCCCACGACGTCCTTGAGCTCGAACAGGCCGGCAGCGGTCAGCGCGGGGATCGAGAGGTAGAAGCTCAGCCGGGTGGCGGTGACGCGGTCGAGGTTCCGCAGCAGCCCGGCGGAGATGGTCGCCCCGGACCGCGACACGCCCGGCACCAGCGCGAAGCACTGCACGAGCCCGATCACGAAGGTGTCCTTGAGGGTGAGCTGACGCTCGCCACGGTCCTGCCGGCCGCGCGACTCGGCCACCACCATGACCGCGCACCAGAAGATCAGCGAGGCGCCCACCCACCACAGCGAACGCAGCGGCCCCGAGATGACGTCACGGGCCAGGAACCCCACGACGCCGATCGGGATCGAGCCGACGATGATGAACCAGCCGTAGCGGTGGTCGAACGAGCCGCGGTACTCCGGCCGGACCAGGCCCTTGGCCCAGGCCACCGCGATGCGCCGGATGTCGCTCCAGAAGTAGATCAGCACGGCCGCGATCGCGCCCATCTGGATCACCGCGGTGTACGCCGTGATCGCAGGGTCGTCGACAGGAAGGCCGAGCATCTTCTCGACCACGGTGAGGTGCCCTGTGCTGGAGACCGGGAGGAACTCGGTGAGGCCCTCGACGATGCCGAGGATGATCGCCTCGAAGTAGGTCATCGGTGTCCTTCCAGCGGTCCCAGCAGCCGTGTCGGGCACCCGGCCGGCGCCCAGCCTACGCAGCCATCGCCGACGGCGAGCCGCAGACGCCCCGCTGGTGGGGGCTGGCTAGTCTCAGCGCATGCAGCAGCGCGCGCTGGGCCGCACCGGCCTGAAGGTCTCGCGTCTGGGCCTGGGCACGATGACCTGGGGTCGCGACACCGACGAGCACGAGGCGCGCGACCAGCTCCTCGCGTTCGCCGAGGCCGGTGGCACCCTGCTGGACACCGCCGCCGCGTACGGAGACGGTGCCTCCGAGGAGCTGCTGGGGGACCTCCTGGGGGACGTCGTGGCTCGCGACGAGGTGGTCCTGGCCACCAAGGCTGGGGTCTCCCGTCGCAGCGGTCGACGGGTCACCGACTGCTCCCGGGGCACGCTGCTGGCCACCTTGGACGCGTCGTTGCGCCGGCTGGGCGTGGACCACGTGGATCTGTGGCAGGTGCACGTGTGGGTCGAGGACACCCCGTTGGAGGAGACCCTCGCAGCGCTCGACCACGCCGTGTCCTCCGGGCGGGCGGCCTACGTCGGCGTCTCGAACTACTCGGGGTGGCAGACCGCGCAGGCGGCCACCTGGCAGCGGGCCGTGCCGGGCCGGGCACCGCTCGCGTCGACCCAGGTCGAGTACTCCCTGCTCAACCGACGGGTCGAGGCCGAGGTGCTGCCGGCGGCGCGGGCGCTGGGCCTGGGGGTGCTGCCCTGGTCGCCGCTGGGGCGGGGGGTGCTTACCGGCAAGTACCGGACCGGTACCCCCGCCGACTCGCGCGCCGCCTCCACTGACCTGGCGCGGTTCGTCGAGGCCTACCTCGACGACCGCAGCAGCAGGGTCGTGGAGGCAGTGGTCCGCGCCGCGGACGGCCTGCAGTGGAGCCCCCTGCAGGTGGCGCTCACCTGGGTGCGGGACAGACCCGGGGTCACCGCGCCGGTGGTGGGTGCCCGGACCACCGCGCAGCTCCGGCAGGCCCTGTCAGCCGAGGAGCTCACCCTGCCCGGCGAGATCGCCGAGGCGCTCGACGACGTGTCCGGGACACCCGGATGAGTCCCCGTGCGGACCGACGAGCCCCGGGACGTGGGGTGGAGTGGGAGTTCCAGCGGCTCACCCTCCCGCGCGAGCTCTCCCGGAACGTGGTCACCAGGCTCCTGGTCGAGCGCGCCGAGCACGGCGGCTGGGAGCTGGACTCCGTCCGGGTGTCGCCGGACGGCACGAGGCGGGTGGTGCTGCGCCGCAAGATCATCCGGCTGCGGCCCACGCTGCACCTCGCACCGCAGATCTGAGCGAGTCGTCAGACCAGGTCGAAGAAGCGGTCCAGGACGCGTGTGCCGAACTCCAGCGCCTCTGTGGGGACCCGTTCGTCGACGCCGTGGAACAGCGCGGTGAAGTCCAGGTCGTCGGGCAGCCGCAGAGGCGCGAACCCGTAGGTGCGGATGCCCAGCCGGCCGAAGTACTTCGCATCGGTGCCGCCACTCATCAGGTACGGCGCGACCAGCGCCTCGGGGTCCTCCGCGAGCAGCGACCGGGTCATGGCGTCGACCAGCGCTCCGTCGTACGGCATCTCCCACGGCGGCTGGTGGGCCACCGCCTCGACGGTGACCGCGTCGCCGCAGAGCCGGGCCAGGGTGTCGAAGAACTCGTCCTCGCAGCCGGGCAGGAACCGGCCGTCCACGTGGGCGGTTGCCTCGCTGGGCACCACGTTGACCTTGTACCCGCCGCCGAGCATCGTCGGGTTGACGGTGTTGCGCAGCACCGCCCCCAGCATCCGGGCCGCGCCCCCGAACTCCTCCACCAGCGTCTCGGCGTTCGCCGGGGTCGCCTCGACGCCGGCGAGCTCCCCGACCGACGCCAGGAGGACCTCCATGGTCGGCGTGAGCCGGACCGGCCAGTCGTGGCTGCCGATCCGGGCCACGGCGGCGGCCAGGGTGGTGACGGCGTTGTCGTGGTTGATCATCGACCCGTGCCCCGCCCGGCCCCGGGCGGTCAGGCGGAGCCAGGCCATGCCCTTCTCCGCGCTCTCGATCAGGTAGACCCGGCGCCCACGGACGGGGACGCTGAACCCGCCCACCTCGCCCACCGCCTCGGTGCAGCCCTCGAACAGGTCCGGGTGCTCGCGCACCAGCGGGTCCGCACCGGCGGCGCCCCCCGCCTCCTCGTCGGCGGTGAAGCACAGCACCACGGGGCGTGCCGGGTCGGCTCCGGCTCGGGCCCGGGCCCGCACCACCGACAGCACCATCGCGTCGAAGTCCTTCATGTCGACGGCGCCACGCCCCCAGACGTACCCGTCGCGAACCTCGCCGGAGAACGGCGGCACCCGCCACTCCGAAGCCTGGGCCGGCACCACGTCGAGGTGTCCGTGCACCAGGAGCGCGTCCCCGGCGCCGCTCCCCCACCGCGCCACCAGCTGGGTGCGCCCCGGTGCGAGCTCGTGCAGCTCGCTGGCGATCCCCACCTCGTCGAGCAGACCGGCGACGTGCTCGGCCGCCGCCCGCTCGCCCGGACCGCTGTCGTCGCCGTAGTTCGATGTGTCGATCCGGATCAGGTCGCTGGTCAGGCCCACCACCTCCGCGGCCGGGTCGTAGCCCGGGTCGGTGCCGGCGTCGGGGTCCTCGGGGACGGCGCGCATAGCGTCCATCCTGGCACCCCGAGCCGGTTCTCCCGATGCGCGCCCTCGGGGGGTGTTTTGCTACAGTTCCCCCGCACTCGTCCGGGTGGCGGAATTGGCAGACGCGCTAGCTTGAGGTGCTAGTGCCCGTATTAGGGCGTGGGGGTTCAAGTCCCCCCTCGGACACCACG
>NZ_DAOMFK010000254.1:0-3771 GCF_035429765.1 Nocardioides sp. | reverse complement strand
GAGGCCGAGGAGCCGGCCGGGCCTCGACCCGCACCCGTCGCGCGGGCCGCCGAGCAGGAGCCGATCGTCGACGGCGCCTCGGCGGTGGACGCGCCCGAGCCCGAGCCGGCGCACGAGCCGCCGCACCGCCGCGAGGTCAAGAAGAGCCGAGGCCGGGCGTCGGTGCCGAGCTGGGACGAGATCATGTTCGGCGGTGGGAAGCAGGACTGACGCCCGAGGTCTCAGAGCACCGAGAACCCCGGGAACGACGGTCGCCCCGTCGCGACCAGCAGCAGGGGTCCGGCCAGCCCGTCGGCGACGGCGACCTCGCTGAGGAGGCGCAGGGCCAGAGCGGCGGCCCGCGGGGGGACGTCCGGTGCCGTCCCCAGCGCGACCGAGAGGTCGGCCGTGTGGACGACGAGCTCGAAGGTCCTGGTCGGGAGATACTCCCCCAGCCGCATCCCGCCTGCGACCGTGGTCACCAGCGCACCGGGTTCCCGGGAGTCCACCAGCGCGCAGACCCGCCTGGCGAGCCCGGCCACGGCGACCGCTGGGTCCTCACCCAGTGCCTCTCCCGCGGCGACGCCCCTCGCGGCCACCGCCGGCTGGGCGGCGAGCGCCCGGGTCATGCGGACGTAGTCGGCGGCCGAGGGGACCTCGACAGCCGCGGCGGGGCGACCCAGGTACTCCTCCACGGTGAGCAGCGAGCGGCTCGTGTGACCGACGAGGGCACGGAGGTCCCACTCGCCCAGACCGGGCCGGTCCCAGCGGTCATCGACCCCGGCCACGGTGTCGACGAACCAGCGGGCGGCGTCGGCGAACGCCCCGCGCGACTCCTGCCAGGACGCCTCCATGGCCCCGAGGGTAGCCGCCGCCGCTGCCGTGCCGGCCCCCGGACGGCGAGGGATACCCTCGCGTCATGGCCCTCTTCCTCACCGGTGCGACCGGCTTCATCGGGCGTCACCTGGTCGCCGAGCTCCTCGACCACCGCGACGGCGACCTGCTGGTGCTGGTCCGCTCCGAGTCGCTGCCCCGGTTCCGGACGCTGGCCACCCGGTGGGGAGGCGACCGGGTGCACCCGGTGGTGGGCGACCTGGCCCGACCCGGGCTGGGTGTCGACCCGGACTGGGTCGCCGCGCACCGGGGCGGTATCGAGCACTTCTTCCACGTCGCGGCCCTCTACGACATGCTCGCCGACGACGACGCCAACGAGCTGGCCAACGTCGGCGGGACCCGGCACGCGCTCGAGCTGGCCGCCGCGCTCGGCGCCGGATGCTTCCACCACGTCTCGAGCGTCGCGGTCGCCGGGGACCACCGCGGCCCCTACGACGAGTCGATGTTCGACGAGCGCCAGCGGCTCCCCTCGTCGTACCACCGGACCAAGTTCGAGGCCGAGCGCCTCGTCCGCGACGAGGCCCGGGTGCCCTGGCGCATCTACCGGCCCTCGGTGGTGGTGGGGCACTCCCGCACCGGCGTGATGGACAAGGTGGACGGCCCGTACTACTTCTTCCCCCTCATCAAGCGGATGCGCGACACCCTGCCGTCCTGGCTGCCGCTGCTCGGCGCCGACCTGGGGGCGACCAACCTCGTCCCGGTGGACTACGTCGCCAAGGCGCTGGACCACCTGGCGCACCTGCCCGGCCGGGACGGCGAGACGTTCCACCTGGTCAACCCCGAGCCGCAGCCGGTGGCCGAGGTGATGAACCTGTTCTGTGCGGCGGCCGGGGCGCCCCGGTTCCTCACCCCCGGCGCGGGTCGCCGTCGGCTCGGGGTCCTACCGGTGCCGTCCGCACTGCGGCCGGCCCGGCTCCTGGGGACGGTGGCGGCCTCCGCGCCGGGCCGAGTCGCGCTCGACCAGACGCTGGGGCGGCTGGGCGTCCCGAGCGAGGTGCTCGCGAACGCCCAGATGACCGCGGTTCTCGACTCGCGGCGGACCACCCGGGCGCTCTCCGGCTCCGGGGTGGCGGTCCCGGACCTCGAGTCCTACGCGCGGACCCTGTGGAGCTACTGGGAGGAGTGCCTGGACACCGACACCGGCCGGGACCCCCACCTGAGAGCCGGCCTGCAGGGACGCCACGTGGTCGTCACCGGGGCCTCCTCCGGGATCGGCCGGGTCACCGCGATCAAGGTGGCCCAGGCCGGTGGTGTCCCCGTCCTGGTGGCCCGGAGCAAGGACCGGCTGGAGGAGGTCCAGGACCTCATCGAGGCCGCCGGCGGGGTGGCCTACGTCTACCCCTGCGACCTGTCGGACACGGTCGCCGTCGAGGGGCTCGCCGAGCAGCTCACCGCGGACCTGCCGTCGGTGGACGTGGTGGTGAACAACGCCGGCCGGTCGATCCGCCGGTCGCTGCGTCTCTCGCAGGACCGCTTCCACGACTTCGAGCGGACGATGGCGGTCAACTACTTCGGCCCGGTCCGGCTGGTGATGGCGCTGATGCCGGCGATGCACCGGCAGAAGTCGGGGCACGTCGTCAACGTGAGCACGATCGGCGTGCAGACCACGCCGCCGCGGTTCTCCGCCTACATCGCCTCGAAGTCCGCGCTGGACGCCTGGAGCAACGTGGTCGCGGCCGAGGTCTACTCCCACGGCATCACCTTCACCACCATCCACATGCCCCTCGTCCGGACCCCGATGATCGCTCCGACGGCTCTCTACGACCGGTTCCCGGCCATCACGCCCGCCCAGGCCGCCGACCTCGTGCTCCGGGCGATCGTGGACAAGCCCGCCCAGATCAACACCGCCCTCGGCAACGTGGGTGCTGTCGCGCACACGGTGGCGCCCAAGCTGACGTTCCGCATCCTCAACATGGCCTACCAGGCCTTCCCGGACTCCACGGCCGCGAAGGGTCAGAGCGCTCCCCCGACCTCTGGCACCCGCGAGTCCGAGCAGCTCATGCTCGCCCGGGTGTTCAGGGGCGTGCACTGGTGAGCGCGGTGCCGGACCGCCTCACCGGGTGACCGGGCGCTCGGGGTCGCGGATCCACTCCGACCAGCTGCCCGGGTAGAGAGCAGCGGACACCCCGACCATCTCGAGCGCCAGGACGGTGTGGGCCGCGTTCACGCCGGAGCCGCAGTAGGCGGCGACGTCGGCGCCGGGGACCGCACCCACCCGGGAGTAGACCGCGGCCAGCTCGGGGGTGCCCTTCAGGTGCCCGTGGTTGTCGACGTTCCACTGGATCGGCACGTTCACCGCACCGGGGATGCGGCCGGGCACGGGGTCGATCGGCTCCACCTCGCCCCGGAACCGTTCGGGTGCGCGGGCGTCGATGAGGACCCCGACGGAGCCGAGCTCGTCGGCGGAGACGACCGGCATCGCCCCCGGCACGGCGGTGAAGTCCCCGGGGGTCACCTCGGGTGTGCCCAGCTCAACCTCGCCCCCCTCCGCGAGCCAGGCGGCCCAGCCACCGTTCAGCAGCGCCACGCGGGGGTGGCCGTGGTAGCGCAGCAGCCACCAGGCCCGGCAGGCGGCGCCGCCCGCCCAGTCGTCGTACACCACGACCGGCCGGTCGGCCCTGACCCCGGCCCGGCGCATCGCCTCGCCGAAGGCTTGCGGCATCGGCAGCGGGTGACGCCCGCCGTCCCCGGGCGGGCCGGCCAGGTCGGCATCGAGGTCGACGAACGCCGCACCGGGCACGTGCCCGGACAGGTACTCCTCGGGTGCCGCGCCGCCCAGTCGCCACCGGACGTCGAGCACGGTCGTCGAGCCGAGGGCGTCGCGGAGCTCGCCCACGGAGACCAGGGAACGGGGGGTGTTCATACCTGTGAGCGTAGGGCGTCGTGGTTGACGCGGCC
>NZ_DAOMFK010000253.1:0-3790 GCF_035429765.1 Nocardioides sp. | reverse complement strand
TCGCTTTTAAGGCGACTTCCTCTGCCGGTTGGGATACGGGGGCCCCGACCACCGTATGACGCGTGCGGAGCGCGCGGCGAGGGTGGTTGCCGTGGCAGGACGGTGCCACTACGTTCAACGCGTCCCGGACCTGTCCGGGGCTCCGCATCCATCGACGCAGGAGACACCATGGTCAGCAAGCGTTCCCGCACCACCGTCCTCGCCGTGACCGGCTGCGCCCTCGCGCTCGCCGCGGTCGGCGGCACCGGCTACGCCGCCGGGCAGATCACCGGCTCCCAGATCAAGGACAAGACCCTCGGCCCCAACGACCTGCTGGTGCGGGTCGCCTCGAAGGCCGTGGACAACGACGCCATCCCGGCCGGCACCGCGGGCACCTTCCCCGCGCTCAAGGTCACGATCACCGCCCCGACCAAGGGCTACCTGGTCGCGACGGCCTCCACGGACGCCTTCGACTACGCCGCCGAGGTCGACGCGTTCTGCTTCCTCCGGCTGGGCAGCAAGTACGTCCTCGGCACCAACCGCGAGATCGCGTTCAACGGGAACGGGAACCCCGGCGACGACCCCGAGCAGGACTGCGTCACCAACGCCACGATCCCGGTGAAGGCCGGCAAGAAGACCGTGAGCTTCGTCGGCTCCGTCGGGGCCACCACGACGTTCGACGAGAGCGCGCTGCAGGTGGAGTTCGTGCCGTTCAACGGCCAGGGCAAGCGGCCGACGGCCGGCCAGATCGCCGGCGCCCTCGGTCGCTCGCTTCCCCGGGCAGTGGCCCAGAACCGCTGATCCCTGGCCGCTGAGGCCGTCCGAGGAGCGCGGGACGTCATACCGACGGAGCAGACGTCTGCTCCCGACGTATGACGTCCCGCTGGCTCCCGGCGGAGCTCACCGGCTGGCGGCTGCTCGGCCGAGGACCTCGTCGAGCATCGCGACCGTCAGGCGGCCGGTGAAGGTGTTCTGCTGGCTGGGGTGGTAGCAGCCGAGCAGGCTGAGGGAGTCTCCCGGGAGCCCCGACCAGGCGCCCGGTGCCCGGGGCAGTCCTACCTCGAGCCCGTGGCCGAACCTCGGTCGCGGCCGCGGCACGGCGCATCCCAGAGCGGGGGCGGCGCGGAGCACGGCGTCCCAGGCGAAGCCGCCGAGCGCGACCACGACCCGCACCGTCGGGGCGACCAGGGCCAGCTCGGCGGCCAGCCATGCCGCGCAGGTGTCGCGCTCGGTGGTGCTGGGCCGGTTCGCCGGCGGGGCGCAGCGCACTGCGGCGACCAGCCTCGCACCCAGCAGGGCCTGGCCGTCACCGGCGTGGGTGCTGGTGGGGAGGGCGGCCAGCCCGACCCGGTGCAGGCTGGCGTAGAGCCAGTCGCCCGAGGAGTCACCGGTGAAGACGCGCCCGGTGCGGTTGCCGCCGTTCGCGGCCGGCGCCAGCCCCACGATCAGCACCCGCGGCTCCGCGTCGCCCCAGCCGGCGACGGGCCGGCCCCAGTAGGGCTGGTCGGCGAACGAGGCACGCTTCGTGCGCGCCACCTCCTCGCGCCACTCGACCAGCCGGGGGCAGGCCCGGCAGACCGACGTGCGGGCCCCGAGCTCGGCGAGTCTGGCGGCCCGGGCGTCTGCCGATTGGACCCAAACGACAGAGAAATCGGCCTCCGATCTGTCGTTTGGGTCCAAACCGCACGATTCTCGGGCCACGCCGGCGACGTCCGCGGCCGTCCGCGCCACGGGGGTGTCGGGCGAGGCCGGGTCGTCCGGCCAGCCCGTTCCGGGCGGGACCGGGCTGGGGAACGGCTCTCCGGTGACCGGGTGCGGCAGGGCCGGACCGGGCGCGGTCACCGGTCGACCAGGGACCAGGCGATCCCGTCGAGGATGTCGGGCACGGAGACCAGCATCCTCCGGACGCGGGTACGCCGCAGCACCCGCGCCAGGATCAGCCCGCCGGCGTCGATGACGTCGGCCCGGCCCGAGTGCAGGTAAGGCAGCGCCTGCCGGCGGGCCATCGGCATCGCGACCAGCGCGTCGACCCCTCGACGCACCGCGGGTACGTCGAGCGCGGCCCCGTCGGTCACGGTCAGGTCGCCGTGGGGCAGGTCGAGCACGTGCGCGGCCGCGGTGAGGGCGGTACCCGCGACGGCCACGACGCTGGCCGCGCGCGCCAGGTCCAGCACCACCCCGGCTAGGTGGGTGTCGATGTCGGCGACGCACGCGGCGACCTGCGCCCGGGTCGGTGGGTCTGCGTGCAGGTGCCGCTCGTGCAGCCGCACCGCTCCGACGTCCACGGACGCCGTGGCCGGTGGTCGGCCGGGGCCGCCGAGCGCGAGCTCGGTCGACCCGCCGCCCACGTCCACCACGAGCACCGGAGTCGCGGGCTTCTGGCCCAGGCTGCGGACCACCCCGGTGAACGCCAGGGCCGCCTCCTGCGAGCCGGAAAGCACCTCCGGCTCCACGCCGAGCCGGGCGCGCACCCCGTCGAGGAACTCCTGGGCGTTGGCGGCGTCGCGCACGGCCGAGGTCGCGCAGAACCGCAGGCGCTCCACCCGATGGGAGGCCAGCACCGCGGCGTACTCCTCGACGACCGCGAAGGCCCGGGCCAGTGCCTCGTCCGAGAGCCTGCCCGACGCGTCCAGGCCGGCCCCGAGGCGCACCAGCCGGCTCTCCCGCACCGCCACCTCGGGCAGCGCGCCGACCAGCAGCTTGATCGTGTTGGTGCCGCAGTCCACGGCCCCAACGCTCGCCCGGCTGCTCGGCTCGGTCACCGGCAGGTCAGCCACCGGGCGGCGCCACGCACGGACCCTCGGCCCACCACTCGCCGAGCAGGTCGAGGACCTCGTCGCCGAGGGGGTTGACCCCACGACCCTGGGCGAGGGACTGCCCGGCGAGCACGTGCAGGCACTTGACCCGGTCGGGCATCCCGCCCGCCGAGACGCCCGCGATCTCCGGGACGTCGGCGAGCTCGCTCCGCGCCTGGAGGTAGCGCTCGTGCGCGGCGGCGTACGCCGCAGCGAGCCCTGGGTCCTCGGCGAGCCGCTCAGTCATCTGACGCATCAGCCCGGACGCCTCGAGGGTGCCGATCCGGGAGGCCGCCCGGGGGCAGGTCAGGTAGAACGTCGTGGGGAACGGCGTGCCGGCCGGCAGCCGGGGCTCGGTGGTGACCACGTCGGGGAGACCGCACGGGCACCGGTGCCCGACGCCGTGCACGGCCCGCGGCGGGCGGCCGAGCTGGGCGGCGACCGCCCTCTGGTCGGCCTCGCCGATCACGGCTGGTCGGGCCCCAGCCGCTTCGCCGGGCCGCGGATCTCGTCCGCGGGCGGCGGCGCGGGCGGCGGCGGGTCGCCGGCGAGCTCCATGGAGGCCCAGGCGGTCTCCCACCAGGCGGTGGGGGTCACCTTGACCACCTCGGCCGGGTCCTTGAGCGTGGTCGCGTCGTCCAGCGGCCGACCGTTCTGGTCCAGGACGATCCACGACCGCTCGCCCGGCATGAGGTACCCGAAGCGCTCCCGGGCCTGCTGGCGGACGTACGCCGGGTCGCTCCAGCGGTCCTTCTCCGCCTGCAGCGCCGCGATGCTCTGCTCGCGCTCGGCGATCTGGGCCCGCAGGTCCTGCAGGTGGGCGCGCTGCTGGAGGTAGGCCTTCAGCGAGGAGGCGTAGGACACGGTGAGCACGGCCAGCACCAGGACGAGGACGGCGGCCCGTCCGGTGAGCCGCGGCCGACTACGCGGAGCCGGTGGGACCGGTGCCGGACCGGCGACGGCGCGCGGGGTCCGCGGCCCAGGTCGCCGGCTGCCGCCGGGCCCGGTACCGCGCG
>NZ_DAOMFK010000252.1:1914-3791 GCF_035429765.1 Nocardioides sp. | reverse complement strand
CGGCGAGCTCGAGGTGCCCGACGACCTGGGCGTGGCCCTGGCACAGGTCCGCACGACGCTGGCCGGCCGTGGCCTGAGGGGCGCCTGGGCGAACCCGGCGGCGATCGCCCGGGCCGCGCAGACGGTGCTGGGGGTGGGGGCCCTGGGCCTGCCGCCGGCTCCACCCGCCTCGCAGGCCCAGCTGCACGGGTCCGTGCACAGCCGGGCCCGGGACCGCAGCGCGGTGAGCTTCCACTACGACCTGTCCCACCGGTTCTACGCCGCGCTGCTGGACGAGACCATGTCCCACTCGTGCGCGTACTGGACCGACGACGGGCCCGGCTACGGGCTGGGCCAGGCGCAGCGCGACAAGCTGGACCTGGTCTGCCACAAGCTGGCCCTCGAGCCGGGCATGAGCCTGCTCGACGTCGGCTGCGGCTTCGGCCCGCTCGCCCTGCACGCGGCCCGGCACTACGGCGTCGCCGTCACCGCGGTCACCCTGGCCGTCGAGGAGAAGGACTACCTGGACGAGGTGCTGCGGGCCGAGGGGCTCACCAACCGGGTCACCACCGCGCTGACCGACTACCGCGACCTGACCGGCAGCTTCGACGCGGTCAGCTCCATCGAGATGGGCGAGCACGTCGGCGAGCGCAACTACCCGCGGTACGCCGCCCTGCTGGCCGGCGCCGTACGCCCCGGTGGCCGCGTGCTCGTGCAGCAGATCTCCCGGCCGGAGCCGCACGGCGGCCGGCACCCCGGCGGCGGGCCGTTCGTGGAGTCCTTCATCGCCCCCGACATGTACCTGCAGCCGGTGGAGGAGGCGGTGGCCTACCTCACCGGCGCGGGACTGCAGGTCGAGGACGTCGAGCCGCTCGGGGAGCACTACGTGCGCACCGCCCAGGCCTGGCTCGACAACCTCGAGGACGACCACGACGGGCTCGCCGAGCTGGTCGGCGAAGAGGTGGTCCGCGCCTGGCGGCTGTTCCTGGTGGGCGGTGTGCTCAGCTTCACCGAGGGCCGGCTCGGCGCCGACCAGGTGCTCGCCGTGCGCCCGGAATGAGCCGGCGCCTCCGCCGCGGGGCGGCCGCATGGTTGACTCGGCGCATGGACGCCGTGACCGACGCGTTCGCGGCCTGCCCCCGCACCGGTTTCCTGCCCGACGCCGAGCGCCGGCGCGCGTCGTACGACGGGCCGCTGCCGATCGGCCACGGGCAGACCAACTCCCAGCCGCGCACCGTGGCGGACATGCTGCGGCTGCTCGACGTCCGGCCCGGCCAGCGGGTCCTGGACGTGGGCTCCGGGTCGGGGTGGACGACGGCCCTGCTGGCGCGGCTGACCGGACCGACCGGGCTGGTGCTGGGCGTGGAGCTGGAGCCTGGGCTGGTGAGCTGGGGTGCGGAGAACCTCGCCGCCACCGACCAGCCGTGGGCCTCGATCCGGCAGGCCGAGCCCGGGGTGCTGGGCTGGCCGTCCGCCGCGCCCTTCGACCGGATCCTGGTCTCCGCCGAGGCGCTCTCGCTCCCCCTGGCCCTGGTGGACCAGCTGCGCGCCGACTTCCGGCTGCCCGGCCGCCTGGTCATCCCCGTGGCCGGGGAGATGCTGCTGGTTGTCCGCTCCGGCCCCGAGCCGGACGACGTGGCCGTCTCCCACCACGGGTACTACCGGTTCGTCCCCCTCCGTTGAGTCACGCTCCCCGCACCGTTGACTCGCGCCCCCCGCACCGTTGACTCGCGCCTAGCGACCGGGCGGGCACGCGAGGCGCAACTCAACGGAGTGCGAGGCGCAACTCAACGGAGTGCGAGGCGCAACTCAAGGGGGTGCGAGGCGCGACTCAACGGAGGGAGGGTCAGTAGGACTTGGGCAGACCCAGGGAGTGCATGGCGACGAAGTTCAA
Source organism: Nocardioides sp. (assembly GCF_035429765.1). Classification (GTDB taxonomy): domain Bacteria; phylum Actinomycetota; class Actinomycetes; order Propionibacteriales; family Nocardioidaceae; genus Nocardioides. The sequence goes on along the minus strand of NZ_DAOMFK010000252.1, from coordinate 1,918 downwards.
GATC
>NZ_DAOMFK010000252.1:0-1814 GCF_035429765.1 Nocardioides sp. | reverse complement strand
GGGTCAGTAGGACTTGGGCAGACCCAGGGAGTGCATGGCGACGAAGTTCAAGATCATCTCCCGCGAGACCGGGGCGATCCGGGTGACGCGGGAGGCGACGATGAGCCCGGCCACGCCGTACTCCTGGGTGATGCCGTTGCCGCCGTGGACCTGTACGGCGCGGTCGACGGCGCGCACGCAGGCCTCGCCGGCGGCGTACTTGGCCATGTTCGCGGCCTCCCCGGCGCCCATGTCGTCACCGGCGTCGTAGAGCGCCGCCGCCTTCTGGGTCATCAGCCGGGCCAGCTCCACCTCGATGTGCGACTCCGCGAGGGGGTGGGCGACCGCCTGGTGGGCGCCGATCGGGGTCCGCCAGACCGTGCGCTCCTTGGCGTAGTCGGTGCCCTTGCGCAACGCGTGCCGGGCGAGCCCGGTCGCGAACGCGGCGGCCATGATCCGCTCGGGGTTCAGCCCGGCGAAGAGCTGGACCAGGCCCGCGTCCTCGTCCCCGACCAGCGCGTCGAGGGGCAGCCGTACGTCGTCGATGAACACCGAGAACTGCCGCTCCGGGGAGACGATCTCCATCGGGATGGCGGTGTACTCGAAACCGGGCGCCTCGGTCGGGACGACGAACAGGCAGGGCTTGAGCTTGCCGGTCCTGGCGTCCTCGGTGCGGGCGACGACCAGCACGGCCTGCGCCTCGTCGAGCCCGGAGATGTAGATCTTCTGACCGTTCAGCACCCACTCGTCGCCGTCGCGCCGGGCCGTGGTGGTGATCTGGTGCGAGTTCGACCCGGCGTCGGGCTCGGTGATCGCGAAGGCCATCGTGAACGTGCCGTCGGCGATCCCGGGCAGCCACCGCTGCTTCTGCGCCTCGGTGCCGAACCGCGCGATCACCGACCCGCAGATCGCCGGCGAGACCACCATCATCAGCAGCGGGCAGCCGGCCGCGGCGAGCTCCTCGCACACCGCCGCGGTGTCGCCGATGCCGCCGCCCCCGCCGCCGTACTCCTCGGGGATGTTGATGCCGAGGTAGCCGTTCTTGCCGATCTCCAGCCACAGCTCGCTGGTCGAGCCGCCGCTGCGCGCCTGGGTGGTGAAGTACTCGCGTCCGTACTTCGCGGCGAGCCGGGAGACCTGACGGCGCAGCTCACGCCGCTCCTCGGGCTCGGTGAAAGGGACATCGGTCATGGCTGTTCTCCTTCGTCGTGCGCGGGTGCGGGGTCGTCGCCGGCCGAGACCACGGCCAGCACCTCGCCGGCGGCCACCTGGGCGCCGGCGGTGACGTCGAGCCGGGTGAGCACCCCGGCGTGCGGCGCGTTCACCGCGTGCTGCATCTTCATCGCCTCCAGCACCAGCACGGTGTCCCCGGCCGCCACCTCCCGGCCCACCTCGACCGCGACCCGCACGACCGTGCCCGGCATCGGCGCGAGGAGCGAGCCGCTGGCGACCGCGGCCGAGGGGTCGGTGAACCGGGGCACGGTGCGCAGCCGCACCGACCAGTCCGGGCCGTCCACGTGGATCTCGCGGGACCCGTCGGCGGAGGGTACGCCGAGCATCACCTCCGCCCGCTCGGTGACGCCGTCGATCTCGAGGCGTACGCCGGTGGGCGAGGCGTCCAGGACGGTGGCCCCCTCCACCGTGTAGCCGTCCCGGCCGCCCCACCAGTGCACCTCGGTCTCGGCCGAGCCGATCCGGAAGCCGGTCACCTGGGGCTGCGAGGGCACGTTGCGCCAGGCCACCGGCACCCCGCGCTGCACCCGCCGGGCGGCGGCGGCCTCGTCGGCCAGGGCGACCGTGGCCGCGACGGCCGCCATCCGCTCGGCCTCGGGGGC
>NZ_DAOMFK010000251.1:0-3807 GCF_035429765.1 Nocardioides sp. | reverse complement strand
CCGTCGCGGGCGACCAGCGCGTCTCGCGGGTCCTCCCGCGCGGGTACGGCGGCCAGCGCGATCCCGGCGGCCGCGCCGGTGGGCAGGTCTTTCAGCGAGTGCACGGCGAAGTCCACCTCGCCCGCCAGCAGGGCGTCGCGCAGCGCGCTCACGAAGACGCCGGTGCCGCCGAGGTCGGCCAGGGGTGCGCGGCTGGTGTCCCCCTCGGTGGTCACCTCGACGAGGGCCACCTCGCGGCCGAGCCGGGCCCGCACCAGCTCGGCGACGTGCGTCGACTGCGTGGTGGCCAGCCGGGACGCCCGGGTCCCGAGGCGCAGCGGCGAGCTCATGGCTGGCTCCCCGGGCGGGTGACGGCGTCGACGGCCTGGGGGTCCAGCGCGAAGAGCTCGGCCAGGGCGGTGGCGTAGGAGACCGCCCCCGTCTCACCGGCGAGCTCCTTGACCCGCACGGTGGGCTGGTGCAGCAGCTTGTCAACCACCCGCCGGACCGTCTGCAGCACCTCGGCACGGGTCTGGTCGTCCAGGTCGGGCAGCCGGGCGTCGAGCCGGGCGATCTCGGTGTCCACCACCCCGGTGGCCATCGAGCGCAGCGCCACCACGGTCGGGGTGACGCTCGCCTGGTGCCGGGCGGACAGGAAGGCCGCCACCTCCTGGGTCACGATGTGCCGGACGCCGGCGACCTCCTGGCCCGCCTCGGTCTCGTGCAGGGCCCGGGAGAGGTCGGCGAGGCTGATCAGCGTCACCGTGGGCCGGTGCGCGAGCGCCGGGTCGACGTCGTGCGGGAGGGCGAGGTCGATGAAGGTGACGGGCCGCTCGGGCACCAGGTCGCCGGTGATCATCAGGTCTGCCGCCCCGGTGCAGGTGACGACCAGGTCCGCGGCCTGCAGCTCGGTCGGCAGGGCGTCCAGGGCCGCGGCGCGGACGGCGTACTCGCGGGCGAGGCGGTCGGCGTGACCGGGGGTGCGGTTGAGCACCACGACGTCCGTGGCTCCGCGGCGGGTGACGGTGGCGGTGGCCAGCGAGGCCATCGAGCCGGCCCCGACCACGACCACCTTCGCGCCGGTGAGGTCCCCTGCCGTGTCGACGGCGAGGTCCAGCGCCGCGCTGACCAGCGAGGGGGCGGCCTGGTCGATGTCGGTCTCGGCGTGGGCGCGTTTGCCCACGCGGAGCGCCTGCTGGAAGAGGGAGTTGAGGGCGGGGCCCACCGTGCCCAGCTCCTGGCCGTGCCGCAGCGCGTCCCGGGCCTGGCCGAGGATCTGGCCCTCGCCGACGGCCATCGAGTCCAGCCCGGAGGCGACGTGGAAGAGGTGGGACACCGCGGCGTCGTCGTAGTGCACGTACAGGTGGGGCAGCATGGCGTCCGCCGACTCCCCGGAGCGCTCGACCAGCAGCCGGGTGAGGTCGTCGACGCTGCCGTGGAACCGGTCCACGTCGGCGTAGATCTCCAGCCGGTTGCAGGTCGCGACCACGGCCGCCTCTCCGACGTGGTCGCAGGCGGCCGCGTCGGCGAGGAGCTTGTGGACCCCCTCCCCGTCCAGCGCCAGCCGCTCGAGCAGCGCCACGGGTGCGGTCTTGTGGGAGACCCCCACCACCAGGACGCTCATACCGACTGCTCCTGGGGCGCCTTGCGCTGCTCGTGGTAGGCCAGGATCTGCAGCTCGATCGAGAGGTCGACCTTGCGGACGTCGACGCCGGGCGGCACCGACAGCACGGTCGGGGCGAAGTTGAGGATGCTGCCGATCCCGGCGGCCACCATCCGGTCGGCCACCTCCTGGGCGGCGGCGGCCGGTGTGGCGATCACCCCGATCGCGACGCCGTGCTGCCGGACGATCGCCTCCATGTCCCGGAAGGGCCGTACGTCGACCCCGGCGACCACCTCGGTCTGCCGGCTGGGGTCGGTGTCGAGAAGGGCGACCACCCGGAACCCGCGGCTGCGGAACCCGGAGTAGTTGGCCAGGGCGTGCCCCAGGTTGCCGATGCCCACGATGATGACCGGCCAGTCCTGGGTGACGCCGATCTGCCGGGCGATCTGGTAGCGCAGGTAGTCCACGTCGTAGCCGACGCCGCGCGTGCCGTAGCTGCCGAGGTAGGAGAGGTCCTTGCGGAGCTTGGCGCTGTTGACGCCCGCGGCGGTGGCCAGCTCCTCGCTGGAGCAGGTGACGATGCTGCTCTCCGCGAGCGCGGTGAGGGCCCGCAGGTAGATCGGAAGTCGCGCGACCGTGGCCTCGGGGATCTCCCGGGTGCTGTCGGCGGACGCCCGTGTGGTCACGGTCCCTCTTTCCTGAGCGTGCGGCCCCGGGTCCTGGCTCGGAATCCCACCCGGCGCGGATCACCGCACGGCGCCACTCACTGTAAGAGTTTGTGAACGCGAGAACAAAACCGAGCAGGCGCCCTCCCCTACCACATGTGACCCACGCCACACCGGTCGGGGTCGGGAGGGACCGGCGCGGCCTCAGCCGCCCAGGGCGGCCCGCAGCCGGCTCTCGTCGACCCGCCAGAAGTCGTGCTGGCGCCCGTCGACGAGGGTGACCGGGATCTCGACGGCGTACCTGTCCTGCAGCTCGGGGTCGTCGTCGATGTCGTACTCGGTCCAGGCGACGCCCAGGTCGGCACAGACCCGGGCGACGACCTCGCGGGCCTCGTCGCAGAGGTGGCAGCCGGCACGGCCGTAGAGCACCACCCGAGGGGTGCTCACCGGTCCGGCTCCGGGGTGCGGATCCGCTCCAGGGCCCGCAGGCGGCTCTTCTGCACCCGGCCGGTGAGGGTACGGGGGAGGGCGTCGACCACCTCCACCCGGGTCGGCCTCTTGAAGCCGGCGAGCCGGTCGGCGCAGTGGTGGTGCACCGCCTCGGTCACCGACGCCGGGTCGGCCCCGTCGGTGGCCAGGTAGGCCACGACGGCCTGGCCGGTGCGGGGGTGCTCGACGCCGATCACCGCGGCGGCCGCGACCCCCGGCACCTCGGCGATGACGTCCTCCACCTCCTGGGGGAACACGTGGAACCCCGAGACCACGACCAGCTCGTGCAGCCGGTCGACCAGGTGCAGGTCCCCGGCCCCGTCCAGGAACCCCACGTCACCGGTCGGCCACCACCCGTCGGCATCGGGGCCGTCCGTCCCGTCGGGCCAGTAGCCCGAGAAGAGGTGGGGGCCGCGGATCTCGACCTGCCCCGGGTCCCCGGCCTCGACGGGGTTCCCGCGGTCGTCACGCAGCCGCACCTCGCCGCCCTCGAGAGGGCACCCGAGCGAGGACGTGCCCGGGGCTTCGCTGCAGAGGGTGGTCGTCACCACCGGTCCGGCCTCGGTGAGGCCGTAGGCCTGGTGCAGCGGAACCCCGGTGGCCTCCACGACCCGGTCCCCCGTCTCCCGGTCCAGCGGGGCAGAGCCGGACAGCAGCAGCCGGACGCCGGCGAGCCGCTCGCTCAGCCGGGGCAGGGCCAGCCAGTCCTCGAACACCTGCGGAACCCCCGGGACGACGGTGCACCCGAGCCGCGCGACCAGGTCCAGCGTGGTGTCCGCGGGCAGCTGGGGGACCACCACCAGCGTGGCCCGGTGGCGCAGCACGCCGCCGAGCACGGCGTTCAGGCCGAAGACGTGGTAGAGGGGGAGGAAGCCCAGCACCACGTCGCTCTCGCTCAGCAGCGGCGGGTCCAGCCCCGCCACCTGCTCGATGTTGGCGACCAGCGCACGGTGGCTGAGGATGGCCGCCCGGCGCGCGCCGACCGCGCCCCCGGGGTAGCTGAGGACGGCGGGCCGTTCGGGGTCCCGCAGGGGCGGCGGCAGGCGGCGGGCGACCGCACGCAGCGCGGCG
>NZ_DAOMFK010000250.1:3140-3840 GCF_035429765.1 Nocardioides sp. | reverse complement strand
TCGGTCACCCCGTCCTCCCGCCCCTCCGCAGTGCGGGTGGGCAGGCGGGTACTCACCGGCGGGACCTCCTCATGGGGTCATCGTGCCAGTCGCGCCGTGACGAAGCGCGGTCGGCCGGCCAGGTCGCGATGGTCGACGACCTCGGTCCAGCGGCCGGCGCCGGCGAACAGCGCCACGGCGGCGTCCCCCTGCACGTCGGCGTGCTCGGCCCCGACCACCCCGCCCACCCGGAGCAGCAGGGCGGCGCGCCGCTCGAGGACGCGCAGGGCCGCCAGCCCGTCGGCGCCCGAGAACAGCGCCCGGTGCGGGTCGTGGTCCCGCGCCTCCGGCTCCACCGACTCCCACGCCTCCAGCGGGATGTACGGCGGGTTGCAGGCGACGACGTCGACGGCTCCGACGAGGTCGGGGAAGGCCTCGGCCATGTCCCCGTGCCGCAGGTCGACGCCGGTGCCGGCCAGGTTGCGCGCGGCCCAGGCATGGGCGGCCTCGTCGAGCTCCACCGCGTGGACGCGCGCGCCGGGCACCTCGGCGGCCACCGCGGCCGCGATCGCCCCCGACCCCGTGCACAGGTCGACCACGCAGGCACCCGGCCCCTCGGGAGGACCCGCCACGTGCCGCGCCTGCTCGACCGCCCACCCGGCCAGCAGCTCGGTCTCCGGCCGGGCGACTTCGCGGACCGGTCGATCTGGAGCGTGGAAAG
>NZ_DAOMFK010000250.1:0-3130 GCF_035429765.1 Nocardioides sp. | reverse complement strand
GGCCGGGGTACGAAGACCCCCGGCCCGACTGCCAGCTCGACGAACCGGAAGCCGACCTTCCCGGTCAGGTGCTGCAGCGGCTCGCGGGCGCACCGGCGCGCGACCAGCGCGGCGTACTCCTTCTCCTGCGCGGGCGTGGGGTCACCGGCCAGGGCCAGCCGGCCGAGGCCGACCCCGAGGACGTGGGCGAGCAGCTCGTCGGCGTCGCGCTGGGGTGAGGGGACCCCGGCGCTCGCCAGGCGGGCGGCGGCGGCGCGGCGGACGGTGCTCACTCGTCCAGCGCTCACTCGTCCAGCGCTTCCAGCCGCGCTGCCAGGTCGGCGGCCACGCACGAGTCGAGCACCGGGCCGAGGTCCCCGTCGAGGACCTGGTCGAGGTTGTAGGCCTTGTACCCGGTGCGGTGGTCGGAGATCCGGTTCTCCGGGAAGTTGTAGGTGCGGATCCGCTCGGAGCGGTCGACCGTGCGGACCTGGCTGCGCCGCGCCGCGCTCGCGTCGGCGTCGGCTTGCTCCTGCGCCGCGGCGAGCAGCCGGGAGCGCAGGATGCGCAGCGCCTGCTCCTTGTTCTGCAGCTGGCTCTTCTCGTTCTGGCAGCTCACCACGATCCCCGAGGGCAGGTGGGTGATCCGCACCGCGGAGTCGGTGGTGTTGACGCTCTGACCCCCGGGCCCGGAGGAGCGGTAGACGTCGATCCGCAGGTCGCTCTCGTCCACCGTGACGTCCAGCGGCTCGGCCTCAGGCATCACCAGCACCCCGGCGGCCGAGGTGTGCACGCGCCCCTGGGACTCGGTCACCGGCACCCGCTGCACACGGTGCACGCCTCCCTCGAACCTGAGCCGGGCGTAGGGCGCCTCACCGGGCTCCGGGGTGCCCTTCGCCTTGACCGCCACCGTCACCGACTTGAAGCCGCCGAGGTCGGACTCGGTCGCGTCGAGGACCTCGGTGCGCCAGCCCCGGCTCTCCGCGTAGCGGGTGTACATCCGCAGCAGGTCCGCGGCGAAGAGCGCAGACTCCTCTCCGCCCTCCCCCGACTTGATCTCCACGATCGCGTCCTTGGCATCGGCCGGGTCCCGCGGGACCAGCAGCTGGCGGAGCCGTTCGGCCGCCTCGTCCCGCCGGGCCGCGAGCTGCTCGGCCTCCTCGGCGAAGGCCGGGTCCTCCGCGCCCAGCTCCCGCGCCGCGGCCAGGTCGTCCCCCAGCCGCAGCCAGGCCCGGTACGCCGTCACGACGGCGGTGAGCTCGGCGTACCTCTGGTTGAGCCGCCGGGCCAGCCGCTGGTCGGCGTGGGTCTCAGGCGCAGACAGCCGCGTCTCCAGCTCCGCGTGCTCGGCCACCAGGCCCGCGACCGCCTCGAACACCCCGCCCCCCTCCACCGCCTCGTGGGCCGGTGCGTCGGCAGCTACTTGGACTCGCTGGCGCCCTTGGCCGCGGCGGCCTTGGCGTAGCGGGCCTCGAAGCGGGCCACGCGGCCGCCGGTGTCGAGGATCTTCTGCTTGCCCGTGTAGAACGGGTGGCAGTTGGAGCACACGTCGGCGTGGATGATGCCCGACTTCGCGGTGCTGCGGGTGGTGAACGTGTTGCCGCAGGTGCAGGTGACCTCGGTGGCGACGTACTCCGGGTGGATGTCCTTCTTCATGGTGTCCTCAGTGTCCTTCCTGGGGGTCGCCGGGTCGTCTCGCCGGGACGACGGACGTGAACCGGAACCAGCGGACCAGTGTGCCACCTCGCCTCGCGGGCGGCGAATCCTGGTCCGAGGTGCCAACACCGGCGGTGGCGGCGGTGTTCCCGCCCCGTCCCGTCCCGGCAGCGGCGCTCAGTCGCGCTCGGGAGCGGGCGTGGTCTTCTGCACCTGCATGAGGAACTCGATGTTGCTGTGCGACTTCTTCAGCCGCTCGAGCAGCAGCTCCAGGGCCTGCTGCCCGTCCAGGCCCGAGAGCACCCGGCGCAGCTTCCACACGATCGCGAGCTCCTCCTTGCTCATCAGCAGCTCCTCGCGTCGGGTCCCCGACTGCACGGCGTCGATCGCCGGGAACAGACGCTTGTCGGCGAAGTCCCGGCGCAGCCGGATCTCCATGTTCCCGGTGCCCTTGAACTCCTCGAAGATCACCTCGTCCATCTTCGAGCCGCTCTCGATCAGCGCGGTGGCGAGGATGGTCAGCGAGCCGCCGTTCTCGATGTTGCGGGCGGCGCCGAAGAACCTCTTGGGCGGGTAGAGGGCCGCGGAGTCGACCCCACCGGAGAGGATCCGGCCGCTCGCGGGGGCCGCGAGGTTGTAGGCGCGGCCGAGCCGGGTGATCCCGTCGAGGAGCACGACCACGTCGTGACCCAGCTCGACGAGCCGCTTGGCCCGCTCGATGGCCAGCTCGGCCACCGTGGTGTGGTCGGAGGCCGGCCGGTCGAAGGTGGAGGAGATCACCTCGCCCTTGACCGACCGCTCGAAGTCGGTGACCTCCTCGGGCCGCTCGTCGACGAGGACGACCATCAGGTGGCACTCGGGGTTGTTGGACGTGATGGAGTTGGCGATCGACTGCATGATCATCGTCTTGCCGGCCTTCGCCGGCGACACGATCAGGCCGCGCTGCCCCTTGCCGATCGGTGCGGCGATGTCGATGACGCGGCCGATCAGGTTGGCCTGGTCGGTCTCCAGCCGCAGCCGCTCGTGGGGGTAGAGCGGGGTGAGCTTGGCGAACTCGACGCGGTGCCGGGCCGTCTCCGGCTCGGCGCCGTTGACGCTGTCGACCCGCACCATCGGGTTGAACTTCTCCCGCCGCTCCCCCTCGCGGGGCTGGCGGACCTGGCCGACGATCGCGTCGCCACGACGCAGGCCGTACTTGCGCACCATCGACAGCGAGAGGTAGACGTCGTCGGGGCCGGCCAGGTAGCCGCTGGTCCGGACGAACGCGTAGTTGTCCAGGACGTCCAGGATGCCCGCGGCCGGGACCAGCACGTCGTCGTCCAGGATCTGCGGCTCCGCCTCGTTGCGGCTCCCGCTCACGACGGGCGGCCGGTTGCGGTCCCGGTCGCGGCCCCGGCGCCGCCGGTTGCGGCGGCTGCTGCCGGCCTCCTCGTCGCGGACGGACGGCGCGCCACCCGGCGCCTTCACGAGTGCCGGCAATTTCAGTTCGTCGAAC
>NZ_DAOMFK010000249.1:0-3855 GCF_035429765.1 Nocardioides sp. | reverse complement strand
CGGTTAGGTTGCGGGGGTGACCTCCCTGCGTCCGGTGTCCGGCCCGGCCCCCGAGATCGTGGCCGCGCTCGACGCCTGGCTCGCCCGGCCCGAGGAGCCGGAGCCGCTGGTGGTGGAGACCTCGGGCTCCACGGGCCGGCCCAAGCGGGTGGTGCTTTCGCGCCACGCGGTGCTGGCCTCGGTGCACGCCTCGGCCCGGCGGCTGGGGGCGCAGGGTCGCTGGCTGCTGGCCCTGCCCGCGTCGTACGTCGCCGGCGTCCAGGTCGTCTGCCGCTCCCTGGTGGCCGGCCACGCCCCCCTGCTCACCCCCACCTTCGCCGCCCCGGCGCGAACGGCGGGCGATCCGCCGCTGTTCACCTCGTTGGTGCCCACCCAGCTCTACCGGCTGCTGGACTCGCCCGAGGAGACCGCGGGCCTCCGCCGGCTGCACACGGTCCTGGTCGGTGGCGGCCCCGTCGACCAGGACCTGAGGGGCCGCGCCGAGGTGGCGGGCCTCCACGTGGTGGCGACGTACGGCGCCTCCGAGACCGCGGGCGGCTGCGTGTACGACGGCGTACCCCTCGACGGGGTGGCCGTGGCCCTCGCCGCGGACGGCCGGGTCCGGATCGGCGGGCCGACGCTCTTCGACGGCTACCAGGACGACCCTGGGCTCACCGCGGAGTGCCTCGTCGACGGCTGGTTCCTCACCGCCGACGCGGGCCGGCTCGACGAGGACGGCCGGCTGCAGGTGCTGGGGCGGCTCGACGACGTCGTGGTCAGCGGCGGGGTGAACGTGCCCACCCCGGCCGTGGCCGCGCGGCTGCGCGCCCACCCGGACGTGCGGGCGGTCGAGGTGGTCGGGGTGCCCGACCCGGAGTGGGGGCAGCGCGTGGTGGCCTTCGTGGTGGGTGACCTGACGACCGAGCAGGCGCGGGACTGGGTCGGCCAGGTGCACCCGCGCACCTGGGCGCCGCGCACCGTGGTCCATCTGCACGCCTTGCCGCTGCTAGACAACGGCAAGGTGGACCGGCTGCGGCTGCAGGAGCTGGCATGAGGGTCTGGTCAATCCCGCTGCGCACCCGGTTCCGTGGGATCACCGTCCGCGAGGGAGTGCTGCTGCGGGGCGAGGCCGGGTGGGCGGAGTGGAGTCCGTTCCTGGAGTACCCCCCCGAGGTCGCCGAGCCCTGGCTGCGCTGCGCCGAGGAGGCGGCCGCCGGCGACTGGCCCCCGCCGCTGCGGGACCACGTGCCGGTCAACGTGACCGTCCCCGCCGTCGGCCCCGCGCAGGCGCACGCGATCGTCCGCCGCGGCGGTTGCACGACGGCCAAGGTCAAGGTGGGTGAGCCGGGCCAGACCCTGGCCGAGGAGCAGGCCCGGCTCGAGGCGGTGCGGGACGCGCTCGGCCCCCGGGGTCTGGTGCGGATCGACGTCAACGGGCTCTGGGACGTCGACCAGGCGGTCGCCGCGCTGCGGGTGCTGGACCGGGCCGCGGGCGGCCTGGAGTACGTCGAGCAGCCGTGCGCCACGGTCGAGGAGCTGGCGGCGGTCCGGCGTGCCGTCGACGTCCCCGTGGCCGCCGACGAGTCGATCCGCCGCGCCGCCGACCCCTACCGGGTGCGTGACCTGGGCGCGGCCGACATCGCGGTGCTCAAGGTCCAGCCCCTGGGCGGCGTCCGCGCCTGCCTGCGGATCGCCGAGGACCTCGGTCTGCCGGTGGTGGTCTCCTCCGCGCTGGAGACCTCCGTCGGACTGGCGGCCGGGGTCGCGCTCGCCGCCGCGCTGCCCGAGCTGCGCCACGCCTGCGGCCTGGCGACCGGCCAGCTGCTCACCGACGACGTCGTGACGACCCCCCTGCTGCCGGTGGCCGGGGCCCTGCCGGTCACCCGTCCGGAGGTCGATCCCCGGGCCCTGGCCCGGGTCGCGGCCGGCGAGGACCGGGTCCGGCACTGGGCTGACCGGTTGGCCGAGGTGCACGCGCTGCGGCAGGATCGTCGCTCGTGAGCAACCCGTCCACCGAGCTGGCCCGCCGGGTCCTCCAGGCGCTGGTCGAGGCCGGCGTACGCGAGGTGGTGGTGTGCCCCGGCTCCCGCAACGCGCCGTTGTCCTTCGCGGCGTACGACGCCGCTGCGGCCGGCCTGGTGCGACTGCACACGCGGCTCGACGAGCGCACCGCCGGCTTCCTGGCACTGGGGCTGACCCGGGTGGGCGCCCGCGCCGCCGTCCTCACCACCTCGGGGACGGCCGTGGCCAACCTGCACCCGGCGGTCCTCGAGGCCGCGCACTCGGGACTTCCGCTCGTGGCCGTGACCGCGGACCGCCCGGGCCGGCTGCGCGGCACCAGCGCCAACCAGACCACCGACCAGGTCGGTGTCCTCGGCCCTGCGGCGCCGAGCCTGGACCTGTCCGCGCCGCTCGAGGCGACCCCGCTCGCCGCGCTGCTGGGGACCGCGACCCTCCCCGAGCCAGGGCCGTTCAGCCGCCCGGGAGGCGGGCCGGTGCACCTGAACGTGCAGCTCGACGAGCCGCTGCTGCCCGCGCCCGGGGACCGGTGGCTCCCAGACCTGCGCTCCCCGGACGTGCCCGGCACCACGAGCAGGCCGGAAGAGGGCCCTCCGGTCGAGGTGGTTCCGATCGGCCCGCGCACCGTGGTGGTGGCCGGGGACGACGCCGGACCGGGGGCCCGGATCCTGGCCGAGCGGGCGGGCTGGCCGCTGCTCGCGGAGCCGACGGCTGGGTGCCGCACCGGGGACCACGCGGTGCGCTGCTACCGGCTGCTCCTGGACGGGGAGCCGGGCCGGCGGATCGAACGGGTGCTGGTGTTCGGGCACCCCACCCTGAGCCGGCCGGTGTCCAGGCTTCTCGCCAGACCGGACGTCGAGGTGTGGGCGGCACCGACCCCGGGGATGTGGGCCGACCGGCCGTTCCCGGTGTCCGGCCCACTGACGCCGCGGCCCACCGTCGAGGCGCCCGACGACCCCGGCTGGCTGGAGGAGTGGCGCGCCGCGGACCGCCGTGTGGGCCAGCGGCTCGACGCCCTGCTGGCCGCCGAGCCGGGGCTGACGCCGTACGAGGTCGCCGGCGCGGTCAGTCGCGCCGTCCCTCCCGGCGGGCTGCTGCACGTGGGTGCCTCGAGCCCGATCCGCGACCTGGACCTGATGGTCGCGCCGTACGCCGTCGGCGACCGGCGCAAGGTCCTCGCCAACCGGGGGCTTGCCGGCATCGACGGCACCGTCTCCAGCGCCGTCGGCGCCGCACTCGGCCGCCGCTCCACCCGCGCGCTGGCGCTGATGGGCGACGTGACGTTCCTCCACGACTCGACCGGCCTGGTCCTCGGGCCCGACGAGCCACGCCCGGACCTGACGATCGTGGTCGTCAACGACGACGGCGGCTCGATCTTCGCGATGCTCGAGCAGGGCGACCCGGCGTACGCCGATCGCTTCGACCGGCTCTTCGCCACCCCGCACGGGGTGGAAGTGGGCAGTCTCTGCGCCGCCACCCGTACCCCCCACCGGCGGGTGGGCACCCTCGCCGAGCTCGAGCAGGCGCTCGCCAGCCCGCACGGCGGACTCGAGGTGGTGGAGGCCGTGGTACGCCGCGACGACCGGCGCGACCTCGACGCGCGCATCCGCGGGCTGGCCGGGGAGCCGGCACGCTGAGGGAGGTCGCCCTCCCCCTGGTGGCGCCGCTCCTACCCCGGGGTTGAGTTGCGCCCCGGGCCCCGTTGAGTGGCGCCCCGGACCCGGTTGAGTTGCGCCCCGGACCCGGTTGAGTTGCGCCCCGGACCCGGTTGGGTTGCGCCCCGCCCCCCGTTGAGTTGCGCCCCGGGCCCGGTTGAGTTGCGCCCCGGATCCGGTTGAGTTGCGCCCCGGACTCAGC
>NZ_DAOMFK010000248.1:0-3857 GCF_035429765.1 Nocardioides sp. | reverse complement strand
TCGCCACCGGGGAGGCCCTTCCGGGGCCGCTCGACGAGCTCAAGGCCACCTGCGAGGACGGCCCCCCGGCGGCGCGCAAGAAGGCGGCCAAGGTCAATCGGCTCGCGATCGTGTGTCACAAGGGCAAGGTCGTCACCACGGCTTGGGCGCTGGGGGGCTGACCCACCCCACACGACTGCGCGGTGCGCCGCGACCGCCGCCGCAGCTCAGTCGAGCAGGGCGCTGACGAAGGCGTCGGGGTCGAAGGGCGCGAGGTCGTCGGGGCCCTCGCCGAGCCCGACGAGCTTGACCGGCACACCGAGTTCCTTCTGGACCGCGACGACGATCCCGCCCTTGGCCGTGCCGTCGAGCTTGGTCAGCACGACCCCCGTGACGTCGACCACTTCGCTGAAGACCCGGGCCTGTGCCAGCCCGTTCTGCCCGGTGGTGGCGTCGAGGACGAGCAGCACCTCGTCCACCGGGCCCTGCTTGTTGACCACACGCTTGATCTTGCCCAGTTCGTCCATGAGCCCGACCTTGGTGTGCAGCCGGCCGGCGGTGTCGATCACGACGCAGTCGGCACCCTCGGCGTTGGCCTCGGCCACGGCGTCGAAGGCGACGGCTGCCGGGTCCGATGCCTCCGGGCCCCGGACCACCTTGGCCCCCACCCGGTCCCCCCAGGTCTGCAGCTGCTCCGCAGCGGCCGCCCGGAAGGTGTCGGCCGCTCCAAGCACCACGGTGTGCCCGTCGGCGACCAGCACGCGCGCCAGCTTGCCGGTCGTGGTGGTCTTGCCCGTGCCGTTGACCCCCACGACCATGATGACGGCCGGCCGGTCGCCCTGCCGCGAGGCCGTGAGCGTGCGGTCCAGACCCGGGTCGACGAGCGCCAGCAACTCCTGATGCAGGGCGCTGCGCCAGTCGACGTCGCCTTCGACCCGCAACCGTGTGCGCAGGCGGTCCACGAGGTCGCCGGCGGCGTCCACGCCCAGATCGGACATGATCAGGGTGTCCTCGATCTCCTCCCATGTGGCCTCGTCGAGCCGGTCACTGGTGAGCAGTGCGAGCAGGCCGCGGCCGAGGGCGGAGTTGGAGCGGGCCAGCCGGGCCTTCAGCGCCGCCAGCCGCCCCTTCGTGGGTTTCGGCCGCTCGAGCTCGATGGTCGGCGCGGACGGCTGTTCGGGGAGGACGACCTCCTCGATCGTCGGCAGTGCGGTGTCCCGGGGGACGCTGGCATCGTCGCCCACACCCGGGATCACCTCGGGCGGAGCCACAGGCGGGGCACCCCGCCGGGAGACGAGCCGGACGCCGAGGACGACGACGGTGACGAGCAGGATCAGTCCGAGGACGAGGTACAGGGCGATATCCACGCCCCCATTCTCCCGGACGGGCTCAGACCGGCTGCAACTGCCGCATCCGCTGGCTGATGACCTGCGTCACTCCCTCGCGCATGGTGACGCCGTAGAGCGCATCGGCCATCTCCATGGTCCGCTTCTGGTGGGTGATCACCAGCAGCTGCGAGGTCTGGCGCAACTCCTCGAGCAGGCCGATGAGCCGTCCGAGGTTCACGTCGTCCAGCGCCGCCTCGACCTCGTCGAGCAGGTAGAAGGGCGAGGGCCTGGCCTTGAACAGGGCCACGAGGAAGGCCACCGCGGTCAGGCTGCGCTCACCACCCGACAGCAGGGACAGCCGCTTGATCTTCTTGCCCGGCGGCCGCGCCTCGACCTCGACACCGGTGGTGAGCAGGTCGTCGGGGTCGGTGAGCACGAGCCGGCCCTGACCGCCCGGGAACAGTCGGGAGAACGTGTACTCGAACTCCCGGGCGACATCGGCGTAGGCCTGGGAGAACACCTCCTGCACCCGGGCGTCCACGTCGGCCACGATGTTCAGCAGATCCTCGCGACTGCGCTTGACGTCTTCGATCTGGGTGACGAGATGCGTGTGGCGCTCCTCCATCGCCGCGAACTCCTCGAGCGCCAACGGGTTGACGCGGCCGAGCAGCGCCAGACCACGCTCCGCCTCCTTGAGGCGACGCTGCTGCTGGTCGCGGTCGTACGGCTGGTCGGGCTGGTCGTCGCGCCCGGGAACCGGCTGGTCGGGGCCGTACTCGGCGACCAGGTCGTCGACCGTCAGCCCGAATTCGTCGAGCGCCTTCTCGGTCAGCTGGTCGAGGGTGGCCCGTTTACCGGCGCGCAGCACCTCGTCGCGGTGCACGTCCTGGGTCAGGCGCTCCACCTCCGCCGCCCGGTCCAGAGCCTCGGTCCGGGCCTGGCTGTGCTCGGCCTGCAGCCTGCCCTGGTCGCCCTCCAGGACGGCCAGTCCGGACTCGGCCCCCACTGCATCCTGGTCCACCGCGGCGGACACCCGGCGCGCGAGCTCCTCGAGCCGCCCGAGGACGACCAGGGTCCGCTCGCGCTGCTCCCGGCGCCGGGCCGCGGCCGCCAGCGACTCCCGGGCTTGCTCGACCTGGTCGCGCAGTTCGGTGAGCCGGGACTGCAACCCGCTGTGCCGCTCCCAGGCGGCCCGGGCGGTGAGGCTCGCCTCGTGATGGGCGTTGCGCACCCGTTCCTGCTCGGCCAGCAGCGCGGTCAACGGCGCCCGGTCCACAGTTGGGACGCCCTGCGCCTGCAGCTGTTCGAGGCGCGTGTGCGCCTGTTGCAGGTCGCGCTCGTGATCGGCGAGCGCCGACAGCACCTCGGACTGCTCGGCCCGCACCTGCTCCAGCCTCCCGGCGGTCGTCGCTGCACGGCGGCGCACGTGGACATCCCGCTCGACCGCCGCCGCGGCACGCGCCTGGGCGGCGGCCGCCGCATTGCGCACCTCGTCACGGTGCGCGCGCGCCTGCGCCTGCTGCTGCTCCATGCGGGCGACGTGGTCGACGGCATGCTGCCAGCAGCCCTCGGCCGCCACGAGCTCGTCGGTCGCCTCCTCCAGGGCATTTCGCAGGGCGATGACATTGGCGCCCTGCTCCCCCTGGCCGGCGATCCCCCGTCCGAGCACCTGGCCCTGTGTTGTGGCCGCAAGGGCACCGGGCCGCTGGGCGAGCAGGGCCTCCGCCTCATCGAGGTCAGCCACCACATAGCAGTCCCGCAGCATCTGGGCCAGGGCACCGCGGACGCCATCCTCGGCCTCCACGAAGGCCAGCGCGGCCCGGTCCTCCAGGCGCAGCTGCGCGGTGGGGGCAGGGACCACGAGACGCACGGCGTCGGTGTCCTCGACACGGGCGAGCACATCACGGGGGCGGACTCCCTCCCGCAGCACCCGGGCGCGGGCGTCGGGACCCAGCAGGGCCGCGACGGCACGCTCGTACCCCGGACGCACCCGGATCACGCCGGCCAGGGCACCGAGCTGCACGTCCTCGGACAGCCCGCTCTCCCCGGTCTGGGCCACGGCGGACCGCAGGGCCTCGCACCGGGCGATCAGCGAGGCCCGACGCTTCTCCTGGGTCGACAACTCCTCGCGCGCCAGCCGCATGGCCTTGTCCGCCGCAACGAGCGCGTCGTCCACCTGTGTGGTGTCGACGAGGTCGGCATCGGCGGGTTCCGCCGGCAGGTCGGCGAGGGCGGCTGCGGCCTCCTGGGCCTCGTGCGCGGCGGTCGCCACCTGCTGCTCCAGCCCCTGCGCCCGGGCCCGGGTGGAGTCCACCAGACGCGCACCGCCGGTGACGGACTGCTCGGCGGCGGCCAGTTCCTCGCGGTACCGGGTCTGCAGGCGCTCGGCCGCGGCCACGGCCTCCTGCTCCTCCCGGACGCGTCGGCCCACGGCCTCGGCGGCGTCACGCGCCTGCTCGAACTCGCCCTGGGCCGCCGTGGCACGCTGGCGCTGCTCGGCCTGCTCGGCGGCCTCGGGCGCGCTCTGCCGCTGCAGGTGCTTCGGGGCGA
>NZ_DAOMFK010000247.1:0-3860 GCF_035429765.1 Nocardioides sp. | reverse complement strand
TGTCGCTGTTGTTGAACGCCCCGCCGCCGAGTATGATCCCCGTCCACCGAGCCAGGTCGACCTCGCCCTGCGGCTCGAGCTCGGGCCGGTGCCGGTGCAGGTGCGCCGGGTCGAGGCGGGCGTAGCGGCGCACGGCGGCGAACTCGTCGTCGGCGGCGTCGTCCTCGGCGCGCGTGCCGAGGAACAGGAACGGCTTCACGGCCCGGACCCCGGGGCTGCGGTGGGGAGGCTCAGGACTCGGGGGTGATGTGGGTCCAGGGCCGGCTCAGCTCGAAGCGCCGCCCGGAGATCTCGCTGACCCGGATCTCCACCACGTTGTACTTCAGGGTCGGCACCCAGGGCCGCAGCGGCACGTTCTCCGCACGGTGCTCCTCGTCCTCCTCGAGCTCGCGGGCCGTGCCCCGGATGATCACGCTGGTGGCCTGGTGCTCGTCGTACTGGTCGACCTCGAAGGCGATGTCGGGGTTCATCACGACCGCCAGCAGCTTGGAGCCCTCGGCGGTGCGGAACAGCAGGGTGTCGCCGTCCACGGCGTAGTTGATCGGCGTGATGTGCACCTGGTCGGCGAGGTGGAACGCGAGGTGACCGAACTCCCGGGTGCCCAGGAATTCCCAGCACTCCTCGGTCGTCATCACGGTGACGGGGTTCTCTTCGCTCATCGGCTCTCCTCGCGTGCTGACCCGGTCGATGCGTTCGAACCTACGATCCCACGCCCGCGTGGGGAAGGGGCGACCGGGCCACCCGGTGGGCGGTCCCCGAGGCGGGCCGGTCGTCGGGGCGGCACCCTCACCCGGCGGGCAGCACCCGGCGCAGGAACCGCCGGGTGCGCTCCTCCCGGGGGTCGCTGAAGATCTCCGCCGGCGGCCCCTGCTCGAGGATCCGCCCCCCGTCCAGGAAACAGACCCGGGTGGCCACGTCCCTCGCGAAGCCCATCTCGTGGGTGGCCAGCACCATCGTGGTGCCCTCGGCGGCCAGGTCCCGCACGATGCTGAGCACCTCCCCGACCAGCTCGGGGTCCAGCGCCGCAGTGATCTCGTCGAGCAGCAGCAGCGCCGGCCGGGTCGCCAGCGCCCGGACCAGCGCGACCCGCTGCTGCTGCCCTCCGGAGAGCCGGTCGGGGTGGGCGTCGGCCTTGTCGGCCAGGCCGAACCGCTCCAGCAGCTCGCGGGCCTGCTGCTCGGCCTCGCGCCGGCCCAGCCCGTGCACCTTGCGCGGGGCCAGCACGACGTTGTCCAGGACGGTGAGGTGCGGGAAGAGGTTGTAGGCCTGGAACACCATCCCCATCCGGCTGCGTACCTCCCGCCGGTTCACCGCGGGGTCGGAGACCTCCACGCCCTGGAACCGGATCACCCCGTCGTCGACGTCCTCGAGCAGGTTCACGCAGCGCAGCAGGGTGGACTTGCCGGACCCCGACGAGCCGATCAGGCAGGTCACGTCCCCGGGCGAGACCGTCAGGTCGATGTCGGCCAGCACCACCTTGCCGGAGTAGGTCTTGCGCAGCCCCTCGACCTCGAGCAGCGGTGCGGCGGTGCTCACAGGGCACCCGCCCGCTCCCGCTCGGCCATCCGCCGCTGCAGCCAGTCGGTGAACCGGGCCAGCGGGATGGTCAGCAGCACGAAGAACCCCGACACCACGACGTACGGCGTGTAGTTGAAGTGGTAGTTGCCGTAGTCGCGTGCGGTGAACACGGCGTCGAACAGGGCGACCGAGGAGACCAGGGCGGTGTCCTTCTGCAGCGACACGAAGTCGTTGAGCAGCGGCGGGATGACCCGGCGGACGGCCTGGGGCACGACCACGTGCCGCATGGTCTGCGCCCGGCTGAGGCCCAGCGCCTCCGCGCTGGCGACCTGGGAGGGGTGGATCGACTCGATGCCGGAGCGGAACACCTCGGCGACGTAGGCGCCGTAGGACAGCACCAGCGCCATCAGCGACCAGAAGAACAGGCTGTTCGGCACCCCTTGGAGCCGCAGCGCCGGCATGCCGAAGCCGAACATCAGCACCAGCAGGATCGTGGGGATCCCCCGGAACAGGTCGGTGTAGAGCACCGCCAGGACCCGGACCGGGACCAGCCAGGGGGAGCGCGCGATCCGCGCCAGCGCTACGGACAGGCCGAGCAGGAGGATCATCGGCTCGGCGAGCAGGAACAGCTTGACGTTGTAGGTGAGGAACGCGTCCCAGATCAGCGGCAGGGACGCCCGGGCGTGCTCGACGTTGAAGAACAGCTGCTGCACGCGGTCCCAGCCCGGCGAGGCCAGCACCGCCGCGACGAGCGCGGTGAAGACGGCGACCGTCGCGAGGCTCGCGATGAGCACGGACCGGCGGCGCAGGGAGCGCCGCGCCGCCCGCCGCTCGAGCTCCCGGTCACTGGGCTGCCAGACCTCGCTCACCGACGGCTCGGCTCACTGGAGCTCGGGGACCCCGACGGTGTCGGAGAGCCACTGCTGCTCGATCTGGTCGAGCGTGCCGTTCTCACGCAGCGCCGCGAGCGCCTGGTTGACGCAGGGCACCAGCGGGCTGCCCTTCTCGAAGAGCATCCCGAACTCCTCCTGCTCCCCGCTCTCCGGCTGGAACTGGCCGACGATCGTGCCCTTCGGGATCTCCACCGCGGTGATGTAGAAGGCGGTGGGCAGGTCGGCCAGGATCGCGTCGACCTGGTCGTTGAGCAGGGCCTGCTTGGCGGCGTTGGTGTCCTCGAAGACCAGCGGGTCGGTCTCGGGCTTGATGACGTCACGGATCGCGGTGAGCGAGGTGGTCCCGGTCTGGGCACCCAGCCGCAGCCCGGCGAGCTCCTCGAGGCTGGCGGCGTCCGCGGCGGGCGAGCCCTTCAGCGCGATGACCGCCTGCGCGGCCTGGTAGTAGCCGTCGGAGAAGTCCACCACCTGCGCCCGCTCCGGGGTGATCGAGATCTGGTTGATGTCGAGGTCGAAGTCCTTGGCGCCGGGCTTGTAGGAGGTGTTGAACGGCACCTTCACCCAGGTGACCTGGTCGGCGGTGAACCCGAGCTGCTCGGCCACGGCGTAGGCGACCGCCGACTCGAACCCCTTGCCGTTGCTGGGGTCGTTGTCCACGAACCACGGCTCGTACGCCGGCGAGTCGGTGCCGACAGTGAGCGTGCCCGGGGTCATCGTGGCGAGGTTCTCGGTGGCGCAGGCGTCGGCCGAGGCGCTCGGGCTGGCGCCCGCGTCGGTCGTGGTGTCGTCCTCGGGCGCGCAGGCGACGGCGGCGAGGAGGAGCGGGGTGGCCAGGAGCAGGGCGGAACGATGCAGTCGCATGCGCGCATCCTAGGCGACGGCATCCCGGCGACTACTGGTGAGTACGCCGCACCAGGCACGTCGTACGCACCAGTAGCCGGCGAGGGGCCGGTGAGACGCAGGTCGCATTGCAACTCGTTGCATAGCCTGGTTACCCTCCGGGCGTGGCCCTCGAACACGCGCTGCTGGTGGCCCTCAGCGAGCGCCCCGCCTCGGGACTGGACCTGGCCCGCCGCTTCGACCGGTCGATCGGCTTCTTCTGGCACGCCACCCACCAGCAGATCTACCGGGTGCTGGCCCGGATGGACGCCGACGGCTGGGTGCGCGCACGCGCCGTCGCGCAGAGCGGGCGGCCGGACAAGAAGGTGTACGCCGTGGCGCCGGCCGGCCGGCAGGCGCTGGCCGACTGGCTGGCCGCGCCCACGCCCACCGAGCCGCTGCGCTCCGAGCTCGCGGTCAAGCTCCGCGGCGCCTCCTTCGGCGACCGGGCCGCGGTCCTGGCCGAGGTCGCCCGGACCCTCGCCGACCACCCGGCCCGGCTGCGCCACTACCAGCACCCCGCCCAGCGCGACCACGTGCTGACCGCCCTGCCGCGGATCCCGGCCGCCA
>NZ_DAOMFK010000246.1:0-3963 GCF_035429765.1 Nocardioides sp. | reverse complement strand
CGCCCAGACCGCCGAGAATGAAGGAGGCCAGGCCCACGGCGATCACGCCCTTGATCCCGAGCACCCGCTCGCGCCACGACGGCCGACCCGCCGACGCCGCCGACGCGCCGTCGCCCCCGGTCGCGTACGCCGCGGTCGGGGCCGCGTCAGCTGCCGGCGGCGTCCCAGCCGGCGGGGTGTCAGCGGGCGGGGTAGGGGTGGCGTCGTCGGTCATGGATCCAGTGTGGGCCGCTTTGCTGTGCCCCGCCTGTGGATCACCCATGAGCCCGGCCAGTCCGGGCACAGCGGTCTCACAGCCAACTCACAGGAGGATCCGACAGAGTGGGACCATGGACCTCACCCGCCCGGACGGCTCCGCGCTGCGCGTCCTCGTCGTCGACGACGAGATGAACATCGCCGAGCTGGTCGGCATGGCGCTGCGCTACGAGGGCTGGGAGGTGCAGCAGGCGCACACCGGCGTGAAGGCGGTGGCGGCGGCGCGCGAGTTCCGCCCGGACGCGGTGGTGCTCGACATGATGCTGCCCGACTTCGACGGGATGGAGGTGCTGCGCCGGATGCGGTCCTTCGACCCCGGCGTACCGGTGGTCTTCCTCACCGCCCGCGACGCCGTGGAGGACCGGGTCGCGGGGCTGACCGCCGGCGGCGACGACTACGTGACCAAGCCGTTCTCCCTCGAGGAGCTGGTGGCCCGGCTGCGGGCGCTGATGCGGCGCGCCGGCGCGATGGCGACCGAGCAGCAGCACGTGCTCACCGTCGGCGACCTCACCTTGGACGAGGACAGCCACGAGGTCTTCCGGGACGGGGAGGAGATCAGCCTCACCGCCACCGAGTTCGAGCTGCTGCGCTACCTGATGCGCAACCCCCGCCGGGTGCTGAGCAAGGCCCAGATCCTCGACCGTGTGTGGAACTACGACTTCGGCGGCCAGGCCAACGTCGTGGAGCTCTACATCTCCTACCTGCGCAAGAAGATCGACGCCGGGCGGGAGCCGATGATCCACACCATGCGCGGTGCCGGCTACGTGCTCAAGCCCCCCAACGGACAAGGATGAGGGGGCCCCGCGTCCCCTGGCCGGCCGTGCACTCGCTCACGGCGCGGCTGGTGGCGACCACTGTCGCCCTGGTCGCGCTGGTCAGCGTGCTGGTGGTCGGCCTGACCGCGTTCGCGATGCGCGACTACCTCACCGGTCGTCTGGACGACCAGGTGCGCGGCACCCCGGTCAAGCTCTCGGGCCAGGCGCCGCCGCCGCACGTCGGCGAGGGCTCCGACGACGAGCTGGACCGGTTCGGCCAGGGTCCGGGCACGCTCCAGGCGGTGCTGCTCACCGACGGCCGCCGGGGCGGGGAGATCATCGGCGGCGACCACGACGAGGACGGCACGGTGCCACTGTCGACCCAGGACCTCGCGGTGCTGGCCGGCGTCCCCACCGACGGGCAGGTGCACGCGGTGTCGCTGCCCGACGCCGGCGGCTACCGGGTGGTCGCCCGCCGGGCCAGCAGCAGCGGCACGATCGTCACCGGGCTGCCGTCCTCGGAGATCACCCGCACCCTGGCCAGCCTGCTCACCTGGGGCCTCGCGCTGGCCGGCGTGGGGGTGCTGCTCGCCGCAGTGCTGGGGCTGGCGCTGGTACGCCGCCAGCTCCGGCCGCTGCGCGAGGTCGCCGCGACCGCCCACGAGGTCTCGGAGCTGCCGCTGTCGACCGGGGAGATCAACCTGTCCCCCCGCGTCCCCGAGCACCTCACCGACGAGCGCACCGAGGTGGGCCAGGTGGGCGCCGCCCTCAACGCGCTGCTGGCCCACGTGGAGACCGCACTGGAGGCCCGGCACCGCAGCGAGCAGCAGGTGCGCCAGTTCGTCGCCGACGCCTCCCACGAGCTGCGCACGCCGCTGGCCACCATCCAGGGCTACACCGAGCTGGCCCGCCGACGGCCCGAGGACCAGCCGGGCATCCGCACCGCGCTGGACAAGGTCGGGGCCGAGTCGGAGCGGATGACCTCGCTGGTGGAGGACCTGCTGCTGCTGGCCCGGCTGGACGCGGGGCGTCCCCTCGAGCGCAGCACCGTGGACCTGAGCCGGCTCCTGGTCGAGGCCGTCTCGGACGCCCGGGTCCTCTCCCCCGAGCACCGGTGGCGGCTGGACCTGCCCGAGGACGCGGTCGAGGTGACCGGGGACGAGCAGCGGCTGCACCAGGTCGTCACCAACCTGCTGAGCAACGCCCGCCGGTACACCCCCGCCGGCACCACGGTCACCGTCACGGCCAGGCCCGGGCTGCTCACGGTGCACGACGACGGCCCCGGGTTCCCCCCCGACCTGGTCGGCACGGCCTTCGAGCGCTTCGCCCGCGGGGACGTCGCCCGCGCCCGCAACGACGAGGGTGGGGTGGGGCTGGGCCTGTCGCTGGTCAAGGCCATCGTCACCGCCCACGGCGGCACCGTGGCCCTGGCCAGCCGGCCCGGGGACACCACCGTGACCGTCCGGCTCCCGGCGCGCAGCCCGGCCCCGTCCGGGCTCACAGCCGACTGACAGACCGGCCTCACTCCCGGCCCAGCCGACCCCGCGACGGTGGTCCCGTGACCACGTTGACCTCTCCGTCCCAGCCGCTCGCGCCCGCCGCGCAGGCGGTGCCGTCCCTCCGTCCGCCGGACGAGCCCACCCCCTCCACCCGGTGGGAGCGTCCGGCACTGGCCGGCCTGCTCGCCGCCACCGCGCTGCTCTACCTGTGGGGTCTCGGCGAGTCCGGCTGGGCCAACTCCTTCTACTCCGCTGCCGCGCAGGCCGGCTCGGAGTCGTGGAAGGCCTTCTTCTTCGGCTCCTCCGACTCGGCGAGCTCGATCACCGTCGACAAGACCCCGCTGGCGCTGTGGCCGATGGCGCTCTCGGTGCGGCTGTTCGGGCAGTCCTCGTGGAGCATCCTCGTGCCGCAGGCCCTGTTCGGGGTCGCCTCGGTGGGCCTGCTCTACGCGACCGTACGGCGCACCACCGGCTCCGCCGGCGCAGCACTGCTCGCCGGCGCTGTCCTCGCGCTCACCCCGGTCGCGGCGCTGATGTTCCGCTTCAACAACCCCGACGCCCTGCTCGTGCTGCTGCTGGTCGGCTCGGCGGCGGCCACGCTGCGCGCCGTCGACGTCAGCGGGTCCCCCGCCGGCCGTCCGGTGCGCTGGCTGGCGCTCGGCGGCGCGCTCGTGGGCCTGGCCTTCCTCACCAAGATGCTGCAGGCGTTCCTGGTGCTGCCCGCGCTCGCGGTCGTCTACCTCCTCTTCGCCGCCGTACCCCTGCGGAGGCGGTGGGGCCACCTTCTCGTCGCGTTCGGGTCGATGGTGCTGGCCGGCGGTTGGTGGGTCGCGGTCGTGGAGCTGTGGCCGGCCGCCTCCCGCCCCTGGATAGGCGGCTCGCAGCACAACTCCGTGCTCGAGCTGACCTTCGGCTACAACGGCTTCGGGCGGCTCACCGGCGAGGAGACCGGGTCGGTCGGCGGGATGAACGGCTGGGGCGAGACCGGCCTCACGCGGCTGTTCGGCTCCGACACCGGCGGGCAGGTCGCCTGGCTGCTGCCCGCGGCGCTGCTGCTCGGTCTGGGCGCCCTGTGGTTCGCCCGGCGCGACCGGCGGGTGCTGGCCGGTCTGGTGCTGTGGCTCGGCTGGCTGCTGGTCACCGCGCTCACCTTCAGCCTGATGGCCGGGATCTTCCACGCCTACTACACCGTGGCTCTGGCGCCCGCAATCGCCGCCCTGACCGGCATCGGCGCTCTGGTCCTCTGGCGGGCCCGCGAGTCCCTCCCGGCCGCGCTGCTCCTGGCCGGGGCCACGGCCGCGACCTCGGTCCTCGGGTTCGTGCTGCTGGACCGGGCGAGCGACTGGTACCCCTGGCTGAAGTACGCCGTGCTGCTGCTCGGCCTGGTCGCGGCCGCGGCCCTCACGGTCGTCGCGCTGCTGCCGCGCCGGGTCGCCGCGCTGGCCGCGGGCCTG
>NZ_DAOMFK010000245.1:0-3994 GCF_035429765.1 Nocardioides sp. | reverse complement strand
CGACTTCGGGGGTTTCTGAGACGCAGGGTTGAGGTCCCACCAGCCCCCCCACGGGTCACCGCGAGCACGGCAACTGGCACCCCCACCCCCCTACACCCGGTGCAGCCTCCGGGCCGCCTCGGCGATCGAGCCGCTCATCGAGGGGTACACGGTGAACGCCTGGGCGAGCTGGTCGGCGGTCAGCGACTCGGCGACGGCGATCGCGACCGGGTGGATCAGCTCCGAGGCGCGGGGGGCGACGACGACGCCGCCGACGACGATGCCCGTCCCGGGCCGGCACAGCAGCTTCACGAAGCCGTCGTGCACCCCTTGCATCTTGGCGCGCGCGTTGCCCGACAGGGGCAGCACCACGGTGTCGGCCAGGATCTCGCCGGAGTCCGCCTGCAGCTGGGACCAGCCGACGGTGGCGATCTCCGGCGCGGTGAACACGTTGGCCGACACCTTCCGCAGGTCCAACGGCGTGACCGCGTCCCCGAGCAGGTGCCACATCGCGATCCGGCCCTGCATGGCGGCCACCGAGGCCAGCATCAGTACGCCGGTGCAGTCGCCGGCGGCGTAGATCCCGCGCGCGGACGTCCGCGACACCCGGTCGACCCGGACGAAGCCGCTGTCCTCGAGGATCACCCCCGCCTCTTCGAGCCCGAGGCCGACGGTGTTGGGGACCGAGCCGAGCGCCAGCACGCAGTGGCTGCCGCGGACCTCCCGCCCGTCATCGAGCCGTACGGCGACCGTGTCGCCCTCGCGGACGACCGACTCCATCCGGGACCGGGCGAGCAGGGTCATCCCGCGCCGGGTGAGCACCTCCTCCAGCACGTGCGCGGCGTCGCTGTCCTGGCCCGGCAGCACCTGGTCCCGCGAGGACACCAGGGTCACCGGGACGCCGAGGGAGAGGTACGCCGAGGCGAACTCCGCGCCGGTCACCCCCGAGCCGACCACCACCAGGTGCTCGGGCACCTCGGTGAGGTCGTAGACCTGCTCCCAGGTGAGGATGCGCTCGCCGTCGGGGGCTGCGGTGGGCATGGTGCGCGGCGAGGCGCCGGTGGCGACCAGGACCGCGTCGGCGTCGTGGGTCGTCTCGGTCCCGTCGGCAGCGGTGGCCACCACCCGCTGCGGGCCGTCGAGCCGGCCACGGCCGCGGACCACTCGCACCCCCTCGCGCTCGAGGCGCCCGGCGATGTCGGCCGACTGGTCCGCAGCCAGCTGCTTGACCCGCGCGTTGACCATGCCCAGGTCCACCGTGAGGTGCGCGGCGACGTCGCCCTGGTGGTCGGTGGGGATGACGCCCAGCTCGGCGGCACCTCCCATGTCGGCCATCAGCTCGGCGGTCGCGATGAGCGTCTTGGAGGGCACGCAGTCGGTGAGGACCGCGGAGCCGCCGAGCCCGTCGGTGTCGACCACGGTGACCTCGGCGTGCAGCTGGGCGGCCACCAGGGCCGCCTCGTAGCCACCGGGGCCGCCCCCGATGATGACGACGCGCTCGCTCACAGGTTGATCATGTGCCCGGTGATGCCGTGCACGGCCTCCTTGACCGCCTCGGTCAGGGTCGGGTGGGCGAAGACGTTGCGAGCCACCTCGTCGGCGGTCAGGTCCCACCGCTGGGCGAGGGTGAGCACCGGCAGCAGCTCGGTGACGTCCGGCCCGATCATGTGCGCGCCGAGGATCTCCCGATGGGTGGCGTCGGCGACCACCTTGACGAAGCCGACCGCCTCGCCCAGCCCCTGCGCCTTCCCGTTGGCCGAGAACGGGAAGGAGGCGGTGACCACGTCGTACCCCTTCTCGCGCGCCTGCGCCTCGGAGTAGCCGAACGAGCCGATCTGCGGCTGGCAGTACGTCGCGCGCGGCACCATGTCGAAGTCGATCTCCATCGTCTCGACGTCGGCGATCGTCTCCGCCGCGACGATGCCCATGGCCTCGGCGACGTGGGCCAGCATCATCTTCCCGGTCACGTCGCCGATCGCGTACACGTGAGGAACGTTGGTGCGCCCGCGCGCGTCGACCTCGATCGCCCCCCGCTGGCTGGTCCGCACACCGGTGTTCTCCAGGCCGTAGCCGTCGAGGCGAGGCGCGAACCCGATCGCCTGGAGCACCTTGTCCGCCTCGAGGACCTGCGACTCGCCGCCGCCCGCGGGACTGACGGTGACCTGGACCTTCTCGCCCGAGTCGGCACCGGGGTCGTGGATGGCCTCCACCTTCGTGGACAGCAGCACCTTCACGCCGAGCTTCTTGTAGTGCCGCAGCAGCTCCTTGGAGACGTCGGCGTCCTCGGTGGGCACCATCCGGTCCAGGAACTCCACGATGGTCACGTCCACCCCGAAGTTCTTCATCACGTAGGCGAACTCCACGCCGATGGCACCGGAGCCGGCGATGATGACCGAGCCGGGGAGGTCGGGGTCGAGAATCTGCTCCTCGTAGGTCACCACCCGCTCGCTCAGGCTGGTGCCGGGCACCAGCCGGGTGGTGGCCCCGGTGGCGATGATCAGGTCGTCGAAGGTGTGGGTGGTGCGGACGCCCTCCGCGTCGTGCACCTCGATCTCGCTGGGGCCCAGCAGCGTGCCCCAGCCGTGGATCTCGGTGATCTTGTTCTTGCGCATCAAGAAGTGCACGCCCTTGACGATGTTCTCCGACACCCGGCGGCTGCGGGCGTGGGTGGGGCCGTAGGCCATCGTCGCGTCGCCCTCGATGCCGAAGGTGGCCTTCTCGTGGGCGAGCACGTGCGCGAGCTCGGCGTTCCGCAGCAGCGCCTTGGACGGGATGCAGCCCACGTTCAGACACACCCCGCCCCAGTACCTGTCCTCCACCACCGCGACGGAGCGACCGAGCTGGGCGGCGCGGATGGCCGCCACGTAGCCTCCGGGACCGGCACCGAGAACCAGGACGTTGTAGTGGGTCACGGTGGTCAGCCTAGCGGGCCGCTAACCTGTGCCCGTGCCGCTGTACGCCGCCTACGGGACCAATCTGGACCCCGCCCGGATGGGCGAGCGCTGCCCGCACTCCCCGCTGCATGCCACCGGCTGGCTGATGGGGTGGCGGCTCACCTTCGGGGGTGAGGAGCACGGGTGGGACGGCGCCCTCGCCACGATCGTGGAGGATCCCCTCGAGCAGGTGTACGTCGCGGTGTACGACATCACGCCCGAGGACGAGGCGACCCTCGACGAGTGGGAGGCCGCCGACACCGGGCTGTTCTTCAAGACCCGGGTGCGGGTGTCGACGCTGGCCGGGGAGCTGGTGGTGTGGGCCTACGTGCTGGACGCCTACGAGGGCGGCCTGCCGTCGGCCTCCTACCTCGGCGTCCTCGCGGACGCCGCCGAGGCTGCCGACGCCCCGGCCGACTACGTGGCCGCGCTGCGGCGTCGACCCTGCCGGTCCTCCGGACTGTGAGGGCTGACGTGCGGTCGCCGCGCCGGGCATGAGCGGGTCGGCGGCCGTGGACCGCGCCGCTCCCGCCGACGTGGTCAACCTCGCGGTGGACCACGGCAGCGTCCCCATGCAGATCGCGGCGCTGCTGACCTTCGACCCCGCGGACCGACCGCCGGCCGCCGCTCTCGAGGCCGCCCTCGGAGCGCGGCTGGCCCGGGTGCCCCGGCTCCGACGCCGGCTGGAGGCGACCCCGTTCGGGTGTGGGCGACCGGTGTGGGTGGACGACCCCGGATTCGCCCTGGGACGCCACCTCGACGTGAGGACCCTGCCCACGGCGGAGGAGGACCCCGGCGCCACCGCCGCCGTCGAGCTGCTGCTGCAGCGGCTCCCCCGGGACCGGCCGCTGTGGCGGGCCCGGATCCTCACCGACACCGGCCGTGCCGCCGGTGTGGTCGTGGTGATGCACCACGCGCTCGCCGACGGCATCGGCGGGCTCGCCGTGCTGGCGACCCTGGTCGACGGGGCACAGGGCGAGGACCCGGCCGCGGGCACGCCACCACGGGTCCCGGCCCCGACCGTCCGGGAGCTGGCCGCGGACGCGTGGTCCGAATTCGAGACGGTGGAGATAGGGGGGGTT
>NZ_DAOMFK010000244.1:0-4078 GCF_035429765.1 Nocardioides sp. | reverse complement strand
GCGAACAGCACCGCCTGGAGGGCGAGCAGCGCGACGGCGAGCGGGCCGGGGGCGAGAAGAAGTACGACGGCCAGCAGGGCCGCCGTCACCGCGGCCGTGAGCTGCGGCGCACGGGGGTCGATCTGGTCGTTCACGGGATCTCCTGGATGTCCTGGTCGGGATCGCCCTGGGGAGGGCGCGGCAGGGACGTCCTGGGCGCAGGGGCCGCGCCGGTCACGCGGGTCACGCGCAGACGCGTGGCGGCCCCGAAGGTGCGGGAGGACGTCCCGTCAGGACATTCGACACAGCGACGAGCGGACGCGGCAGTGGTCCACCGCGCGGCGCTTGGTCAGCATGGTCGAGGACATGGCAGGAACCGTAGAGGCTCGTCCACGGCTGACGGAACCGTGCGTCTCGCATGGTGGACCCACCATCCAGAATGTGGACATCACACCATCTCCGCCAGCGCGTGGAGCACCTGCTCCTTGCGGGGCGCGCCGGCGGCCCGGGTGACCTCACGCCCGTGCGGGTCGAGGACGAGCGTGGTCGGGGTGCGCAGGATGCCGAGCCGGCGGACCAGCTCGAGGTGGTGCTCGGCGTCGACCTCGACGTGCACCACGCCCGGGACGGTCGCGGCGACGTCGGCCAGGATCCGGCGGGTGGCGCGGCAGGGTGCGCAGAACGCCGAGGAGAACTGCAGCAGCGTGGCCCGCTCGCCCAGCTCGTGCTCGAGGTCGGCGTCGGCCAGCACGCTCACCGGCGCCGGTGTCTCCTCGGCCGCCCCGCGGACCCGGTGGGTGCCGCTGAAGCGGCCGTCGGCCCAGGCCCGGTAGAGGCCGAAGCCCAGCGCCAGCGCCACGCTGGCCACCAGCACCCACTGTCCTGCGCTCATGTGGGGGGCAACCGCCCGAGGCCGCCGGGCATTCCACCGGCCACCCCGGAGGCTCCGGGTCAGCCGCCGGCGAAGGGCGGGAGGAACTCCACGTGCTCCCCCGGGTGCACCAGGATCGCGGCGGGGTCCGCGGTGGACACCGGCCGGTCGCCCACCAGCACCGAGCAGACCGCGAGGACGTCGGGCAGGCGGGTCCCCGGGTGCAGGGCCACGGCCCGTGCCACCACCTCGGCCAGCGGCAGCGGGCCCGGCACCGGGAGCACGTCGGAGGCAACGCCGGCGGCCGCGCGGGCGCCCGCCCAGTAGCGGACGGTGACCGACCCGGCGGGTGTCGCCTGGGTCTCAGTCGCGCCGGTGACGCCGGTGCCGCTGCTCATGGCGGGTTATCCTTCCCTATCAGTCGAAGCCCGGAGGTGACCACGGTATGAGCACCGTGCTCCTGCTCACCAGCGCGCTCCAGCCGAGCGCCGAGGTGCTCCCCGCGCTCACCCTCCTGCCGCACACGGTGCGGATCCTGCCCGCCGAGGGCAGCGCACTGCTCGAGGCCCCCTCCGCCGACCTGCTGCTCGTCGACGGCCGGCGCGACCTGGCCCACACCCGGGACCTGTGCCGGCTGATCCACACCACCGGGACCGACATCCCCGTCCTGCTGGTCGTCACCGAGGGCGGGCTCGCCGTCGTGGCGCAGGACTGGATGATGGACGACGTGGTGCTGGACACCTGCGGCCCGGCCGAGCTCGAGGCCCGGATCCGGCTGGCGATCGGCCGGTTCGCCGCGCAGCGCGAGGCCGCCGACCCCGAGGCTGGCGTGATCCGCAGTGGCGAGGTGACCGTCGACGAGGCGACGTACACCGCCCGCGTCGGCGGCCGCACCCTGGACCTGACGTTCAAGGAGTTCGAGCTGCTGAAGTACCTCGCGCAGCACCCGGGCCGGGTGTTCTCGCGCCAGCAGCTGCTCTCGGAGGTGTGGGGCTACGACTACTTCGGCGGCACCCGCACCGTGGACGTGCACGTACGCCGCCTGCGCGCCAAGCTCGGCCCCGAGAACGAGACGCTGATCGGGACCGTGCGCAACGTGGGCTACCGGTTCGTGCTGACCAGCACGCCGGCTGCCCTCTCACCCGAGGAGCAGGACGCCTGACCGGCGAGGTCGAGCCGGCGGCGTACGTCTGGGGCGGCGGCGGGCCGGCGACGTCGGTCTCGGTGGTGCGCGCCGCCTGCCTGGCGGCGGGCGAGCCGGACCCACTGGACGAGGCGGCCGAGCTGGCCCTCAAGCACGCCGGGCTGTCGACGACGACCCGCCTGTGGCTCCAGGGGGACGACGGCTTCGCGCTGGTGGTCGACGGGGTGCTGGCGCTGGCCGTCGAGCCCACCGCGCGCCGCGCCGGGCTGGGGACGGCGCTCGCCCGTGAGGCGGTCGCCTCGGGGCTGGTCCGGTCGGCGTGGTCGCACAACGACCACCCCGGCGCGGCCGCGCTGGCCGCTCGCTTCGGGTTCACCAGGGCACGCGAGCTGTGGGTGATGCGGCGGCCCTCGACGCTGCCGCTGCCGCCGGTCGTCGTACCGGCCGGTGTGGCCCTGCGCACCTTCAGGCCGGGAGACGAGGGAGCCCTGCTCGCCGTGAACGCCGCCGCCTTCGCCCACCATCCCGAGCAGGGCGCGATGGACGCCGCGGACCTGGCCGCGCGGATGGCCGAGCCGTGGTTCGACCCGGCCGGGCTGCTGCTGGCGGTCGCCGAGGACGGCACGCTGCTGGGCTTCCACTGGACCAAGCGGGTCAGCGCGACGGTGGGCGAGGTGTACGTCCTCGGCCTGGCCCCCGCGGCGCAGGGCCGCGGCCTGGGCACCGTGCTCACCCTGGCCGGCCTCCACCACCTCCTGGACCCGCCCCCCGGCGTCTCCGAGGTCGAGCTCTACGTCGAGTCCGACAACGCGCCGGCGATCGCGCTCTACTCCCGGCTCGGCTTCACCCACTCCCCTGCCGACACCCACGTCCGCTACTCCGGTTAGTACGGTCCCAACGCGGGGTCCGGAGCACCCTGGGACCCCGCGTTGGGACCGTACTAACCCAGGATCGGTGTCAGCGGGGGGCGGCGAGGATCTCTCGCAGCTCGAGGCGCCGGTCCAGCGACAGTCGGGGACGTACGCCGGGCGGCGGGGTGAGCGTCCAGAGCCTCGGCTCCCGGGAGCGCAGGGCCCGCTCCCGGGTCCGCAGCATCCGGTCCACCACCAGCTGGCGGCGGGGCAGGTCCCCCTCCACGACGGTGAAGTACTCCAGCCCGTGCGCCCGGAACCGCTCCTCGCGCGACACGTCCGCTCTCCGGACGCTGGCCAGCCGGTGGTGCCCCCCGTCGTACTCGCCGACGACCCCGGCGACCGGGTCGAGCAGGTCGGGGCGGCCGAGGAACTCGCCGTTGACGCTGTAGACGTCGACGTTGCACAGCGGCCGCGGCAGGCCCGCGTCGCACTCCCAGACCAGGTGCATCAGCGTCTCCTGCGGCGACTCGGGCCCCTCGACCGCCAGCCCGGTCGCGTCGCGGGCCTGCTGCACCCCGGTACGCCGGTTGCGGGTGAGGAGGTAGGCGCGGAAGCGGCTCAGCGAGGTGAGCTCGGCGTACATCGCCATCTCCAGCGCCTGGACGGCCAGCCGGACCGACGTCGTGCGCCGCATCTCGTCGAAGACCGCCCGCTCGGCCGACGTGCACGGCACGCCCTGGCGCACGACGAGGTCCGCGGGGAGCACCACCTCGCGCCAGGGCCGCACGCCCTCGATCGGCCGCCGCTTGCCCATCGGCCCCAGCGCGAGGGCGACCGGGAGCTCCGCACCGTCGGACTCGGTGCCGCCGAACCACCGGGCACCGGCCAGGTGCAGGCTCGCCCAGCCGGTCACGCCGGCACCGCCGGGCAGCCGCGGCACCAGCTCCACGATGCGCTGCACCGGCTGGTCGACCACGGCGTCGGCGGGGACGTACCTGTTCCTCGACGTACGCCGCCCCCGGGGGCCGCGGGCCTGGTCCGCAGTGGGCCCGGCCACCCCCTGCGGGTCGATCGGCACGGGTACGACGAACGCGCCGGGCCGCACGCGCGGGGGCGGGCGCAGCCGCGCCAGGTCGCGGCGTACGTCCTCGGGCAGGCTCCACCGGTCACCCTCCTCCCCCGGCGACCGGTCCCCCGACCACGCCGGCGACCAGCCCGGCGACCAATCCC
>NZ_DAOMFK010000243.1:0-4118 GCF_035429765.1 Nocardioides sp. | reverse complement strand
CGGTCACCGCGCCGGCGGTGCCGATCGGCGCGGTGCCGGTGACCGAGTCGGCCTTCCGCAGCAGCGGGGTGCCCGAGCTGGACCGCGTCCTCGGGGGCGGGCTGGTGCCGGGTGCGGCGATCCTCCTGGCCGGGGAGCCCGGGGTCGGCAAGAGCACCCTGCTGCTGGAGGTGGCGGCACAGACCGCGCGGTACCACCGCCGGACGCTGTACCTCACGGGGGAGGAGTCGGCCGCGCAGGTGCGGTTGCGTGCCGACCGCACCGGCGGGGTGCACGACGAGCTCTTCATCGCGGCCGAGACGGACCTGGGGGCGGTGCTCACCCACATCGAGCAGGTGCGCCCCGAGCTGCTCGTGGTCGACTCGGTGCAGACGGTGACGGCCGCGGACGTGGACGGGGTGCCGGGCGGGGTCACCCAGGTCAAGGAGGTGGCCGCGGCGCTGGTCCGGGTGGCCAAGACCCGCGGCATCACCACCGTGCTGGTCGGCCACGTCACCAAGGACGGGTCGATCGCGGGCCCCCGGGTGCTGGAGCACCTGGTCGACGTGGTGCTGCACTTCGAGGGGGACCGGAGCTCCCGGTTCCGCATGGTCCGGGCGATGAAGAACCGGTTCGGCCCGGTCGACGAGGTCGGCTGCTTCGACCTGTCCGCCGAGGGCATCAGCGCCGTGAGCGACCCCACCGGCCTGTTCGTCGAGAACCACCAGCACCGGGTGCCCGGCACCTGCGTGGCCGTGACGATGGAGGGGCGTCGGCCGCTGCTCGCCGAGGTCCAGGCGCTGGTCACCCCGACGACCGCCGAGCGGCCGCGCCGCACCACCTCAGGGCTGGACTCCTCGCGGGTGGCGATGGTGCTCGCCGTGCTGCAGCAGCACTGCGGCCTGCGCCTGCACGCCTACGACGTGTTCGCCTCCACCGTCGGGGGCGCGCGGCTCTCCGAGCCGGCCGCCGACCTCGCTGTGGCGGTGGCGATCGCCTCGGCGCACCTGGGGGTCGCCCCGCCGCAGGGGGTGGTGGCGATGGGCGAGGTGGGTCTGGCCGGCGAGCTGCGCCGGGTCCGCGACCTGTCCCAGCGCGTGGCCGAGGCGGCCCGGCTGGGGTTCGGGGTGGCGCTGGTCCCCGGGAACCCCCGCTCGGGGCCGCGGTCCCCGGAGTCGTGGACGGTCGACGGCATGCGGGTGCTCGACGTCCACGACGTCCCCGGGGCGCTGCGCCTGCTGCAGCTGACCAGGACCGGGCGGGCACCGGGCGGGCAGGTGGGCGGAAACGACCCCGGCCCCGGCTGAACGTCCTCGGGGGAGGCGGCCGCGACGCCCTAGACTGGCGCGCGAACCCCCACGGGGTCCAGAGCCCCTCGGGGGGCGTCGAGAGGAGACGGGGACCATGGCGGCCATCGAGCGGTCCGACGAGACCCTGCGGCTGCGCGCCACCCTGGCCTCGATCGCGCCCGGCACGGCCCTGCGCGACGGGCTCGAGCGGGTCCTGCGGGGCCGCACCGGCGCGCTGATCGTGCTCGGCTACGACCGCACCGTGGAGGCGATCTCCACCGGCGGCTTCACCTTGGACGTCCCGTTCACCGCCACGGGCCTGCGGGAGCTGGCCAAGATGGACGGCGCGATCGTCCTCGACAAGGAGGTCACCCGCATCCACCGGGCGGCCGTGCACCTGATGCCCGACCCGACGATCGCCTCGAGCGAGACCGGGACCCGGCACCGGACCGCCGACCGGGTCGCCCGGCAGACGGGGTTCCCCGTGGTGTCGGTCTCCCAGTCGATGCAGATCATCGCGGCGTACGTCGGCGCCACCCGGTACGTGCTGGAGGACTCAGGCCAGATCCTGTCGCGGGCCAACCAGGCCCTGGCCACGTTGGAGCGCTACAAGCTCCGCCTCGACGAGGTGGCCAGCACCCTGTCGGCGCTGGAGGTCGAGGACCTCGTCACCGCCCGCGACGTCGCCGTGGTGGCCCAGCGGCTGGAGATGGTCAGCCGGATCGGCGCGGAGATCGAGGACTACGTCCTGGAGCTGGGCACCGACGGGCGGCTGCTCTCGCTGCAGCTGGAGGAGCTGTTCACCGGCGTGGACGCCGAGCGCGAGCTGGTCATCCGTGACTACCTGCCGGCCGGTCGCAAGTCCAGGACCCCCGAGGCCGTGCTGGCCCAGCTGGAGTCGCTCTCGGCCACCGAGCTCGTCGACCCGGCGGCGGTCGCCAAGGCCATGGGACTCGGCGGCGGGGAGCACCTGGACGGCGCGGTCACCCCCCGGGGCTACCGGCTGCTGGCCAAGGTGCCCCGCCTGCCCGCCCTGGTGGTCGACCGGCTCGTCGACCACTTCGGCAGCCTGCAGAAGCTGCTCTCGGCGAGCATCGAGGACCTCCAGACCGTCGACGGGGTCGGCGAGCTGCGGGCCCGCAGCGTGCGCGAGGGGCTCTCCCGGCTTGCCGAGTCCAGCATCCTCGAGCGCTACGTCTGACGCCCGACAGGCACTGCTGCCGGCGTACCCCCCGACAGACTCAGCCCGGCCCCACAGAGGCCGACCGGGACGGCCGGACCGACGGGCGGCCGCTGCGGACCCCCGGGCTGGCGCTGGGCTTCCCGGGACGCCGCGGGCTGGCGCTGGGCTTGGGGGACTGGGTGACCACGTCCACGGGCCGAAGGAGCAGGAAGTCGGTGCCCGCGGGCTCGCCGGCCAGCGCGGCCGCCTCGGCGTGGTACCTCCCCGGCAGCGCCCACGTCGGATCCTGGCAGCCGGGTCCGTAGCGCATGGCCGACCAGGTGACGGCGACCCACACCGGCCTGCTCTGCCGGAGCACGACGTCGCGCGTCGGCATGGTTCCGCGGCACTCCTGGCTGGACCAGACGTCCTTGCCGTCCGCGCTGATCTTCAGGGTCGTCGTGCCGGTGGCGACGTGCCAGTAGCAGGCCGGGCTGACCCGGGTGCTCAGTCGCAGCCGCACCCGCACCGGGAATCCGCCGTCGGCCTCGCCGATCACGGGGATCACCACCACGTCGTCGGCCTCGCACGGGCCCGAGGGCTGGGCGAGCGGCGTCTTGGTGGGCGTGCGCGGGGTCCGCGTCCGAGCGGGCTTGCGCGGGTCGTGGGCCGAGGACGAGGGAGTGGCTGCCATCTGGACCGCCTGGCCCGGACCGGAGGAGCCGTCGCTGCCGTTGGACAGCAGCTGCCCGACGCCGACCGCGAGTCCGACCGCGGTGCCGACCACCAGCAGCCGACGGGCCCAGTAGGTCCGGGGCGGCAGGGGGCCGCGCGGCCGGGTCAGCGCAGTCATGGACGCCACGCTAGTCAGCGCTCGGGCCGCCCCCGGGGAGGCACACCGGCCGCCGCCTACGATCGGCACCGATGAACGCGCACGACACCGTCCTGGAGTGGTACGACCGGCACGCCCGCGACCTGCCGTGGCGGGCCGCCGGTGCGACGCCCTGGTCGGTGATGGTCTCGGAGTTCATGCTCCAGCAGACGCCGGTCTCGCGAGTGCTCCCGGTTCACCAGGCGTGGCTCGCGCGCTGGCCGGAGCCCGCCGCGCTCGCCGCGGACAGCCCGGGTGAGGCGGTGCGGATGTGGGGCCGGCTGGGCTACCCGCGCCGCGCCCTGCGCCTGCACGCCGCGGCGACCCTGCTGACCCAGCGGCACGGCGGGCAGGTGCCACAGGAGTACGACGCCCTGCGCGCCCTGCCCGGCGTGGGCGACTACACCGCGGCGGCCATCGCGGTCTTCGCGCACGGCCGCCGTCACGTGGTCCTGGACACCAACGTGCGCCGGGTGCTCGCCCGCGCGCTCGCCGGCACCGCGTACCCCGCCGGCTCCCCCACCCGGGCCGAGCGGGCACTGGCCGAGGACCTCCTGCCCGCCGACGAACGCACAGCTGCGGCCTGGTCGGTGGCCGTGATGGAGCTGGGCGCCCTGGTCTGCACGGCGGCCGCCCCGCGGTGCACGGACTGCCCGCTGAGCGAACGGTGCGCCTGGCGTGCGGCCGGCTACCCGGCGGCCGCGGCGTTGAGGGCGACGCCCAGGCCGAGTGCGGTCTTCCCGCACGCGGGCCGCGCACCGACGACGGCGAGTTGCCCCGGCTGCAGCCGCTCGAGCACCGCGTCCAGGTCGCCGAA
>NZ_DAOMFK010000242.1:0-4118 GCF_035429765.1 Nocardioides sp. | reverse complement strand
GCACACGGTCGGCGGCTGCCCGGTCTTCCCGGCGGACAACCCGTGGAAAACCCGGGTCGACCGGCTGCCGGTGGCCCGCGGGTCCGCGCGGGTCATCCGGGGCCAGGCCGCCGGGTCCCCGGTCCACCTCGACCTGGGCAGCACCGAGGAGTACTACGGCATCCCCGTCACCCTCGCCCCCCAGGACCAGCAGCGGCTGCCCCTGCGCTTCGGCGTCGAGGGCGAGAACTACGCCGACGAGAGCGACCGCGGACCGGTGCCCGTCCCGCCCGGCGCGGCGATCGAGGGCGGCAGCATCAGCCGCCCGGACCCCGCCGACGGGGACCGGCACGTGGTCACCGTGCAGCGCGGGACCTGCCGGCTGGTCGAGCTCTACAAGGCCACGCGGGTGTACGACGACACCGGTGCCGTGGTGGCCTGGCGGGCCGCGTCAGCGGCGCGCTGGGACCTGGGCTCGAACCGGCTCCGCCCGCGTGGCTGGACCTCCGCCGACGCGGCCGGGCTGCCGATCCTCCCGGGGCTGCTGGACTACGACGAGGCGGCCACCGGGCGGATCACCCACGCCCTGCGGGTCACCCTCCCGCTGGCTCGCAACGCCTACGTCCGGCCGGCCCGCCACTGCGGGTCCCACCAGGGGGCCCGCTACCCGGCGTACGGCATGCGCCTGCGGCTGAAGGCCTCGGTCCCGACCCGTCGGTACACCGGCGCGGCACGCGCCGTGGTGGTGGCGATGAAGCGCTACGGGCTGATGTTCGCCGACCAGGGCTCGGCGATGTACGTCACCGGCACCTCCGACCCGCGGTGGGCCGACGCCCTCGACCAGTTCCGGAGCAGGCCGCTGGACGGTTCGAAGTTCGAGGTGGTCCGCCACGGCCGGATCACCGTGTGCCGCTGACCGTCCGCCCTGCCGGGCACGCACGCGGGCGCGTCCGGCGGTGGGTCAGCCGCCGGTCAGCGAGTCGCGCACCGGCACGAACTTGGCCTGCGCCTCGGCCAGCTCCGCAGCGGGGTCGGAGTCGGCGACGATCCCGCAGCCGGCGAACAGACGGACCGTGTCCCCGGCGACCACGGCGGAGCGCAGCGCGATGCCCCACTCGCCGTCACCGTTGGCGTCCATCCAGCCGACCGGGCCGGCGTAGCGGCCGCGGTCCATCCTCTCGAGGGTGGCGATGAGCGCGGTGGCGGCCGGCGTGGGGGTGCCGCCGACGGCCGCCGAGGGGTGCAGCGCCTCGGCCAGCTCGAGCGAGGACACGGTGGCCGCGTCGTGGACGACGCCGGCGACGTCGGTGGCCAGGTGCATGACGTTGGGCAGGTGCAGGACGAAGGGGGACTCGGGCACGTTCATCGAGGAGCAGTGCGGGTCGAGCGCGTCGGCGACCGAGCGCACGGCGTACTCGTGCTCCTCGAGGTCCTTCGACGAGCGGGCCAGGTGTGCGGCCAGGGCGAGGTCCCGGTCGTCGTCGCCGGTCCGCCGGATGGTGCCGGCCAGCACCCGGGAGGTCACCAGGCCGCGCTCGCGGCGCACCAGCATCTCGGGCGTCGCCCCGAAGAGCCCGTCCACGTGGAAGGTCCAGCAGGAGGGGTAGTGCTCGGCCAGCCGCCGCAGCGGGGCCCGCACGTCCACCGGTGCCGTCGCAGTCGCGACCAGGTCGCGGGCGAGCACCACCTTCTCCAGCAGGCCCGCGTTGATCCGGGCCACGGCCTCGGCCACCACGCTCATCCACTGCTCGCCGTTGAGTGCGCCGTCGGCGAAGACGACGTCGGCGGGCGGGTCGGGGACCTCCGCAGGCACGACGTCCGGGGGCGGCACCGGCTCGGTCCCGACAGTGGTGATCCAGGCGCGCCCTGCGCGGCGCCCGACGACCACGCGGGGCACCACCATCACCGAGTCGCCCGGCTCGTCGGCGAAGGCGAACGAGCCGAAGCACACCAGCCCGCTGCCCGGCTCGCCCACGGCGTCGTGGACGGTGGCGCGGGCGGTGGTCTCGGACCACCACTTGTTCGCGTCGGCGAAGCGGGTGACGCCGCGGGTCCGCAGCTCAGCGGCGACGCCCCAGCCGACCAGTCCCTCGGCACGGTGCAGCCACGTGACCGGCGCGTCGGGTGGCACCAGCGAGAGCAGCGGGAGGTCGTCGGGCAGGTCGCACGGGACGGAAGACACGACGAGCGGGCTGCTCGGCCCGTCGGGCACCGTGCGGGAGGTCACGAGGGGTCAGCCTACGCCCGGAGCCCGAAGGCCCCGGAATCCCGCGCTCACGACCAGTAGACGATGACCTTGTCGCCCACCTGCACCTGGTCGAACAGCCACAGCATGCCGTCGTAGTCGCGCACGTTCACGCAGCCGTGCGAGGCGCCGGAGTAGCCGTGGGCCGCGAAGTCGGGGGAGTAGTGCACGGCCTGCCCTCCGGAGAAGAACAGCGCGAGCGGCATCGAGGTGTGGTAGAGGCTCGACACGTGGTCGCGGGACTTCAGGTACACCTGGAAGGCACCCTCCCGCGTGGGCAGCTCCTCGGACCCGAAGCGCACGTCGTACGTCGCCCGCACGTCGCCGTCGACGACCCAGCGCATCGAGTTGGTGGACTTGTCCACGCACAGCGCGCTGCCGGTGAGGCAGCGCGGGTCGAGAGCGCCCGGCTCGGGCCGGATGTTGTGCATCTCCTCGTACGTCGGGGCGCGCGTCATCGCGGTGAGCCGGTCCCAGGTGCGCTGGTCCACGACGCCGGTCACCGGGATCACCCGCTTGGCCTGGAAGCCGCTCACCGCCGCGGTCGTGGTGGCGTCGTAGGTCCCGCTCACGTCACCGAACAGCCAGGCGATCTGCACCAGACGCGCCTGCAGGTCGCGCACCTGCTCACCGGTGTCCCCCTCCGCGAGCAGGGGCGGACCCGGGTGCCAGATGTTGAAGAGCTGGTCGTGCGTCGGCTCCCGGGTCATCCGCACCAGCCGTGCCCAGGTCCTCCCGTCGACCAGACCCGTGGCGGGCAGGCCACGCTTCTCCTGGAACCCCGCCACGGCCGCCCTGGTGGTGGCGTCGAACCGACCGGTGGTGGCTTCGGGCAGCCAGGCGAGCTGGAAGAGCCGGTGCTGCAGCTCGCGCACCTGCACGCCGCGGTCCCCGGGGCGCAGCAGGTAGCGCGAGGGGATCGGGGCGCTCGTCGGGCCCACGACCGGCTCCGGCACCGCGGTCGGTGGGCTCGAGGAGGTCGCTGCGCCCGGTCCGGCGTCGTGGCGCGAGGACAGCGGAGCGCAGGCCGTGGCGAGCAGCACGACCAGCAGCAGGCCGAGCACCAGCACGGGCCTCGGAGCCCGGTCCCGCACCGCAGCAGCACCCACCGCGCTCACCTCCCTCACGTCCCCAGTGTCCTTCGGTAGGACGCCGCAGCCGCGCATTTGGTTGCCCGGCGGGGGCGCCCTCTAGGCTGCCGCACGTGGCACGTGCAGAGCTGGACAAGCATCCCTCCGACGTCCGCCGCATGTTCGACGCCGTCGCGCGCCGCTACGACCTCACCAACGACGTCCTCTCGCTGGGACAGGACCGGCGCTGGCGCCGCGACGTCATCGACGCGGTGGACCCCAGGCCGGGGGAGAGGATCCTCGACCTCGCCGCCGGCACCGGCACCTCCAGCCAGCCGTTCGCGGACCGGGGTGCCGTGGTGGTGCCCTGCGACTTCTCGCTCGGGATGCTCCAGGTCGGCAAGCGAGCCCGTCCCGACCTACCGTTCACCGCCGGCGACGGCACCAGGCTCCCGTTCGCCGACGACACCTTCGACGCGGTCACCATCTCCTTCGGGCTGCGCAACATCGTCGACCCGCTCGCGGGTCTCCGCGAGCTGCGGCGGGTCACCCGGCCGGGTGGCCGACTGGTGGTGTGCGAGTTCAGCCACCCCACGCTCACGCCGTTCCGGGTGGTCTATCTGGAGTACCTGATGAAGGCGCTGCCGGTGATCGCCAGGGCGGTCTCCTCCTCCCCGGACGCCTACGTCTACCTGGCCGAGTCGGTCCGGGCCTGGCCCGACCAGCCCGGGCTGGCCGGGGTGCTCGCGGACGAGGGGTGGCGGGCCGCGGAGTGGCGCAACCTCACCGGCGGCAAAGTTACACCGCACCGCGCCAGAAAGGTC
>NZ_DAOMFK010000241.1:0-4139 GCF_035429765.1 Nocardioides sp. | reverse complement strand
GCGGCGTCGCGCACCGTCCGCGCGATCGGCCCGGAGGTCGCCAGGCCCACCGGGTCGCCGTACATGGGCGCCGAGGAGATCCGGCCCCGCGTGGGCTTGAGGCCCACCAGGCCGCAGCAGGAGGCGGGGATCCGGATCGAGCCGCCGCCGTCGGAGCCCTGGGCCACCGGCACCAGCCCGGCGGCGACCGCGGCCGCCGCCCCGCCGGAGGACCCGCCCGCCATCCGGGTGCGGTCCCAGGGTGTCACCGCCGGCGGAAGCCCCTCGGGCTCGGTGTAGCAGGGCGAGCCGAACTCCGGGGTGCTGGTCTTGCCGAGGCTGACCATGCCGGCCTCCTCGATGGCCTCGACCACCGCGTCGGAGACCTCCGGCACGAAGTCGGCGAAGGCGGCCGACCCGAACGCCGTGGGCACGCCCGCGGTGAGGTTGAGGTCCTTGACGGCGGTCGGTACGCCGTGCAGCGGCGAGGCGCCCTCGGCCGGCAGGGCCCGGGCCCGTTCCAGCGCCAGCTCCGGCGTGCGCAGCACGAACGCGCCCACGTCGTCGGCGCGGCCCAG
Source organism: Nocardioides sp. (assembly GCF_035429765.1). Lineage (GTDB taxonomy): Bacteria > Actinomycetota > Actinomycetes > Propionibacteriales > Nocardioidaceae > Nocardioides. Next base: position 3,582 of record NZ_DAOMFK010000241.1, on the reverse strand, counting down.
GTAGTGCTCGACCAGCTCGACGGGCGACACCTCGCCCCGGCGTACCAGCGCTCCCTGCTCCAGGGCGGTCAGGTCGTGGAGGGCGCTCACCGCACCGACGGTACCGCTCAGGGCTTGATCGCGGCCGTCTTGGCGCTGGTGCGGGCGGTGGTGACGTAGCCGGCGAGGCTGGCCTTCACCGTGACCGAGATCCGCTTCCCGACGTCGGCCTTGCGCAGGGTGTAGGTCTTCGCGTTGGCACCCGAGATGGCCTTGGCGCCGCGGTACCACCGGTAGGCGAGGGCGCCGGGCTTGGGCACCCAGGTGCCCGGCTTGGCGGTGAGCGTCCTGCCCTTGCGCAGCGTGCCGGAGATCGTCGGCTTGGGGGCGGTGGTGAAGGCCACCGGGGTCCCGGCGGTCATCGCGATGTCGATGCTTGCGGCGCTGGACTCGGCGGTGAGGTCGACGGCGAGAGCGTTGCCGAAGTCGTTGACGCCGGAGGTGTACCACTGGGTCACGTAGCCAGTCCGCGCGGCTCGGACCTTGTAGAGGCCCGTGGGGAGTCCGCCCGTGTCGGCCGTCGCGATCCGGAACCTGGCATATCCCGCCGCATCGGTGAGCTGGGTGGCGCTCGGGGTGGTCCCACCCCCGGTCGCGGCGTACAGACCGACGGTGGCGCCAACGACGTCTGCCTCCGTGTCGGCGTCGTAGACGTAGACGTGGACGCTGCGCAGCTTCTGGGCCAGCGCCACCACGGCGGTGTTGGTCAGCCCGTCGCTGATCGACAGGTCGTTGGCGTTGGCGTAGTTGACGGCGCCGTTGTACCACTCCCCGAAGTAGCCGGGCCGCTCCACCCACACGTTGACGTTCAGCGGTACGTCGTCGCGCACGAAGTGGGCCACGCCGTCCACCCCGCTGGCCATCCGGCCGAGCTCGAGGGGGCGCCAGTCCGGGTCGTGGACCGGGTCGGGCAGCGGCTGGTTGGCCGGGTACAGGATGACGGTGGCGCCGCTCAGCGGCGACCCGGTCGGGCCCTGCACGGTGACGTCGAGGTAGCCCTCCGCCGCCGCGTGCGCCGGAGCCGCCGGGCTGAGGGACAAGCCGGCTACCGCCAGCAGGAGCCCGACGAGCAGACTCGTCCAGCGCCCCGGGCGCACCCTTCGACCGGTCATGTCACACCCTCCACGTCCACGTCCCGCACGGTCGGCCGAGGCTACCCCGGCCGAGGAGCGGCTGACCATCGTCTGACCGGGTGGTCCGGTCTGGTGGGCCGGCTCAGCGCTGGTGCTTGCGCAGGCCGAAGGTGAGCCCGTCGACCAACGCGCCCCAGGAGGCCTCGATGACGTTGGCACCCACCCCGACGGTGACCCAGGTCGACTCGCCGTCGGAGGTCTCGATCAGCACGCGGGTGATCGCGTCGGTGCCGTGCCCCTGGTCCAGGATCCGCACCTTGTAGTCGATGAGCTCGAACTTGGCGACCTCCGGGTAGGCCTGCACGATGGCCTGCCGCAGCGCCTGGTCCAGCGCGTTCACGGGACCGTTGCCCTCACCCGTCACGACGTACCGGACCCCGCCGGCGCGCAGCTTGACCGTCGCCTCCGAGACCGCGTCGGAGGCCGGCTGGGTCTCGGTGATGACCCGCCAGGACTCCACGTCGAAGTACGACGGCCGGTGGCCCTCCACCTCCTCCAGCAGGAGCAGCTCGAACGAGGCGTCGGCCGCCTCGAACGTGTAGCCCTTCTGCTCCAGCACCTTCACCCGGTCGGTGATACGGGTGACCAGGTCCCGGTCACCGGACAGGTCGAACCCGAGCTCCCGGCCCTTGAGCTCGATCGAGGCGCGCCCGGCCATGTCGGAGACCAGCAGCCGCATGTCGTTGCCGACCTCGACCGGGTCCAGGTGCTGGTAGAGGCTCGGGTCGACCTTGATCGCGCTCGCGTGCAGCCCGGCCTTGTGCGTGAACGCGGAGGTGCCGACGTAGGGCTGGCGGGAGGCGGGCGGCACGTTGGTGACGTCCGCGACCGCGTGCGCGATCCGGGTGGCGTCGCGCAGCAGCCCCTGCGGGAGCACCCGCCGGTCCAGCTTCAGCTCGAGGTTGGCCACGACCGAGATCAGGTCGGCGTTGCCGGTGCGCTCGCCGTACCCGTTGATGGTGCCCTGCACGTGGGTGGCGCCGGCCTCGACGGCCGCCAGCGTGTTGGCGACCGCGCAGCCGGTGTCGTTGTGGCAGTGGATGCCGACCCGGACGCCGGTGGTCTGGAGCACGTCGTCGACGACGTCGCCGACCCAGCCGGGCAGCATGCCGCCGTTGGTGTCGCAGAGCGCGACGACCTCGGCGCCGGCGTCGTACGCCGTGCGCAGCACCTCGAGGGCGTAGGCGCGGTTGTCGCGGTAGCCGTCGAAGAAGTGCTCGGCGTCCAGGAAGACCGTCTGGCCCTCCTCGCGGAGGTGGGTGACGGTGTCGCGGACCATCGCGAGGTTCTCCTCCAGCGTGGTCCGCAGCGCGAGCGTGACGTGCCGGTCGTGCGACTTGGCGACCAGCGTCACCACCGACGCCCCGCTGTCACGCAGCGCGGCCACCAGCAGGTCGTCGGCCGCCTTCACCCCTGCCCGGCGGGTCGCACCGAACGCGGCGAGCCGGGCGTGCTTCAGGTCGAGCTCCTGGGCGGCGCGGCGGAAGAACTCGGTGTCCTTGGGGTTGGCCCCCGGCCAGCCTCCCTCGATGTAGCCGACACCGAGCCGGTCCAGCTGGCGGGCGATCGTCAGCTTGTCGGCGACGGAGAGGTTGAGCCCCTCCTGCTGCGCACCGTCGCGCAGGGTGGTGTCGTAGACGTGGAAGGAGCCCTGCAGGTCCATCGGTCTCTTCTTTCGGTTCTCTTGCGGGCATGGTGCGCCGGGCAACAAAAAACCTCCCGTGGGAACGAGAGGTCGGCGCGTCGATGGCTGGTCGACGCGCTAGGAAATGATGATCTCCTGCTGCTGCACGAGACCATGGTGCCACGACCCGCCGGGTGGCCGCACGCAGGTCTCGTCATCCGGTCCCGGCTACCGCGGGCCCGAGAGCGGTGCGCCCCCGGCCGGGGCCCAGTCCACGCCCGCCTGGGCGAGCGCCCCGGCGCCGCTGGCGAGGGCCGCGAGCAGCAGCCCGGCCACCACCCAGTGCACCGGCCGGGCGGCCAGCGGGTGGAGAACCCGGTTCACCGGCCGCCGGACCCGGGACCCGCCCGGACCCCGCCAGAGCCCCGCCCCGAACAGCGCGCCGGCCAGCAGCAGGACCTGGGAGGTGGGGAGGGCGAACGCGTAGCCGAGCAGGACGCCGGCGAGCGCCAGGAAGCCCGACCAGACCACGAGCGCGAGGGTGCCCGGGACCGACTGGAGCAGGTGCCAGGGCGTGGCGAGCAGCACCTGGGGCGCGTCGTACCACCGCTGCCCGCGCAGCCGGCGCCGGTGGCCGGCCGCGCTCCCGGCCAGCGACCCGCTGCGCAGCAGCCAGGCCCCGAGCACCAGCACGACGGTGGTGAGGTAGGGGTACGCCGCCATCGCGGCGGCCGCCGCGAGCCACACCAGCGCGACCAGCACGAGCAGGCGCAGCCGCTCGCCGAG
>NZ_DAOMFK010000240.1:0-4153 GCF_035429765.1 Nocardioides sp. | reverse complement strand
TCGGCGACCGGGCCGCGGTCCTGGCCGAGGTCGCCCGGACCCTCGCCGACCACCAGGCCCGGCTGCGCCACTACCAGCAGCTCGCCCAGCGCGACCACCCCGACCCTGCCGGCCTGCGCGGCCACGACCTGGACACCTACCTGGTGCTCCTGGGCGGCCTGCGGCTGGAGGAGTTCTGGGTGTCCTGGCTGACCGAGTGCCTGGCCGCGCACGGCCTGCCCACCCCCTCGAGCACCGCACCGGTTCTTGCCACCCACGGAGGAGAGCGATGAGCACCACCTACCCCCACCTGATGGCCCCGCTGACCCTGGGGTCGCTCACGTTGCGCAACCGCGTGGTGATGGGCTCCATGCACACGGGCCTGGAGGACCGTGCCTGGGACCTGCCCAAGCTGACGGCGTACTTCGCCGAGCGCGCCCGGGGCGGCGTCGGGCTGATCGTCACCGGCGGCTACGCGCCCACCAAGCGCGGCTGGCTCAAGCCCTTCGCCTCCGAGATGACCAACCGCCTGCAGGCCATGCGGCACCGCGACGTCACCGCCGCCGTGCACGAGGAGGGCGGCGCGATCGCGCTCCAGGTGCTGCACGCGGGCCGGTACGGTTACCACCCGCTCAGCGTGGGGGCCTCCGACCGCCGGTCGCCGATCACCCCGTTCAAGCCGTCGGCCCTGTCCACCAAGGGCGTCCACGACACCGTGAACGCGTTCGCCCACTCGGTCGCGCTGGCCCGCAAGGCGGGGTACGACGCCGTCGAGATCATGGGCTCGGAGGGCTACCTCATCAACCAGTTCCTCGCCGCGCGGACCAACGACCGCGAGGACCACTGGGGAGGCACCGCCACCAACCGGATGCGGTTCCCGGTCGAGATCGTGCGGCGCTCCCGGGAGCTGGTCGGGGAGGACTTCCCGATCATCTACCGGATCTCGCTGCTCGACCTGGTCGAGGGCGGCCAGACGTGGGAGGAGACCCTCGAGCTCGCGGCACTGCTGCAGGAGCACGGGGTGAGCGCCTTCAACACCGGGATCGGCTGGCACGAGGCACGGGTCCCGACGATCATCACCCAGGTCCCCCGGGCGGCCTGGCGCTCGCTGACGGCGCGGCTGAAGGCCGCCGTCGACGTGCCCGTGTGCGCCTCGAACCGGATCAACACTCCCGAGGTCGCCGAGGACATCCTGGCCTCCGGGGACGCCGACCTGGTCTCGATGGCGCGCCCGCTGCTGGCCGACCCGGCGTTCGTCGCCAAGGCCGCGGCCGGCCGTGCCGACGAGATCAACACCTGCATCGCCTGCAACCAGGCCTGCCTGGACCACGCCTTCGCCAACAAGCCGGTCTCCTGCCTGGTCAACCCGCGCGCCTGCCACGAGACCACGCTGGTGCTCTCGCCGCTGCGCAGCGCGCCCACCGTCGCCGTCGTCGGGGCGGGCCCGGCCGGTCTGGCGGCGGCCGTCTCGGCCGCCGAGCGCGGCTGCCTGGTGACCCTGTTCGAGAGCAGCGACGAGCTGGGTGGCCAGTTCCGGCTGGCCATGCGGATCCCCGGCAAGGAGGAGTTCGCGGAGACCCTGCGCTACTACCGGCGCCGGATGGAGGTGCTCGGGGTCGACGTACGCCTCGGTGAGCCGGGCACGGTCGAGGCGCTCGCGTCGTACGACGAGGTGGTCGTGGCGACCGGTGTCGTGCCCCGCCTTCCGGACCTGCCCGGCATCGACCACCCGAGCGTGGCGTCCTACGCCGCGGTGCTCTCCGGAGCGGTCGTGCCCGGCCGCCGGGTGGCGGTGCTCGGCGCCGGCGGCATCGGGGTGGACGTGGCCCACTTCCTCACCCACGACCCCGCCGAGACCGTCGACGACTGGATGGCCCACTGGGGGGTCGGCGACCCGGCCGTGCACCCGGGCGGGCTCAGCGAGCCCAAGCCCCGGGTCCCGATCCGGGAGGTGACCCTGCTTCAGCGCAAGACGACCCCCATCGGGATCGCGCTGGGCAAGACCTCGGGCTGGGCCCACCGCGCGGTGCTCAAGCAGAGCGGCGTGCGCCAGCTCACCGGCGTCACCTACGACCGGATCGACGACGAGGGCCTGCACGTCACCCTCGCCGACGGCCCCCAGGTGCTGGCCGTGGACCAGGTGGTGGTCTGCGCCGGCCAGGAGTCGGTGCGCGACCTCTTCGACGCGCTGGTCGCGGCGCGCGGCGCCGACAGCGTCCACCTGGTCGGTGGGGCCGACGTGGCCGCCGAGCTGGACGCCAAGCGCGCCATCGACCAGGGCACCCGGGTGGCCGCGGCCCTGGCGGAGCGCTGAGTGGGCGACGCGCTGCTCCGCGACCTCACCGACGACGAGGCCCGCCGCGCACTGGTGTGCAAGTGGGGCTCGGTCGACCCGGACGTGCTGCCCGCCTGGGTCGCCGAGATGGACTACGCGCTCGCCCCGCCGGTGGTGGCGGCGGTGACCGCGGCCGTGGCGGCGGGGATGACCGGCTACCCGCGGTTCGAGCGCGGCGGCGCCCTGGGCGAGGCGTACGCCGCCTTCGCGCGGCGCCACTACGGCCATCAGGTCGATCCCGGCCAGGTGCTGCCGGTCGTCGACGTGACCTCGGGGGTCCGGCTGCTGCTGGACGTGCTCTCCGATCCGGGACCGATGGTGATGCCGCTGCCGGCCTACCACCCCCAGCTCGACATCGCCCAGGTCACCGGTCGCCGGCGGGTCGACCTGGTCGTGGACCCCGACGCCGCCCGGGCCGAGCTGGACCTGGACCGGCTCGACGCCCTCCTCGCCGCCGGGGCCCGCACCCTGCTGCTGACCCAGCCGCACAACCCGTGGGGCCGCGCCTTCAGCAGGGCCGAGCTGGAGGGCGTGCGGGACGTGGTGGTGCGCCACGGCGCCCGGGTGATCAGCGACGAGATCCACGCGCCGCTCGTGCTGCCCGGCGCCGAGCACGTGCCCTACCTCTCGCTGGACGGCACCGCCGAGCACGCGGTGGCCGTGGTCGCCGCGTCCAAGGCCTTCAACACCGCCGGTCTGCGCTGCGCCCAGATCGTCACCGCCGACCCGGCCACGCTGGAGCGGCTGCTGCGCGCGCCGATGGCCCGCAACGACTCGTGGTCACCGTTGGGCGTGGTGGCCGCGGTGGCGGCGTACACCGACGGAGACCCGTGGCTCGCCGCCCTGGTCGACCGGCTGGCCGCCCAGCGTGAGCTGCTCACGGCGCTGCTGGCCGAGCACCTGCCCGAGGCGCGGATGCGGCCGCTGGAGGCGACGTACCTGGCCTGGCTGGACCTGCGCGCCTACGGGTACGCCGACCCGGCGGCACGGGTGCTGGAACGGGGGCGGGTGAAGACGGCTCCCGGCCACCACTACCACCCCGGGCTTACCGGGCACCTCCGGCTCAACATCGCCACCTCGCCGCAGCGGCTGACCGAGATCGTCCGGCGGATGGCCGACGCGCTGGTCACCGAACCGGAGCCTGCTCCCCGCTGAGCCCCGGTCCTGCCTCGAGGAGCCGGCTCGGCACGAAACCGTCCCAGCGGCGGCGCAGCCGGTCGGGCTCGAGGAAGGAGTCGACCTCGGCCTCCCAGGTGTGCCCGGAGTCGCCGCGGTGCAGGACGTAGCCCAACCCGTGCGTGCGGTAGACGCTGCCCCCCGCAGCGAGCAGGTCGGCGAGCAGGGAGGCGTCCACGTAGCGGCGGACCGGCCGGAAGCTCCCCAGCGCCCGCAGCACGGAACGGTCGACCATCAGGGTGCCGCCGGCGACGAACCGGCCGAACCCCTCGCTCCAGTCGTCACTGCGCACGGTGACGTCGAGGGGGGCGAGGTAGGCGAACTCCGCCGGCATGCCCACCAGCTCCGCGCCGCTGTAGTCCCGGGCCAGCAGCAGGTCGGTGACGAAGTCGGGGCCGTACCAGTCGTCGTCGTCCATCTTCACCACCACGTCCCCGGAGGCCGCGTCGGCCGCGCCGGCCAGCACGTCCCCGAACAGGACCTCGGCGTCCCGGGGCACCAGGACCGTGCGCACCTGGTCGCCGGCCAGCTCGCTCACCCGCCGCGGGTCGGCCCGGAAGCCGTGCGGGGCGAGCACGAGCTCGAGGGCGACGCCGCGCTGGCGGCGTACCTGGGCCAGGGCGTGCTCGAGCCGCTCGGGCCGGCGGGTGGCCAGGACCACGC
>NZ_DAOMFK010000239.1:0-4208 GCF_035429765.1 Nocardioides sp. | reverse complement strand
GTCGTGGCCTCTCACCACCGTCCTGTCCTCGCGGTGACCGGCGGAGCGGGCAAGTCGGGGTCGCTGAGCCTGGCGGCTCCCGCCGCCGCCGGCGCCCGACGCACGATCGGCGTCGTCCCGACGGAGACCGAGGCCGGCCAGCTGCGCGAGGCGGGGCTGGCCGACGCGGTCGCGGTCGCGGACGCCCGCGACCCGGTCGCGCTCCGCGACGCTGTCGCTGCGGCCGGCGGCCCTGCTGACGTGACGGTCGTGTGCGTGGACGTGCCCGGCTGCGAGGGCGGGGCGATCCTGACCACCGCCGAGGGCGGCACGGTCATCTTCTTCTCGATGGCCACCTCCTTCTCGGCGGCGGCGCTGGGCGCGGAGGGCCTGGCCGCCGACGTGACCATGCTCATCGGGAACGGCTACCTGCCCGGCCACGCGGCGTACGCCATGGACCTGCTGCGCGCGACCCCCGCCGTCCGGCGGCTGTTCGAGCAGCGGATGGCGGTTCACGCGAGCGGAGGCAGCCGATGACCAAGACCGTGGGGAAGCTCAAGCTCGACCAGCGCAGCGTCCGCCAGGCGCGAGCGCTGGCCCGCAAGGTCGGCAAGCCCATCGTGAAGGTGGCCAAGGAGCACACCACCGTGTCGGTGGAGCGGGCCACGCTGCGGCTCGCGGGCCTCAGCGGCGCCGACACCGAGGGCGTGCCCTGGGTCAACCACCTGGTCGACTGCGTGCGCGGGGACGTCGGACTCGAGCACGGCGTCGCCCTGCCGGTCTGGGACGCGCTGCGCCGGGGGGAGGCCGAGGACCTGGTCACGCTGGCGCAGAAGGCGTCCGCCGGCAGCGCGCGGTTCCGGCTGCCGGAGAAGCGGGACGCCGCCCGCGCCCGCTCGGAGTCCCGCCGGGCCGTGCACCACGGGATCACGCTGATCGACCACAAGCGGCGCGAGCGGCAGCGGATGATCGCCGAGGTGGGCGACGCGCCCACCACTCCCTGGATCTACCTCATCGTGGCCACCGGCGACATCCACGAGGACATCCCGCAGGCCCAGGCCGCGGCGCGGGCCGGCGCCGACGTGATCGCGGTCATCCGCTCCACCGGCCAGTCGCTGCTCGACTTCGTGCCCGAGGGGGCCACCCGCGAGGGCTTCGCCGGCACCTACGCCACCCAGGAGAACTTCCGGCTGATGCGAGCCGCCCTGGACGACACCAGCCGCGAGCTGGGCCGCTACGTCCGGCTCACCAACTACGCCTCGGGCCTGTGCATGCCCGAGATCGCCGCTCTGGCCGGCATGGAGCGCCTGGACATGATGCTGAACGACTCCATGTACGGCATCCTCTTCCGCGACATCAACCCCATCCGCACCTTCGTGGACCAGCGGTTCAGCCGGCAGATCCACGCCCGGGCCGGCATCATCATCAACACCGGCGAGGACAACTACCTCACCACCGCCGACGCGGTCGAGGCGGCGCACACGGTGACCACGAGCCAGCTGCTCAACGAGTACTTCGCCAAGGAGGCCGGCCTCGAGGACTGGCAGCTGGGCCTGGGCCACGCCTTCGAGATCGACCCTGCGGTCCCCGACTCGTTCCGGATCGAGCTGGCCCACGCCATGCTGGCGCGCGACCTGTTCCCCGAGGCCCCGCTGAAGTGGATGCCCCCGACCCGGCACATGACCGGGGACGTGTTCCGGGGCTACCTGCTGGACGGGTTCTTCAACCTGGCCGGGGCGCTCACCGGGCAGGGCATCCTGCTGGTGGGGATGATGACCGAGGCCGTGGTGACCCCGTGGCTCTCCGACCGTGACCTCGCCCTGGAGAACGTCCGCTACGTGATGAACGCCGCCGGCAACCTGCACGAGGACTTCCGGCCGGTCAAGGGCGGGTTCATCGAGAGCCGGGCCCGGCTCGTGCTCGCCGAGACCATCGAGCTGCTCCGCGACATCGCCGCCGACTCCGACGACGAGGGCGACGCGCCGCTGCTCGCGGCGATCGCCGACGGCACCTTCGGGCTGATGAAGCGCCCACCCGGAGGGGGCAAGGGCCTGGACGGCGTCGCGCTGAAGTCCGAGGCCTACTACAACCCGGCCTCCGACCTCCTGGAGGGGGAGTGATGTCGAGCACCCACGCACCGGCGAGCGGCCACCTGGTCCGGCCCTACGGGGACACCACCGGCGACGGGATGGTCCAGGTGTCCTTCACCCTGCCGCTCCCGCACTCCAAGGTCGCGGACGGCGCGGCCGTCCAGCTCGCGAACAAGATGGGCATCGACCCGGCCCTGGTCGTGCACAGCAAGCCGGTCGGCAGCGGGTTCACCTTCTTCATCGTCTACGGTCGCGTCAACCACCTGGTCGACACCTCCGCCGTCGAGGTGGTCGTGCGGGACTACCCGCTGCTGACCCCCAAGGAGGTCAACGTCGCGGTGAAGCGGACCCTGCGTCGCCGGCTCGTCGTGGTCGGCGCCTGCATCGGCTCCGACGCCCACACCGTGGGGATCGACGCGATCTTGAACATCAAGGGGTTCGCCGGGGAGAAGGGCCTGGAGTACTACCGCGAGCTGAAGGTGGTCAACCTCGGCGCCCAGGTGTCGGTGCCCCAGCTCGTGGAGCGGGCGCTGGCCGAGAAGGCCGACGCGGTGCTGGTCTCCCAGGTGGTCACCCAGCGTGACGCCCACCTGCTCAACACCAGGGAGATGGCGGCCGCCTTCCGCGAGGCCTACCCGGCCGGTCGTCGGCCGCTGCTCATCGTCGGCGGCCCCCGCTTCGACGAGTCGATGGCCGCCGAGCTCGGCGTGGACCGGGTCTTCACCCGGGGGACCACTCCCAGCGAGGTCGCCAGCTACCTGGCCTCCCGGCTCGCCGAGACCGTGGAGAGGAGCGCCTGATGACCGCCGCTGTCGGCACCCGCGTCGTGCACCGTCGCTACGTGCCCTACTCGCACGCCCACTACGCCGGGAACCTCGTGGACGGTGCCTACTCGCTGGGGCTGTTCGGCGACGTCGCCACGGAGCTGTGCATCCGCACCGACGGCGACGAGGGCCTGTTCGCGTCGTACGCCGACGTCCAGTTCCGCCAGCCGGTCCGTGCCGGCGACGTCCTGGAGGTCACCGCGGAGCTGGTGCGGGTGGGCACCCGCTCACGGGTCATCGAGTTCGCCGTGCACGTGGTGGCGCGCGGGGCGGCCACCGAGGAGCGCCCCGGTGCGGCCGAGCTGCTCCCCGAGCCGCTGCTCGCCACCACCGCCACCGGCACGGTCGTGGTGCCCCCGGCACCCGCCTCGTGACGGTCCGGTCCCGGCGTGTCGTTCGCGACACGCCGTGCCGAGGCACGTCAGTGCCGGGATTTCACCGTCCGTTCTCCCGCCGGTGACCTGCGCTTTCACACGTTTGCGCAGGTCGGGGGGTGGTTGACAGGACGGCGATCTCCGGAGAGGGTGCGGGGAGTTCGTCCGTGTAGTGCGCGGCGGGCGGCCGGTGACGGGGAGCCGTCGCGGAGGGTGGGGGCCATCCACCTGTCCGTGACGGGTGCGGCGTGCCGGGAACCGCCTGCGCGAGGACGGCACGGAAGGGGCCCGTACGCCTTAGACAACAGCCCGGTTCCGGCAGCCGGTCGGCTCCGGGTTGGTCCGAAGCGTGCGGGCCCCTTCCGTGACCTGCCGTTGGGTACCGTGGGCGCGTGGTCCCGCGCATCCTCCTCGGCCTGACCGGCGGCCTCGCGCTGGCCCTGGCCTTCGAGCCCGTCGCGGTGGCCTACCTGGCCCCGCTCGGCGTGGCCGCGTTCCTGCTCGCCGTGCACGGGCTGCCCGCACGCCGGGCCTGGCTGCCGGGGCTGGCGTTCGGGGTCAGCTTCGAGTTCGTCCTCCAGTGGTGGATGCGGGCCGTGGGCACGGACGCGTGGCTGGCTCTCTCGTCGGTGGAGGCGGCGTTCTTCGCCGTCCTGGGCCCGGTGATGGTGCTGCTGATGCGGCTGCGGTGGTGGCCGGCCTGGACGGCGGCCGCGTGGGTCGCCGCCGAGGTCGTCCGGACCACCTGGCCCGCCGGCGGGATGCCCTGGGGCCGGCTGGCCTTCGCCACGGTCGACACCCCGTTCGCCGATGCGCTGCCCTACATCGGTGCCAACGGCGTCAGCCTGCTGCTCGCGCTGCTCGGCTCGACGCTGGCCTGGGCGCTGCTGCGCGCACGGGAGCAGCGGGCCCACCGCCGGGGCGCCGTCGCCGCTCTCGCG
>NZ_DAOMFK010000238.1:0-4244 GCF_035429765.1 Nocardioides sp. | reverse complement strand
GGCGGCGGGTGCGTGGCCAGGGCGAGGGGGCCGAGGTCGACCGCGCGCGGCAGCGCGAGGTGGTCGAGGCGTTCCTCGACGCTTCACGGCACGGCAGGTTCGACCGGCTGCTCGCGCTCCTCCACCCGGACGCGGTGATGTCGGCCGATGCCGCGGCCGCGGCGCTGGGGTCGCCCCCGCTGCTCACCGGGCGCGACGAGGTGGCCCGGATGTTCTCGGGGCGGGCACAGGGGGCCCGGCTGGCCGGTCTCGACGGGTACGCCGCAGCCACCTGGTCGCTGCGCGGCGAGCTCAAGGTCGTCTTCGCGTTCACCCTGGAGGACGGCCTGGTGCGCGAGATCGAGCTGCTGGCGGGCGACCTCGGTCGCCTGGACCTCACCTGAGCGTCACGCCCCCGGCGTCACTCCCATCGCCCGGAGCATGGCGGCCCGCCAGTAGACCGCGACCAGGTGGCGACCCTGACCGTGGGCATCGAGGAACACCCCCCGGGTGAGCCTGGTGCCGGCGTCCCAGGACCGCCCCGGCCGCTGCTGGAACGACCAGATCCGCTCCGGGTCCCCGGCACCGACGACGAGGTGGGCGACACCACGCGGGTCCAGCCAGGTGCGGGGCCCGTCCCAGGAGACCCGGGTGGCCGACACCCGCACGGGCGCGGTCCACGTCCCCGTCGACCGGAACCGGGCCGCCCACGCGAAGGCGGGCGAGTCGGACCGGTGGATCTGCACCCAACCGGCCAGCGCCGTGCCCGCGGCCGTCATCGTCAGGCTCACCGCGCCACCGTCCTCACCCAGGGACCGGGTGAGGTAGCGCGCCGGTGACCACGCGCCGGCGGGGGTGCTGCGCGACCAGCCGAGGTGGTTGAAGTACTCGTGCGCAGAGTCGTTCCAGATGCCAGTGGTGGACCACAGCACCAGCGCCCGGCCGTCGGGGTCCATCGCCGCCTGCACGCCCGTCACGGAGACCCGCCTGGGGTAGCCCCGGAGCACCTTCACACCGGACCAGCCGCTGCCGTGGGGCCGCACCGCGGCCCGCACCTGGTCACCCACGTGCCAGGCGACCACGAGGTCGCCGTCAGCGTTCGACGCCACCTGCAGGGGGCTGCCGGGACCCGGTCCGACCCGGGTCGGGGCCGTCCAGGACCCGGCCTCGGTACGCAGCGACGTGCGGACCCCGGCCCGGTTCCACGCGAGCGTGGTGGTGCCGCGCCCGTCCACGGTGGTGTGCGGGGCCCGACCGGCGTCGACGACCACGGGAGCCGTCCACCCGCCACCGGAGCGGTGCGACTCCTCCACCTGCCAGACGCCGCCGACCTTGCGGTCCCACACCACGGACGCGAGACCCCGCGGCCCGACGGCGACGTCGTACCCGGAACGGGCGCCGAGCGGCGCCGAGAGCGCCACCGGCGCACTCCACGTCCCGCCCGGGGACCGCAGCGCGACGGAGACCGGGCCGGCGACGTCATAGTCTCCCGCGACCCACGCCGCCACGGCCGAGCCGTTCCCGCGCACCCGCACCAGCGCCGGTGCACGCTGCGTGGCGTAGACGTCGAGAGTCCCGCCGGCCACCACCTCCTCCGGGCCGGCCGCCCGTTGAGCTGCGCCGTCTGCCGAGGGCAGCGACGCCACCAGTCCCCCCGAGCTCAGCAGCACCGCGATGGCGCCGGCCCGGATCCGACTCCCGTGTGTCCACATGATGTGCCTTCCGTAGGACTCCTTCATCCACTCGACACCCGGAAACGGGGTGAGGCAACGGTCCCGCCTGTCTGCTGCGCCACAGCCCGGCGGGTAGCGTCGGTGCGTGGACAGCGTGGAGCGCGAGCCCGAGGACCGTCCGGAGACCTGGCCGGTGGTGGAGAGCAGCTACCTGCACCGTGACCACTGGGTGATGGCCCTGCGTCAGGACCTGCTGCACCGGCCCGGGCGACCCGACGACGAGCCGTTCCGGCGGCTGGTGCTGGAGGCGCCGGGTGCGGTGATCGTGCTGGCGCTGGACGAGGCGGAGCGGGTGCTGTGCCTGCGGCAGTACCGGCATCCCGTCGAGCGGGTCCTGGTCGAGCTGCCCGCGGGGCTGCTGGACCAGCCCGGGGAGGAGCCGCTGGACGTGGCGAAGAGGGAGCTGCTGGAGGAGGGCGGGCTGGTCGCCGACCGCTGGACCCACCTGCTCTCGGCGTACCCCTCGCCGGGGATCTCCTCGGAGGTGCACCACTACTACCTGGCCCGAGACGTGCGTCCAGGCCCACCGAACGACTTCGTGCTGGAGCACGAGGAGGCCGAGATGGAACGCGTCTGGGTCCCCTTCCAGCGGCTCCGTGCCGCGGTGCTCGACGGCCGCGTCGCGGACGCGCCGGTGGCCCTTGCCGTGCTCGCCTGCGCCGCCCGCGGGCTGGTCCCCGGAACGGCCGTTCAGGAGTAGGTTGTCCTCGGCGCCACGACGAGGTGGGGCACGAGCCAGGAGGATGTGCGTTGAAGGTCGGCGTTCCGAAGGAAGTCAAGAACCATGAGTACCGGGTGGCGCTCACCCCGATCGGCACCCACGAGCTGACCGAGCACGGTCACCAGGTGTTCGTGGAGCGGGCCGCCGGTGCCGGGTCGGGGATCCCGGACGAGGAGTACGTCGCCGCCGGTGCGCAGATCCTCGAGACCGCCGACGACGTGTGGGGCACCGCGGACATGGTGCTGAAGGTCAAGGAGCCGATCGCCGAGGAGTACCACCGGATGCGCGAGGGTCTGGTGCTCTTCACCTACCTGCACCTGGCCGCCGACAAGCCGCTGACCCAAGAGCTGGTGGACCGGAACGTCACCGCCATCGCCTACGAGACGGTGCAGCTGCCCTCGGGCGGCCTGCCGCTGCTGTACCCGATGTCGGAGGTGGCGGGCTGCCTGGCGCCGCAGGTCGGCGCGCACGCGCTGATGAAGGCCCAGGGGGGCCGAGGCGTGCTGCTCGGCGGCGTGGGCGGGGTCGCCAACGCCAAGGTGGTGATCATCGGAGCCGGGGTGTCGGGCCAGAACGCCGCCAACATCGCGCTGGGCATGGGCGCCGACGTCACCCTGCTGGACACCGACCTGGACAAGCTGCGGATGTCGTTCTGGCGCTACAACAACCGCGTGCACGGGCTGGCCTCGTCCAAGCTGGCGATCCAGCAGCAGGTGATGGAGGCCGACATGGTGATCGGCGCCGTGCTGATCCCGGGCGCGGCGGCGCCGAAGCTGGTGTCCAACCAGCTGGTGTCGCAGATGAAGCCGGGGTCGGTGCTGGTCGACATCGCGGTGGACCAGGGCGGCTGCTTCGAGGACACCCGTCCGACCACGCACTCCGACCCGACCTACGCGGTGCACAACTCGATCTTCTACTGCGTCGCGAACATGCCGGGAGCGGTGCCGAACACCTCGACGTACGCGCTGACCAACGCGACCCTGCCGTACGCCGTGGCGCTGGCCAACAAGGGCTGGCAGCAGGCCTGCCGGGACGACCACAGCCTGGCGCTGGGCATCAACACCCACGCGGGCCAGCTCACCAGCGCCCCGGTCGGTGAGGCGGTCGGCATGGAGGCGGTGGCCCTGGGCACCGTCCTGGCCTGAGTGGCCCCCACCGGCTCCAGCAGCGCCGCGCCGGCGCGGGCGGTACGCACCTACCTCGACCACCTCCTGGTGGAGCGGGGGCTTGCGGCGAACACCCTCACCTCCTACCGTCGCGATCTCGGCCGCTACCTGGACTTCCTGGCCTCCCGGTCGGTGACCTCTCTCGACGAGGTCACCGAGGCCACGGTGGCGCAGTTCCTGGTCCGGCTGCGGGAGGGGGACCAGGAGCACCAGCCGCTGAGCGCCACGTCGGCGGCCCGCACGGTGGTGGCGGTGCGCGGCTTCCACCGCTTCGCGGTCCGCGACGGCCTGACCAGGACCGACCCGGCGGCCGGCGTGAAGCCACCCGCGCCGGCCAAGCGGCTCCCCAAGGCGCTCCCGCTGGCCGACGTCGAGGCGATCCTCGAGGCCGCGGGCGCGCCCGGCACCACCCTCGCGCTGCGTGACCGGACCCTGCTCGAGGTCCTCTACGGCACCGGTGCCCGGATCTCGGAGGCCGTCGGGCTCGACGTCGACGACCTCGACCTGGTCGAGGGCACCGTGCTGCTGCGGGGCAAGGGCAGCAAGCAGCGGCTGGTGCCCGTCGGCTCGTTCGCCCGCGCGGCGGTCGAGGCCTACCTGACCCGGGCCCGCCCGGACCTCGTCGCCGCCGGCAGCGGCACACCG
>NZ_DAOMFK010000237.1:0-4249 GCF_035429765.1 Nocardioides sp. | reverse complement strand
CGGCCCGTTGGCATCTTCTTCCTCTCCCACCCCGTCTGGTCCGGCCCCTGGGGCGGCCACGATACGTCTCCGTGGCACTCCCTCGGCGGGGCCCGTGCCCGCCGGCGCTACCGACGCCGGTACGGGCGGGAGCCGAAGAACAGGTACGGCCAGTCCCTGTTCGCCGTCACGGTCCGCGACGGCCTGGACTGGGCGTCCCGGCAGCAGGCGGCCACCGTCCGCGAGGTCCTGCCGCGCTACCACCCTCGCTGGAGCTACGCGCTGCTGCGTGTCCCTGGCCTGAGGGAGGTGGCCACGTGGAACCTCGTGATCGTCCTGCAGAAGAAGTGACCATCCGCAGGTCGGCCACCGCGCCGCTGCGGATGGCCGGGTACGCCGCGATCCTCGTGGCGATGGCCTTCTCGCAGTCCGGCGGGCTCATGGTGGCCGACAGCAAGTTCGACCTGGTCACCGCCCCCGGGCGGTTCCTGGCCAAGGCGCTGGAGCTCTGGGACCCGGTGGCGGCCTTCGGGCAGATCCAGAACCAGGCCTACGGCTACCTGTGGCCGATGGGACCCTTCTTCCTCCTCGGGCACCTGGTGCACTTCCCGGAGTGGGCCGTGCAGCGTCTGTGGTGGTCGCTGCTGCTGTGCCTGGCCTTCTTCGGGGTGGTGCGGCTCGCGCAGCGGCTGGGCCTGGGAACCCCGTGGGCGCAGGTGGCGGCCGGCTTCGCCTACGTCCTGACTCCTCGGCTGACCACCCTCATCGGCGCCACCTCGGTGGAGGTGTGGCCGATGGCCCTCGCGCCGTGGGTCCTGCTTCCGCTGGTGGGCGCCACCCAGCGCGGCTCGACCCGGCGGGCCGCCGCGGTCAGCGCGCTGGTCGTCGCCACCTGCGGCGGGGTCAACGCGATCGCGGTGTCGGCGGTGCTGCCGCTCGGGGTCATCTGGATCCTCACCCGGGCCCCGGGGCCGCGCCGATGGCCCTTGCTGGGGTGGTGGACGCTCTTCACCGGCCTGGCCACGTTCTGGTGGTGGGGGCCGCTGCTGATCATGGGCCGGTACAGCCCCCCGTTCCTCGACTACATCGAGAACGCCACGATCACCACGCTGCCCACCGACCTCACCAAGACGCTCCTGGGCACCTCGGACTGGGTCGCCTACTTCGCCGGCTTCGACTACACCGCCGGGAACGTCCTGGTCACCACGCCGTTCCTGCTGCTCGACGCCGCCGCCGTCGCCGCGCTCGGCCTCGCCGGCATCGCCCTGCGCGGCAACCCGCACCAGCGGTTCCTGACGCTCGGGCTGCTGACCGGGGCCACCCTCGTCGGGCTCGGGTACGCCGGCGACCTGGCGGGGTTCCTCGCCCAGGCCCGCCTGGAGGCCCTGGACCAGGCGCTGGCGCCGTTCCGCAACCTGCACAAGTACGACGTGGTGCTGCGGCTGCCCCTGGTGCTGGGCATGGCGCACGCGCTCGCCTCGCTTCCGTCCCTCTTCTCCGGGGTGCACGGGCGGCGCACGGTGCTGCTGACCCGGGTGGTGACCGGCCTGGTGCTGCTCGCCCTGGCCCTGCCGTGGCTGAACAACCAGATCGCCCCCCGCGACGGGGTTCGCGCCGTGCCCGACTACTGGCCCGCGGTCGCGTCCTACCTCGAGGCGACCGACGACGGGACCGTCGCCCTGCTCGTCCCGGCGTCCGGGTTCGGGGTCTACACGTGGGGCAACACCCACGACGACGTGATGCAGGGGCTCGCGAGGAGCCCCTGGGCGGTACGCAACGTGATCCCACTGGCCCAGCCGGGCAACGTGGCGCTCCTCGACGCCGTGACCGCCGTGCTCGAGTCCGGCCGCCCGAACCCGCAGCTGGCGCCGTTCCTGGCTGCCAACGGCATCGGCCGGCTCGTGGTACGCAACGACCTGGACCGGTTCCAGACGGCCACCCCCGACCCGGTCGGCCTGCACCGCGTCCTGGAGGACTCACCGGGTCTCACGCTGGCCCGGTCGTTCGGACCGATGGTCGGGAGTGCGCCGTACCTGTTCGACCCCGACTCCGGCACCCGGCTGGTCACCGGGGACGGTGCGAGCACCCGGGTGCCGTCGGTGCAGGTGTACGACGTCGCCGGGGCCGCCCCCGCGACCGTCCAGCCCCTGCCGCAGGCCCTCGCCGGTGACCCTGGGAGCGGCAGCGAGGTGGCGACGGGTGACTTTGGCGACGCGCCTCGTCCACTGGCGCAGGACGCCCCTGTCGACGAGTACCCGGCCGTCCTGCTGACCGACGGCCTGCGCCGACGGGAGAAGAACTTCGCTCGGGTGCGGGACAACGAGTCCCAGACCCTGCCCGCTGGGGACCCCTTCCGACTCGGGGGCCCCGAGCACCGGCACCGGCTGGGTGAGGACCAGGACCGCTGGGAGACGACCGAGACGTGGACCGGCACGGTCAGCCGGGTGCTGGGCTCGACGGCGCAGTCCTACGCCGACGCGCCGGTCCCCATCCAGCGTGGCACCCACCCCGGGGCCGCGCTGGACGGGGACCCGTCCACCCGCTGGCTGTCGGCGAGCGACCAGCAGCCGGTCGGCCAGTGGTGGCAGGCGGACCTGCGCACCCCGGAGCCGGTGGGGCAGGTGGCCGTGACCCTGTCCCCCGACTCCGCTCCGGTGTCGCGGCTGCGGATCAGCACGGGACGCGACAGCGTCGACGTGGCCGCCCCGGAGCCGGGGGAGACGGGGGAGTACGCCGTGGGCCTCGCCGCCGGGCCCTACCTGCGGGTCACCGCCGTCGGGGAGCCGCTCGCCGCCCCCGGGCCGCTGGCCCTCAGCGAGGTCTCCTCGCCCGTGCTGCGCACGCAGCGCTACCTCACCCTCCCGGCGGTCACCCCCGGGGCCCGGGTCGACGGGGTCGCCCTCAGCAGGGACCAGGAGCCGGCCGCCTGCGTGCTGGTCGTGCCTGCGTTCGTCTGCAACGACGCCCTGGTCACCGAGGGGGAGGACGGCGACACCCTGGCACGCCGGTTCACGCTGCCCTACGCCGAGGACTTCGAGCCGGTGCTTACCGGGTCGCTGCGGCGGACCCCCAGCGCGGGGGCTGCGCTGCTGGCCCGCGAGGGGATCTCCGTCGACGCGGAGGCCTCGCCCCACGGGGACGTCGCCTCCAGCGCCGTGGCGATCGTCGATGACGACGAGGCCACGACCTGGGTGGCGCCCGGAGCCCCCCGTTTCCGAGTGACCCTCGCCGAGCCCGAGACGCTGCAGTCCCTCCGGCTCCGGGTCAACCCGGGTGCCGCGGCCGCGGCGCCGTCGACGGTGCGCGTCACCCACGGCAGCTGGGCGCAGACGGTCACCCTCGACGCGTCCGGTGAGGCGGCCCTGGCGGGGCCGCGGGCCCGGAGCTTCCGGATCCAGATCCTGCAGAGCCGGCCGGCGTTCTCGGTTCAGGGTCAGAGCTTCGTCCAGCTGCCACCCGGCGTCAGCGATCTCAGGGTGAACGGACGGTCCCCGACCGGCTGGGCGGGCCGGACCCTGGAGCTCCCCTGCGGCTCGGGGCCGTCGGTGTCGCTGGACGGAGCGCTGCTCGAGACCCGGGTGACGGCGACAGCGCAGGAGCTCATCCGCGGGGAGCGGGTGCCGGTCCAGCTCTGCCGCACCCCCGGCTCCCGGGCGGCCGGCCCCCGCCTCGAGCTGCGGCAGGGCGAGAACACGCTGCTGGCCCGGGCGTCCGGTCTCGTCCGGCTGGACGGACTCGCGCTGCGCGGTCCGCAGCTCGCCCGCACCGGTCCCACGCCGGTGGCGGTCGCCCGAGACGAGACCCTGGCGCCCACCGGGCTGACCCTGAGCCCGAGCGCGCAGCCCCGGTTGCTCACCCTGCCCCAGAACCTCAACGCCGGCTGGACGGCCACTCTGGACGGGGAGTCGCTCCGCCAGCAGCGGGTCGACGGCTGGAAGCAGGGGTGGATCGTCCCCGCGGGCGCCGCCGGGCGGGTCTCCCTCGACTTCGAGCCGGCGGGCCGGTTCCGTCTCGCGCTCCTGCTGGGCGCGGGGCTCGCGCTGCTGACGGTGCTGGCGGCCGCCTGGCCGGCCCGTCGCTCCGTGCTGCCGCCGGCCCAGCCGGGTCGGCCCGGTGTGCTGGACCTGGTGCTCGTCGTGGCGGCCGGTGGGCTGCTGGCCGGGGTGCCTGGCCTGGTCGTGCTTGGCGGGGGTGCCGCCGCCGGGCTGATGCTGCCCCGGTTCTGCGGGTGGCCGGTGGTCGGCGAGGCCGCCCTGCTGGGCGCCTCACT